>NZ_CP119988.1:2504256-2817288 GCF_029338515.1 Haloglomus litoreum | reverse complement strand
CTCGGCCGCCAGCAGTTCGCGCTGGCGGTCGAGGCCCGTCCGGGCCCGCTTGCCGAAGTCGCTGCCGGGCATCCCGGTCGTCACGTTCGGACTGGTCACGTGGACGAGGTGGATCTCGGTGATTCCGTACCGCTCGAGGCACTCCAGGCAGATGCGAGAGCCCATGGCGGTCTCGATGGCGTCGGACAGGTCGGTGGCGTAGACGGCGCGCATACGTGTAACGTGGCGACGCGTGCGCATAGTTTTGTTGTTTATTCCCAATATTGTGCGTCGTCCAGTTTCCGGATGGCCGCCGGTCGAGCCGGGGTCAGTCCTCTCCAGTCGGGTCGCCGGCGCCCGCACCGATGGCCTTCGCGAGGGCGATCACGTACGCCATCCCCTGCTTGACGTCGTCGTCACGGAGCGACTTCACGAGCGAGAGCGTGCTGGGTGACGCCCGCTCGGTCCGCTCGGCGGTTCCCACCGCCGAGAGGAGTCGGGCGAGGCCGTCACGGGTGTCGGGCTCGGCGGCGGTGTCGGCCAGTTCGCCGAGGCTGGCGCCTGTCCCGGCGAGCGAGACGACCATCTCGTCGGTCAGCGCGTCGCTCGCCAGCGAGACGACCTCCGCGACCTCTGCGAGTTCCTGCAGCGTGCCCCGGCGCTGGAGGTCGACGAGCGTCTCCAGCGCGTCGGCCAGTTCGTCGCCGTTGGCGCCGATGCTCTCGGCGAGTCGCACCGTCTCCTCGGTGGCGAGGCCGTCGGCGGACTCGGCCAGCGTCGACCCCGTGTCGGCCAGCTCGACGACCATCTCGTCGGTCATCGCCTCCTCGCCGAGTGCCAGCACGTCCAGCAGCTCGTTGACCGCGTCCAGCCGCCGGACGAACGTCGCGACGGCCTCCGGGTTCTCCTCGATGGCCGATTCGAGCTGTTCGCGGCCGGTCGGTCCGGCAGGGGTCTCGTCGGTGGCCTCGGTCGCCGCTGCCGCGGCCGCCTCGTCGGTCCCGCTCTCGGCCTCCGCCTCGGCCGCCTCGGATGCTTCGGCCGCCTCGCCGGAGCCGTCCGTCTCTGTCCGGGGGGTCTCCTCGTCGGTCATGCTCAGAGCAGCCCCCGTGCGGTCAGCCAGTAGGACTCGTTGTACGCGAGTTTCGCCCAGTGGAGCTTCTTCGACGGTGCCGGTGGCGTCGGCGGGTTCTCGTAGTCGAACTCGACGTACGAGGCCGCGTCCATGCCGGTCTCGATGAAGCAGACCGTCTTGCCGTGGTAGACCTCCGTCGCGGGGCGGTCCCGGAGTTCGCTGGCGATGCGCTGGGCGACGACGCCGGCCTGGTAGTGCGCGACGCTGCCGGCCTTCGGGACGCCCGTGTCGGCGGTGTCGCCGATGGCGTAGACGTTGTCGGCGTGGACGGCCTCCAGCGTCCCCTTGTCGACCTCGACCCAGCCGCGGTCGCCGAGCCCCGCCTCCTCCACCAGGTCGATGCCCCGGTGGGGCGGGATGGTGACGAGCAGGTCGTAGTCGAGTTCGCCGCCCTCCATCGAGGTCATCACGCCGTTCTCGGCGTCGATCTCCTCGGCGTTGAAGAACGTCTCGACGTTGATGTCCCGCTCCTCCATCAGCGGTGCCGCCCACTCCGCGATGTGGGGGTTGCCGTGGACGCGCTGGATGGGGTAGGTGTAGGTGATGTCGATGTCCTCGCGGAGGCCACGCTTGCGGAACCAGTCGTCGGCCATGAAGACGAACTCCAGCGGCGCCGCCGGGCACATGTGGGGTGACCCGATGACGCTCAGGACGAGGTGCCCCTCGGTGAACGAGAGCAGTTCCTCCTGCAGCGCCAGCGCACCCTCCTCGGTGTAGTAGTCGTGGCCTCCCTCGACCAGGCCGGGGATCTCCTCGGGCGCGAGTCGCGACCCCGTCGCGAGCACCAGTTTGTCGTACCGGCCCGGCCCGCTACCGTCGCGGTAGGTCAGGCGCTGGGCGTCCGTGTCGATGTCCGTGACACGGTCGATGACGACATCGACACGGCTGTCGACCAGGTCGCGGAGGGGTCGCCGGCCGTCCGACGGCTCGCGCTTGCCGAACGGGACGTACAGCCAGACCGGTTTGTAGACGTGGTCATCGCTGTCGTTGACGAGCGTGACGCGCACGTCGCCCGCGTCGATCTCCGACGCGAACCGGTCGGCCAGGTCGTTGGCGAGGACGGCGCCGCCTGTCCCGCCGCCCACGATGACGACATCTCGGGTCATGCTTTCCTCACCAGGATGCGGTAGTGGTCCTCTGCCTCCTCGGTCCCGACGACCTCGTTCCCGGACTCGGCGGCCCACTCGGGCACGTCGACCAGCGACTGGTCGTTGTCGCTCAGCAGGGCGACCACGGTTCCGGAGTCGACCTCGCGGATCGCGCCGACGAGGTCCATCAGGGGACCAGGGCAGGCAGCCCCCCGCGAATCGACCGTCTTCTCCGCCTGTGTCTCGCTCATAATGCTACCCTCACCTAGAGCGTCTCCCGACATAATATTGCACGGTAATTCCAAGGTTATGGGAGCGAGGCGGAGAACGGGGAAGCGACCGGAGTGGTGGTCAGTCGTCGCTGGGGGTCGGGGTGGCCGTATCGTCGGCGCGCTTGCTTCGCCAGACGCCCTGCGCGTACGCGCCGAGGAACATCCCGGCGATGGCGTAGAGGATGGGCCAGTTGCCCACCCCGAGGCTGGCGTAGGCCGCGCCGGGGCAGATGCCGGCCAGCCCCCAGCCGACGCCGAAGATGCCGCCGCCGACGAGGACCCGCCGGTCGAACGCCTTCAGCCGGCGCTCGTACCGGCGGCCGGTGAGTGGTGCCCCGTCGCGCAGGCGCGGGACGAACCAGAACGCGAGCCCGGCGACCACGGAGCCGCCACCCATCACGAACAGCAGCCCCAGGTCCTCGAACGTGAGGAAGTCGAGCACGACCTCCGGGCGGGCCATCTGACTGATGCCGAGGCCGAAGCCGAAGATCAGCCCGCCGACCAGCACCGTCGGCAGGAACAGCGGGTGTCGGCCGCTGCTCACGGTGTCACCCCCAGCGCGGCGACGACGTTCGCGGTGACGATGGCGACGAGCATGAACGTCACCACGCCGACGATGGACGTCCGGGAGACGGAGCCGACGCCACAGATGCCGTGGCCGGAGGTACAGCCCTTCCCGACACGGGTGCCGACACCGACGAGCGTACCGCCGACGAACAGCCGCCACGGGGCGACCGCGGTCGTCCACGCGCCGCCCTGAATCGTGAGGGCGTAGACGGCCGCCCCGAGGACGATGCCGACGGTGAAGACCACTCGCCAGTCACGGGACGCGCGGTACCGCTGGAACCGGTCCCGGTCGGAGACGTACGACAGGGTCGACTCCAGGAACGTGCTCGCGCCGGCCGGGATGCCCGTCCCGTAGTAGATGACGGCCGTCCCGAGTCCGACGAGCAGGCCGCCGATGGCGTAGTGACTCACGCCGTTCGGGAAGAACGTCTCCAGCCCGAGTAGTCCACTGAGCATCTATCTCCCCTCAGTCACTCGTGAGCGCATCCTGGCTGGCGGCGCAGTTGTTCGGGCCCAGCTCGAGGGTGAACGCTTCCTCGTCGTCGGCCGCCTGCTGTCCGAGGTTCGTCGCGATGATGTCCTCGTAGTTGGCCGGCCGGGGCGGCATATCCGCCAGCACCAGGTCGACGAAGTCGTCCTCGTCCATCGAGAGCGCGTCCATCCGCTCTCTGAGGTCACCGATGGGGGCCGTGTAGGTCCCGTCGTCGGCGGGTTCTGCGGCGTCGCTGAAGTGGGCGCCGCCGACCAGCACGTCGTCGTCGAGCGTGAGGACGCGCTCCTGCAGGCTCTCGTAGAGCATCCGGGCGGCGTCCGGCGCGCCGTCGTCGCCCTCCTCGAGGTCCGGGCGGGCGACGCTCTCGATGAAGAGGCCGTCACCCGTCGCCAGCAGGCTGTCGTCGACGAGGTAGCTCGTCATCCCGGTCGTGTGGCCGGGGGTGAACACGGTCTCGATGGTGGCGTCGCCGACATCGAACTCGTCGCCGTCCTCGGCCAGCGTCACCTGGTCGGTGTAGGTGACGCCGCGCTCGGCGGCGGCCGCGGGGACGACACCCTCGACGCCCTCCTCGACGAGCGCGCGCACGCCGGAGATGTGATCGGCGTGGATGTGGGTATCGATGGCGTACGTCAGGTCGACACCGAGTTCGGCGGCGTCCTCGAGGTAGCGGTCGGTGAACGCGCGCAGCGGGTCGATGACGGCGGCCTCGTCGCCGTCGTAGACCATGTAGCCCAGGCAGCCGCTGGAGGGGCGCTGGTACTGGACGAGCGTCCCCGCGCCGTCGTAGCCGGTGATCTCCTCGGCCTCGTAGATGGAGGCCCAGCCGTTCATCCCGTCCTCGAGGTGGTCGACGTCGTAGCCGCGGACGGAGAGTTCGGCCGCGACGTACTCGCTGGCACCGCCCTTCGCGCAGAGGACGGTCATGTGGTCGTCCTCGGGCAGCTGCTCCAGCACCGCGTCGTCGATCTCCTCGTCCAGGAACTGGAAGTAGGGGACGTTGATGGACTCGACGTTCTCGCCGTCGATGGCCCACTCCTCGTAGTCGCTCGACATCCGGGCGTCCAGCAGGGTGACCGCCTCCCCGTCGTCGATACGGGCCTTGAGCTGCTCGGGGCTGGTCGATTCAACAGTCACGTCGGGCATCTCGACGCCCAACTCGTCCGGGTTCATGTGTGCATTCCCCCGTACTGGAGTGATCGACTTAAGATTTTGCATAGTATTTCCAATCTACCGCAATATTAGGTTCGCGCCGGAGCGATCTATGGCCCGCTCTCGCGGGGGAGCACGGAACGAACTGCTCCCGGACTGCGACAGATGGCGCTCCGAAGCCTTCAGAGGATGTCCCTGCCGTCACGGGTTCTCGTTCCCCGCGTGTGCGTAGCCGAGATGGTTGTGTATTGATTGGGCAATAATCGATATACTTATCACGGGCAAGCCGATATTGTGCGATAGTCCCAATAGAGGACATCCGAAACATGAGCACGGAAACACCTACCGAGACGCTCGACGTGAAGGGACAGAACTGCCCGATGCCGGTCATCAAGACCAAGGGAGCCTTCGACGGGCTCGCCCCCGGCGCCACGCTGGAGGTGGTCGCGACCGACTCCGGGAGCATGAGCGACATCGCGGGCTGGGCGGACTCGACCGAGGACGCCGAGCTCGTCGACCAGGAGGAGGGCACGGAGGACGGCGAGGCCGTCTACCGCCACTACATCCGCAAGACCGAGTGACGATGAGCACGGACACCCAGCCCACCCCCGACGGCGCACCCTCGGCCGAGGAGTTCGAGGCACTCCAGTCCCGTATCGACGACCTGGAGGACGAACTCGCGGCCGTCCGTACCGAGGTGGACGACGATACCCAGAAGATGGTCATCATCGCGACGAAGGGGACCCTCGACATGGCCTACCCGCCGCTCATCCTCGCGAGCACGGCGGCCGCCTTCGGATACGACGTGACCGTGTTCCACACCTTCTGGGGGCTCGAGATCCTCCACGAGGAGAAGGCCGACGACCTCAAGCTGAGCGCCGTCGGCAACCCCAATATGCCCGTCCCCAACGTGGTCGGCGCGCTCCCGGGGATGGACCGGGTCACGACCCGGATGATGGCGAAGCAGATCGCCGACAACGAGGTCGCCACGGTCCGCGAACTCATCGAGACCTCCATCGACCAGGGCGTCCGGTTCCAGGCCTGCCAGATGACCATCGACCTGATGGGCTACGACGAGGACGACTTCTTCGACGAGGTCGAGACCGGCGTCGGTGCGGCCAGCGCCTTCCAGGAGATGGCCGAGGCCGACATCCAGCTGCTGGTCTGAGCACCCGGCACACCCCCCGGCGACTTCCGGTCGCCCCCCGACTCCCGAACCCCCGGTTCTGCCACCGCCCCGGCTCCGGCACGCCGGTAGCGAACCGTCGTGTGCCAGCAGGCCCTCGCTCGGCGTTCTCAGATCGCCGGAGTCACCCCACCGCTTCTTCTTCCCCGACACGTAGCCGCAGCCATGGTCGTACTGGTCCCCATCGACGACTCGGACCCGGCGTGGACGGCACTGGAACTCGCCGTCGAGGCGTTCCCGGGGACGCTCCTGGTGGTCCACGTCGTCGACCCGCTGCGGGCGCTCGCCACGCACGGGAGCCGGGGGCTCGACGGCGCGATGGATGCCGCACAGCACGATGCCGAGCGGATCCTGGCGGCGGCCACGGCCCACGCCGACTCGCGGGGTGTCGCGACCGAGACGGAGGTCGCGTTCGGCGATCCTGCCAGGACCATCCTCGAGTACGCCGCGCTCGACGAGGTCGACCACGTCGTCATCGGAAGTCACGGGCGGACGGGCGTCGGGCGGATACTGCTCGGCAGCGTCGCCGAGACCGTCCTCCGGCGGTCACCCGTCCCCGTCACCGTCGCGCGCTGACGGACGGGCGGCGAGGATGCGCCGGCCTCACCGGACGAGCGTCACCGGGACCGAGGCCCGGCGAGCGACCGTGTCGGCGACGCTCCCGAAGAACGGCCTGTCCGCGCCCTCCCTGCCGTGCGCTCCGAGGACGATGTGGTCCACGTCCTCCTCGTCGGCGTAGCTCAGGACGATCCGGTCGACGTCGCCGATGTCGGAGTCGGTGGCCACCTCGCGGTCGTAGTCCGCCGCCAGGTCGCGGGCCGCGCCGAGGATGGCGTCGGTCACCCGCTCGGTGGCCTCGTACCACTCCGCCGAGCCCATCATGTGCTCGTACGTCGGCTCGAACCCCTGGTGCTCGCCGTACGTCGGCTCGAACAGGTCGACCACGTGCAGGACGGTGATGTCGGCGTCCGGGAACTCCCGCAGCGCGTACCGGAGCGCCTGGCGCGCCAGCGGCGACCCGTCGGTGGGAACCAGCACGTGTCGTGTCATCGGAGCCTTCCCACCCCCTCGTCGGTGTCGAGCGGAGGCCGGGTACTGTCGAACATCTGCTCGCCATCGGCTGGGACGCGAGACGGATTAGAAGCAGCGGCGGTTCCCCGGCGCCGGGAATCTCCACCCAGGAGCAGCATGCGAGCGTTCTGTCACCTCTCAACCAGTGAGAACGACGGATTGGATGATACCGGTGTGGATGCAAGCACGAGTATGTCCACGGAGTCCACAGCCGTCTCACGGCGCGACTTCCTCCGAACGGCCGCCGGCGCCGGTGCGCTCGCCGGCGCGACCGGCACCGCCACCGCACAGGACGGTACCACCCACACCGTGGCGATGACGGACGGACTCGTGTTCGACCCCGAGACCATCGCCATCGAGCCCGGCGACACGGTGGTCTGGGAGAACGTCGGCTCCATCGGCCACTCCGTGACCGCCTACGAGGACGACATCCCCGCCGAGGCCGAGTTCTTCGCGAGCGGCGGCTTCGACACCGAGGGGGCCGCGCGCAACTCCTACCCCGATGGCGAGGTGGGTGGTGGCGAAACCTACCAGCACACCTTCGAGGTCGAGGGCACCTACGGCTACTTCTGCATCCCGCACGAGGGCGCTGGGATGATCGGCACCGTCAACGTGGGGACCGCCGGCGCCACGCCGACGGATAGCGGCGGCCTCGTTCCGGAGGTACCGGAGAACGCACGGACGCTCGCTCTGGGCGCGCTGGTCGCGGGGCTGTCGGTGCTCGGACTCGCGTACTTCTTCATGCGTTACGGCGGCGAGTACGGCCTCGGCGAGGAGTGAGACTGTCGCCAGCGGCGGTTCGACGGCGGTCGCGCACGGAACGAGAAGGTGGGTCTCACTCGCGGCGTGGTGTCACTCCGAGTACCCCTCCTGGAGGAACGCGCCCTCCGTCTCGTACATGGAGAGGAGCTCCTCGACGAACTCCTCGAGGGTCTCGTCCTCCTCCAGGTGGCGTTCCATCCGCTCTTTCAGGTTGTCGCTGATCTCGAGTGTGTGGGTCATGGTGCTGGCGCTGGCGCGCGCATCTCGAACCGACGCGGTCCTCGCAGAAATACGTTGCCGGGGCCACCCCCCGACCCCCACGGGTCGCTCCGGACTCGCTGCCGCTGGCTGAGATTATTGGAATATGGGTCCATTATCGGTGTTGCGGGCGAGACTCTACATGGATGGGCACAATAAATGGATAACTGGCGGTGTATAGAGTGGGTGGTCGTGTCGATATGCCACAAGGCTCTCATCGCGCGGGAATCGCCGACAGCGTGTCGTCGATGGGCGACGGCGGGTACGCATGGACCGCGGAGTTACCGTCCTCGTCGCGCTGTTCGTCCTGCTCGCCGGCTGCTCCTCTCTGACTGGCGACCCCGCAGGCACGCCGACCGCGACACCGACGGCCACCCCGACATCGACCGGCACCCCCGCAGCGACCGGCACCCCCGCAGCGACCCCGACATCGACCGATACCCCCGTAGCGACCCAGACCCCTGTCGGCGACGACCTGGCACCGGGCGTCACTCGCGAGGGTATCGTCAACCCGGTCGCCCTGACCGGCGCCCACCAGCGCGTGCTGCTGGCCGAGGGGTTCGTGGTGAACCAGACCGTCACGAGCACCTACAACGGTACGGTCAGCAACCGACTGGACCTGACGCTGACGGCCGGGCCCGGCGGCGAGGTCGCTCTCATGAACGGCACCTCGGCGGGGTTCGACGCCGGTGGTGACGAGAGCGTCATCACGAACGACGTGTGGGTCAACACCACCCACCAGTACAACCGGCACGTCGAGAGCGGCTCGACCACCTACGACGTGACCAGACGGCTCTACCCGCCGGAGTACTTCGTCTGGTTCGGCACCCTCCAGCGCGACATCCAGTTCGCCGGCACCGACCACGAGGTGAGAGGCATCGAGACCCGCGACGGCGTGCGCTACGTCGCGCTGGAGGCGACCATCGACCGTGTCGGGAACGACGGCGTGACCGACACGGTCTCGCGACTCGTCGTCGACGAGAACGGGGTCATCCGGAGTGCCGACGTGCGGGTCGACTACGGCGAGGGCCAGACCTACCACACCACGTACGAGGTGGTCCGGCTCGGCACCGCGGCCCCGACCCGACCCGCGTGGGTCGACGCCGTTCCGCCGAGCGCCTCGCTCGACCTCGAACTCGACGTCTTCGCGTTCGACGCGTCCAGCATCGAACTGGTCCACCTGTACGGGGATGCCGTGCCAGAGGGCTCCATCGTGACCGTCGTCTCCAACGGGACGCTGTACGAGACGACGCTCGACGAGCCGTTCGGCGACGACCAGCGCTACCTCTGGGTCGCCGCCGACGGCACGCTCCGCGCGACCGCCGACCCGCCCGCACCCGACGCGACGGCGACGCTTGGGCAGGAGGTGACCGTCGAGGTCATCGCCCCTGACGGCGGGGGGCTGTTCTCGACGAGTATCGGCCGGCGGTAGCGACCGCGGGGAGCCCGGAAGCGACTTCGGGCAAGGGCTGGGAGCGACCACGGCCGGTGACCGCTCGCTCCGGGCTTCGATTCTCGATGGTCGAGAACCGGAATACCCGGTTAAATCGGCTGCTCGCGTCCGTTCTAGCGGTGATTACAGATGACCCGATACCTCGACCGGTGGATGGTCCGTGCGACCATCGCCATCCTCCTGCTCTCAATCGCCTCGACACTGCTCGGCCTGTTCCGCCCCGGCCACTACCGTGAGGCGGCGGCCATCGTCGAACTCAACCGCGTCCAGGACGCCACCATCCTCCTCGCCGGCGCCCCCGTCCTCGCGAGCGGGCTCTGGTACGCGGCCCGCGGGTCGCTCGGGGGCCGGCTCGTCTGGCTCGGCGGGCTGGTCTACATGAGCTACATGTGGGCCAACATCGGGCTGGCGACCGCGTTCAACGAGCTGTTCCTCGTCTACGTCGCGCTGTTCGGGCTCTCGACGTTCACACTCGTCGGCGGCCTCCTCGCGACCGACCCGGACACGGTCGCGGCGGCGCTCGGCGAGCACGTCTCCCGTCCGCTGTACGCGGGCGTTCTCACCGTCATCGCGCTCGGACTGGCCGCGCTGTGGCTCTCGGAACTCGTCCCGGCGACCCTCACCGGAGAGGCCCCACTGCTCGTCGCGGAACGGGGCCCGATGGCGCTGGTCTCGCACTTCCTCGACCTCTCGCTGGTCGTGCCGGCACTCCTGCTGGCGGCCGTCTGGCTCCACCGGGGGCACCGCTGGGGTCCGCTCGTCGCCGGCGTCATGCTCGTCTTCGGCGCCACCGTCGGGGTGAGCATCACGGCGATGACGCTGACCATCGCGGCCGGCGACGCCATCACGCTCTCGCCGGTCGCCGCCGTGTTCACGTTCCTGCCGGTCCTGCTGGCGGCGGTGCTGGCGTGGCGCTACCTCGGCTCGCTCCGGGGGACCGGACACGAAGGCCGGGCTGCCGGGTGAGCGCCGTCACTCGTCGTCGAAGGGGGAGCCGGCGGCGTCCGGCTCCATCCCCTTCTTCGAGATGATGTTCTCGCGGCCGACGCGGAGCTTCGAGATCTGCTCCTCCTCCTCCATGTCCGAGAGGAGCATGGAGACCTTCGACTTCGACCAGCCCGTCTCCTCGACGATGTTGACCTGTTTCATCCGACCGCCGTTCTCCTCGAGCAACTGCATGACGCGCTGGTCGTCCTCGAGCAGCTCCTCGTCCGGGACGGCCGGCTCGGGCTGCTCGGTAGCGGCGCCCGCCGCAGCACCACCGCCCCCGGTGTCCGCGCCTCCACCGTCACCGTCGCCGTCATCGACCGTCGCCGCCGCGGCGCCGTCGTCGTCGTCACCCGTCCCCGGGAGCGCGCCGGCGCCGTACGCCAGCGCGACCCCCAGGCCGAGCAACAGGACGACGCCGAGCCCGAGGATGGGGAGGAAGCCCGTCGAGCCGCCTCCGGGATCCGTGTCGGTCGGGCTCTCGCTGCCCGGTGGCGACGTCGGCGTGGCCGACGGTGTGGCGGTTGGCTGTGACGGCGGGACCAGGCGGACCTGCGGGCGCTCGTCGACGAACTCCTGCTCGCCGAGCCAGGTCAGCGTGTCGCTCTCGGCGATGGACTCCTCGTCGATGATGGGGCTCGGGTTGGCCGACTGGAACCGCAGGTTCGGACCGTGTTCGACGACGAGGCGCTGGTCCGGGCCGATGTAGAACCCGCCCTCGAAGACGTCACCCATCTCGATCCTGTCACCCTCCCTGATGGCGAAGTTCGTCCACACGAAGCTCATGCGGACGAGTCCCCGGTTCTCGTTGAGGCTCGGGATGTAGGCCCGCTTCGAGAACCCGGTCGCGTTCATCTGCCGGCCCGTGGCGTCGGTTCCCTGCTCCGTGACGCGCCGCGAGCGCTCCCTGAAGTTCGTGTACAGCTCGGTCTCCTGGGTGTTGAACCGCTCGGCGTACGCCCGGAAGTCCTCGCGCTGGGACTCGTTGCTGAGCGTCACCTTGTAGACGAAGGTCCACCGCGCGGAGGTGTTCTCGTGGACGGTGATGCGGAACTCGGTGGAGTCCACCTCCTGGTTGCCGACCTGGGCCACCGTCGCCGGGCCGCCGGGCGCGCCGGCCCCGGCTGCCGCCGACAGTGCGAGCGCGGGAGCGACGCTGGCGACGAGGAGGAGCACCGCGAGTCCGAACGCGCCCGGCCGTCTCATCTACACTACATCCGCCCGCCGCGGGATATAAAAACTGCGAGGTGGACCGCCGGCCCGTTCCGGAACCGTCATCGTACGGGGACGCAGGGCTCGGCCCTCCTGGACGCCAGACGACACTCGTCGCGGCGCTACCGGTGTCCCCGCGCCAGGCTTTACTCCCCCCGGCGACTCCATCGACCCATGCCGGTCGAATCCGACGAGGAACTCCGCGAGATACTCGAACACGACACCATCGCCGTCGTCGGTATGTCCGACACCCCGGGGAAGGCCGCACACGGCGTCCCGCAGTACCTCATCGAGCACGGCTACGACGTCATCCCGGTCAACCCGACCGCCGACGAGGTGCAGGGCCGCCGCGCCTACGATTCGCTGGCCGAGGTCGAGGCGGAGATCGATGTCGTCGACGTGTTCCGCCCGAGCGAGGAGGTCGCCGGCATCGTCGACGAGGTGCTCGCGCGCGAGGACGTGGCCGCCGTGTGGCTCCAGCTGAACATCCGTGACGACGAGGCCGGCGCGCGCGTCGAGGAGTCCGGCCGCAAGTTCGTGCAGGACCGCTGCATCAAGGTCGTCCATCAGCGGCTCATGGGCTAGCACCGCCAGTTCACGTCCGGCTCGGAGCCCACGGAGCCACGCCTACGGGTCCGTCCCCTCCGCGTCGCCGACCACCTCGTCCGCGTCGCCAGTCGCGTCGCCGGTCGCGTCGGCACGCGCGTCAGGGACCGATTCCGACGTGGTGGGTTCGGCCTCCTCGATGGCGGCCTCCGCGAGCACCTGCTCGACGTCCACGTCGGCGTCCCGGGCGAGCGCCTCGATCAGCGCGCCCTGGTCGTCGACGGTCCGCTCCAGCCGGCGGACCCGCCGGTTCGTGTCGATGACCGTCTGGCGCATCTCCTGGACCTGGTCGCGCAGTTCGTTCAGCCGCTTGTACGTCTCCTCCGCCATGTCGACGATCTGCTGGAGCTTCTTCGTCGCGCCTCCGAGGGCCATACCGGCCATTCCGGGCGGGGGACCCTATCGGTTGTGGGTCGGGGCGCCGGCCCCGGGGGGTCCGGAACACACCCGAGCACCCGGAGACGCCGTCGTTAAGACGTGGACGGTCGCACGCCCCGACATGGACCGGACGAAGGCGGCGCCGACGCTGGGTATCGTTGGCTGTCTGCTCGTGCTCGCGGTGCTGGTGTGGCCGTACCTGCAGGAGACGGCGGCGTCGGTCTCGGCGTACTACGGCTCGGGCCTGGTGACGCCGCTGGCGGCGGGCCTGCTGGCGTTCGTGAGCATCATCGTCTTCGCGGCCGGCCGCGAGGAGCGCTCGGACCCGGCGCTGGTCGCGGGCGCCGCGCTCGTGTTCGGGCTGTTCGTCCT
This sequence comes from Haloglomus litoreum, assembly GCF_029338515.1. Taxonomy (GTDB): domain Archaea; phylum Halobacteriota; class Halobacteria; order Halobacteriales; family Haloarculaceae; genus Haloglomus; species Haloglomus litoreum. Next base: position 2,804,317 of record NZ_CP119988.1, on the reverse strand, counting down.
CGTCATCGGGGTCTCCTTCGCCTTCACCGCGCGGGTCGACGTTCTGGGCGGCAGCTCCGCGCTGCTCACCTACCAGCGGTGGGCGCTCGCCGCCGTCTCCGTCGTCCCGGTGGCCGGCGCCGGCTGGTACGCACGCACGCTCGGACTGCTCTGAACACCGCCGCGGTCGCGCGGTTTCCCCCCACGGGAACCCGCCGCATCCTCGCCCACTTCCCGAAAGGCCCTTAACCCGGACCGGTCTACGACCTGACCGGACTAGGTCGGGCAGTTAGGCCACTGCTCCCTCGCCTCCAATGGTCTTCATGTTGGGACCGAACACCGGGCGCGTCTGGGAGAACCAGTGCGGGCCCTGCGAGCCAACGTCGAAGCCTCGTCCCACGAGGGCAGCGGTCCGGGCACCGGCCTCTGCAGGGAGGCACGAGCCCGGTTAACCCCGAGAACCCCGTCAGGCGCGGAAGCGAGCACCGGTATCGGGGACACCTGTCGCCCGTGGGGTCGCGGGGTGGAGGAGGCGAGCAGGCCTCACCCGTGCTGGAACCCCCAGGCAATCCCGGCCGTCCGACCATTCATCGCGGTCCATCACCTGCCCAGCGGCGCCGTTCTCGCGTCCCCCCGATAGTGCTTTGTGAACTAGACACAAGGGCAGGATATGGACGACGGTGAGCGCTCGTTCCGGGCCGCCCCCAGCGTCTGCCCGTTCTGCGGGGTCGGCTGTAGCCTCCAGTACAGCGAGAAGACGGCGTCCGCACGGGGCTGGACGGGGCCGGTCAACCGGAAGGGCGAGATCTGTCCGAAGGGCGGCGCCGCGTGGCAGATGGTCGAGCACGAGGACCGCCTCACGCAACCGCTCGTCCGGGAGTCGGGCCGGCTGGTGACCGCCTCCTGGGACGAGGCCCTCGACCGCGTCACCGGGACGTTCGCCGACATCGTCGCGACCGACGGCGCCGACGCGCTCGCCTTCTTCGCCTCCTCGAACTGCACGAACGAGGAGAACTACCTGCTCCAGAAGGTCGCGCGCCTGCTCGGCACCAACAACGTCGACAACTGCGCGCGGCTCTGCCACGCCTCGACCGTCGCCGCGATGGCCCAGCGGTTCGGCGCGGGCGCGATGACCAATTCGCTGGACGACCTCGGCGAGGCGGACGTCTTCCTCGTCGTCGGCGCCAACCCCGCCGAACAGCACCCGGTCATCTTCCGGTCGTATCTCTACCCCGCCATCAAGAACGGGACCGAACTGATCCACATCGATCCCCGCGAGAACGCGACCACGGAGGCCGCGACCCACCATCTCCCGGTCCGCCCGGGATACGACATCCCACTCCTGAACGCCATCGCCGCGGTCCTGGTCGAGGAGGCACTGACCGACGAGGCGTTCCTCGACGAGCGCGTCGAGGGCGTCGCGGCGTTCCGGGCGTTCGTCGCGGACGTGGATGTCGAGGCGAATGCCGAGCTGGCAGGCGTTGATCCGGACGAGTTGCGGGCGGCCGCCCGGGCCTACGGCGCGGCCGACCGCGCCGCCGCCTTCACCGGGATGGGGATGAGCCAGCACCACTGCGGGACGGACAACGTCCACGCCCTGCTGAACCTCGCGCTCCTCACGGGGAACGTCGGCAAGCGGGGCACCGGCGTCAACCCGCTCCGCGGCCAGAACAACGTCCAGGGCGCGGGCGACGTGGGGGCACTCCCGAACGTGCTGCCGGGGTACCAGTCCGTCACCGACCCGGTGGCGCGCGAACGCATCGCGGCCGAGTGGGGTGTCGAGCCACCCGCGGAACCCGGGCTGACGGAGGTCGAGGCCACTCACCGGTTCGGCGACGGGGTCCGGGGGGCCTACGTCTTCGGCGAGAACCCCGCGGTGACCGAACCGAACGCGAACCGGGTCGCGGACGCGCTCGACCGCCTGGACTGCCTCGTGGTCCACGACATCTTCCGCACCGAGACCGTCGAACACGCGGACGTGGTCCTCCCGGGGTGCGTCTGGGCGGAGAAGGCCGGAACGGTCACCAACACCGACCGCCAGGTCATCCGGATGCGACGCAACGCCGACCCGCCGGGCGATGCGCGGCGCGACCTCGAGATCATCCGCGAACTCGGTGCCCGGCTCACCGACCAGCCGTTCGACTACGACGGTCCGGAGGCGGTCTTCGAGGAGTTCACGCGCGTCTCACCCATCTACGCCGGGATGAGCTACGACGGGATCGGGACGGGGAGCCAGCGTTGGCCGTTCCCGGAGGGTGCCACGGAGGGCGTCGGTGTCCTCCACGCCGAACGGTTCGAATCGGGCGCGCAGCGCGCACCGCTCGTGCCGGTCGAGCACGTCGACCCGGTCGACCCGGTGGCCGACGACGAGCTCGTGCTGACGACCGGACGGGTGTTACAGCACTTCAACAGCGGCGCCGTCACCCGGCGCTCGGGGACACTGATGCGGATGCGCGGCGAGGACGTTCTCCAGATCCACCCGGACGACGCCACGGCGCGCGACATCACGGACGGTGACACCGTCGAGGTGGCCAACGACCGCGGGAGCGTGACGCTGGCCGCCGAGGTGACACCGGCCATCCGACGTGGCACCGTCTTCGCGACGTTCCACTACGCGGACCCGCTGGTCAACCGGCTGACGGGCGACGAACTCGACCCCGTGGCGAAGATCCCGGAGTTCAAACACTCGGCCGCACGCGTGACGGTTGTCGGGGACTGACCACGCCGACGAGCGCCGCCCCGGGGCCCTGCCTGGCGTGACTCCCATCACCCGGGAACAGCGGGGGTGTTGAAGCCGTGCTGGTGCGTTCTTCGTGCATGGATATGGACAACATCCAGTACGCCACGACGCGGGGACTGAGCGACGAGGAGGTGGCCGAGCTGCTCGCTGCCCACCATGTCGGCGTCCTCTCACTCGCCGACGGCGGCGACGCGTACGCGGTCCCCGTCGACTACCACTACGACGGTGACCACTTCTACGTCCGGCTGACCGACGACGGGGAGAGCGACAAACTCGAGTTCCTCGCGGCGACCGAGCGGCCGGAGTTCCTCGTCTACGGCCACGGCGGGCAGTACGAGTCCTGGAGCATCCTCGTCCGCGGCGACCTCCACGAGATCGACCCCGACGAACGGGGCATCGACGCCGCGACGGTCAACGACTGGTTCGGCCCCGTCCGCGTGTTCGACGAGTCCGTCCCCGAACTGACTCTCCGGCTGTTCGAACTGACGGTCGAACGGCTCGTCGGGCGGGCAACCATCGGCTAGCGTCGGCCGACCAGCGACGACCGCTAGCACGCTTCACGAGTCGTTCCCACGGCGAGAGAACCGTCGAACCCGGCTATGCTGCCACGAACCGTCTCTCCACCTGGTGAACCACGATGCAAGAGACAATCGTCGAGCGCGGGGCCGTATCCACGGCCCGCGAGGACGGACCTGACTACCTGCGGCTCGCCGGGGGCGTCTTCCTCGGGCTGGGCGTGGGCTTCCTGACCGTCGTCATGCTGGCGGCGGCGATGGTTCCGGGCTACGACTTCCGTAACGGCGCCATCAGCGACCTCGGCGTCGCGCCGGAGACGGCACTCGTGTTCAACGGGCTGCTCGTCCTGGCCGGCCTCGCCAACATCGCCGGGGGCTACCTGCTCTACCGGAGCCACGGGAAGCGGTGGCTGCTGGGCACCTTCGTCCTCGCCGGTGTGGGCGCGGTCGTCGCCGGCGTCTTCCCGCTCGATACGGGCGCACCGCACAGCCTCGGCGCGCTGTTCGCGTTCGTGTTCTTCAACGTGCAGGCGCTCGGCCTCGCGACCCGGTTCCCGGGCGTGATGCGGTGGCTGTCGGTGCTGGCGGGCGCGCTCGGCCTCGTCTTCGTCGTCCTGATGGTTCTCGGGGACGGTGGCAACACGGCCGTCTTCGGCCCCTTCGGTCACGGCGGGACCGAGCGCCTCATCGTCTACCCGGTGATGCTCTGGCTGGTCGCGCTGGGGGGCTACCTGCTCGGCGGCGGCACCCTGGGACGACGAGCGGTGGCCGGTCGGTGAGCGACCGAACGGGCATGGCTGGCCCGTCGAGACACGGTTCCACGGATAAATAGTCCCCTCCTGCGGGGGACAACCGCTAAGTCGTGGTGCCCGTTCTCACGGGACATGGCAACCGGCGAATCGGAGCTGCACGACATGATCCGTGACTCGGTGCAGGACCTGGCGGCCGACTTCCCGCGCGAGTACTGGCGCGAGTGCGTCGAGAACTACGAGTTCCCACGCGAGTACTGGGACGCGCTCGCCGACGCTGGCTGGCTCGGCGTCGCCATCCCCGAGGAGTACGGCGGCGAGGGACTGGGGATGCTGGAGATGACCATCGTCATCGAGGAGCTGTCGCGGGCCGGGACGATGGGCGGCATCGTCTTCGTCCTCACGCCCGTCTTCGGTGGCATCGGCATCCAGCGCCACGGCACGCCCGAGCAGAAGGAGGAGTACCTCCCACGCATCGCTGACGGTGACGTGACCTTCTGCATGGGCCTGACCGAGGCCGCCGCCGGGACGAACACCCTCAACATCGACACGATGGCCGAGGAGGTCGGTGACGGTGAGTGGGAGGTGACGGGCCAGAAGATGTGGATCTCCGGCGTGGAGAACGCCGATACGATGCTGCTGGTCTCGCGGACCTCGGAGTTCGACAAGTCCAACCCGACCGGCGGCGTGACGCTGTTCCTCGTCGAGGACCCCGCGAACCGGGACGCGATCGACCTCACACACGTCGAGGTCGAGCTCCCGTGGTTCGAGAAGCAGTACCAGGTCGACATCGATGGCCTCCGTGTGACCGAGGACGACGTGCTCGGCACCGTCGACGGCGGGCTCTACCTCCTGTGGGACACGCTCAACACCGAGCGCATCGCGGGCGCAGCGTCGGCACTGGGTGGGGGTCTCCGGGCCGTCGACCTCGCGGTCGACTACGCGAACGAGCGGAACGTCTTCGGCGCCCCCATCGGCTCGCATCAGGCCATCCAGCACCCCATCGCGGAGTCGTACGCCAAACTGACCGCCGCGCGCGAGGTGACCTACAAGGCCGCGAAGAAGTGGGACGAGGGCGAGGACTGCGGCGCCGAAGCCAACTCGGCGAGCCTCCTCACCAGCGAGTTCGGGCTGGAGGCGGCCGACCGCGCCATCCAGACCCACGGCGGCAACGGCTTCACCCCCGAGTACGAGGTGTTCGACATCTGGCGCAATCTACGGCTGACCAAGACCGCGCCAGTCTCCAACGAGATGATCCTCAACTACCTCGGCGAGCACGAACTGGGGATGCCGCGGAGCTACTGAGCACACGGAGATTCAAGTACCAGTCCCCGGCCAGCGCCCCCGTGCCCTGACGAGCCATCGCCGGGCCGCCGACCCGAGCGGGGGGAACGCCACCCTCCGGTCGGTTCCGCCAGCGCGGTACCACGGCCCGGCGCGCGGGAGCGGTGCCGCCTGTTCGCGAACCGGGCCAGCCCCGGACCCTTTTCGCCGGCCCGTCCATAGGCTCCGGTATGTCCGACGAGTTCGCAGTCCTCGGCGACTGCGTGGCCCGCGAGCGCCGGAGCGACCGCCCCGCGCTCCGCCATCCCCCTTCCGGGCGAGCCTACGACTGGCGGCGGTTCTGCACGACGGCGTGGAAGGTCGGCAACTACCTCCGGAACGAGGGCGTCCGGGAGGGTGCCGTCGTCGGGGTCGCGGCCGAGCGGGTCCCGGAGCCCGTGCTGACGCTCGTCGGTGCGTCCATGCTCGGTGCGACGGTACAGTTCGACCCGCCGAAGACGGGCGCCCAGGGCGACCTGAAGGCGCTCGTCGTGCCGACGGCGCGGGTCGGGGAGTACGACCACCCCGCCGGCACACGGTACGTCGCGTACGGCGACGACCCCGCGGACCCCTCGCACGCCTACTTCGAGCGCGAGGTCTGGAGCGAGAACCCGACCGCCCCGCCGGACGTGGTCCACCCGGAGACCGCGCTCCTGGCGGTCGAGGACCGGAGTCTGAGCCACGGCACCGTGCTGGGTGCTGCCCGCGAGGTCGCCGGCGAGTGGGGCCTCGATGCCGACGCGACGGTCGCGGTCCGGGGGCCGCTGACGCATCCGGGCGTCGTGGCTGCCGGCGTCGTGGCGCCACTCCTGGCCGGCGGCGAGATACTCCTCCCGGACGCCGAGGCGGCGGGCGACTGCGCCGTCCTCGGACCAGACCCCGACGGGGCACCCGAACCACGGACGGTCGCGGCCGGCGACGTGCTCGGCTAGTGCTGGACGAACTCGATCAGCACGCCGCCCGTGTCGCGGGGGTGCAGGAAGGCGACCCGGTGGCCCCACGCGCCCGGCCGGGGTTCCTCATCGATGGCCTCGATGTCCAGGTCGCGGGCACGGGCGAGCGCTGCCGTGATGTCGTCGGTCGCGAAGGCCAGATGGTGGATGCCGGGGCCGTTGTTCTCGAGGTAGCGCGCGATGGTGCCCTCCTCCAGCGGCTCCAGCAGCTCGAGGTAGCCGTTCCCGAAGTCGAGGAAGTGGACGTCCATCCCGTCGAACTCCTCGCTGTGGGCGTACTCGCACCCGAGCAGGTCGACGTACAGGTCGGCCAGTCGCTCGGCGTCGTCGGTCGCGATACCGGTGTGGTCGATGTGCATGGTGACGGTTCCGCGGGACGGCACTAATCGCTACCGTCGCCGGACCGATTGGCGACCCGTGTGGCGAACGGGACTGGGGGCGGAGGACATGGAGGGATATGCTGAATTATGGCTGAAATCCGATCACAACTCAGATAGGGTGGGGATCGGGTGGCTGTACCGAGATTACATCGCTGGCTCGTGGTTCGCCGCTTCCGGGCCGAGGAGCGTCGCGACCAGTTGCTCGGCGTGCTGGAGGGCGATCCGGACGGCGGGGGCGGAGTCCTCGCCGGCGTCGACCGCGGCGTCGATGGCCGCCAGCCGCTCGTCGAGGACCTCGTAGTAGATGAACGCCTCCGGCCGGTCGATCCCGCGACCGAGCGCTCGGAGCCAGTCCGCCGCCCGGCCGAGATCGGCGGCGGCGACCGTCTCGTCTCCCTCGTCGAGGGCACGTCGCGCCGTCGCGAGTGAGGCCGCCACGTCCTCCGGGGTCGCGCTCGGGTGCATGCCCCCGGTACGCCGACGTCGTATATAAATAGCGTCGAGCGTGTCTGACGCTCGTGTGCCGTCTGGAGCAAACCTCGAACGTATAGTGGGTTCTTCGCCGGTTGGGTGCCCGCTACCTCGGTCGTCGCTCAGACCGTCGCCCCACGGTACTCACCGAACACGTCCCGCATCGCGTCACAGATCTCGCCCGTCGTCGCGTATGCCTTGACCGCGTCGACGATGTACGGCATCACGTTCTCGTCGGATTCGCAGGCCGCGCGAAGGTCCTCCAGCACGGCCTCGACGGCCGCGCCGTCGCGCTCCTCGCGGAGCTGCTGGACGTTCTGGCGCTGGCGCTCCTGTTCCTCCTCCGAGACCTCCTCGATGTCCTCGGCCTTCTCCTCGTCCTCGACACGGTACTCGTTGACGCCGACGATGGTCCGCTCGCCGGCCTCGATCTCGCGCTGGCGCTCGAACGCCGTATCCTGGATCTGGCGCTGGACCCAGCCCGCCTCGACGGCCTGGCGCATCCCACCGCGCTCGTCGACCTCGTCGAGGATGTCGAACGCCTCCTGCTCGAGTTCGTCGGTCAGGGACTCGACGTAGTAGCTCCCGGCGAGCGGGTCGATGGTGTCGGCCGCCCCGGACTCGTGGGCGAGGATCTGCTGGGTCCGGAGCGCCGTCCGCACGGACTTCTCCGTCGGGAGGCTGAGTGCCTCGTCCTTCCCGTTGGTGTGGAGGCTCTGTGTGCCGCCGAGCACCGCTGCGAGGGCCTGGTAGGCCACGCGGACGACGTTGTTCTCGATCTGCTGGGCGGTGAGCGTCGAGCCCGCGGTCTGGGTGTGGAACTTCAGCTGCTTCGAGGCCTCCTTCTGGGCGTCGAAGCGCTCCTCCATGATCCGGTACCACATCCGCCGGGCGGCGCGGAACTTCGCGACCTCCTCGAGGATGTTGTTGTAGGAGGCGAAGAAGAAGCTCAACTGGGGGGCGAACTCGTCGACGTCCTGCCCGGCCTCGATGGCGGCCTCGACGTACTCGATGCCGTCGCCGAGGGTGAAGGCGATCTCCTGGGCCGCGGTCGAGCCGGCCTCCCGGATGTGGTAGCCGGAGATGGAGATGGTGTTGAAGTTCGGCGTCTCCTCGGCGGCGTACTCGAAGATGTCCGTGATGAGCCGCATCGACGGCTCCGGGGGGTAGATGAAGGTGTTACGCGCGATGTACTCCTTGAGCACGTCGTTCTGGATAGTGCCCCGGAGCTCCTCGCGGTCGACGCCCTGTTTGTCGCCGACGGCGATGTACATCGCGAGCAGGACGGACGCGGGGGCGTTGATGGTCATCGACGTGCTCACCTCGTCGAGCGGGATGCCGTCGAAGACGGTCTCGAAGTCGTCGAGCGAGTCGATGGCGACGCCGCTCTTCCCGACCTCGCCCTGGGCCATGTCGGCGTCCGAGTCGTACCCCATCTGCGTGGGCAGGTCGAACGCCATCGAGAGGCCGGTCTGGCCCTCGTCCATCAGGTAGTGGAACCGTTCGTTGGTCTCGCGCGCGGTGCCCATCCCGGCGTACTGGCGCATCGTCCAGAGTCGCCCGCGGTACATCGTCGAGTAGACACCCCGCGTGTACGGCGGCTCGGCCGGGTTGCCGAGGTCCTCCTCGTAGTCCAGGTCGGCCACGTCGGCCGGCGTGTACAGCGGGTCCACCTCGGTCCCGCCGGTGTCGGTGGTGAACGTCTCCTTGCGTTCCCCGAAGCGGTCGACCGTCGGGCCGTACGTCTCATCCGCCCACTCCTCGTGGCCCGTCCGGATCGCTTCGAGGTCCTCCTCGTCGAACATGCACCGGGCTACCACGGCGGCCCGCTTGAATGGTCGGGACGCGGCTGGCCCTCACCCGTGCCGCCGGGTCGGACCCGCACCGGGGACCCCCGGCGCCGACCACTCACTCGTCGGCCAGGTGAGAGAGCAGCGACTCGATACCGTACGACGACAGCGCGCGGTCGTCCTCGTAGAGGGTATCGATGACGTACGTCGAGTTGGTCCGTTCGACCTCCGGGACCTCCTCGAAGGCCCGGAGCAGTTCCCCCACGGTGTCGTCGCCCGGCAGCTGCGCGAGCGCCACGAAGTCCGTCTCCCCCATCGTCGAGAAGAGGTGTGTCACGCCTTCGATCTCCTGGATCGCCTCGGCGACGGCCTCGTGGTGCCCGGAGTAGTCCGCCAGTACCTCCACCAGCACGGTCACGCCGAGGCCGAGTTCGTCGAGGTCGAAGTCGTAGAGATCGTTCTCGATGACGCCGGCCTCGCGGAGGTTGTTCAGCCGGTAGTGGATCGTGGAGACCGGGATGTCGGTCGCCTCGTGGAGCCGCTCGGGGCTCCCCGTCTCGAGGTCCGCGATGGCCTTCAGGATGCGAACGTCGCGTTCATCCATACTGGTCGGTCCCGGGGAGGGCCCAATACTCCACCGTCCCCGACAGTGGTCGGCGATATCCGGACTGGTCCTAGCTACCGGCCATCATCCTCGAATCTGGTACAGCTATCCACTCGACATTGATAGAAGAGTTTAACAACTCTACGCCGATTCGGTTGAACTGGAATCATGTCTGTGGGAGATAGTTGGAGCGAGTTCCCAACGGTCGGGCTCGCGTTCGTCGTGCTTGCCACGCTCTGGGGTGGGTCGTTCGTCGCCATCGAGGCCGGGGTGGACGAGGTGCCGCCGCTGCTGTTCGCCGCGCTCCGGTACGACCTCGCGGGCGTGTTCGTGCTCGCGTGGGGGGCGCTCCGCGGCGTCTGGCTGCCCCGGACGCGCGACGACCTGCTCGCGGTCGGTCTCGTCGGGGCGCTGCTCATCGCCGGCTACCACGCGCTGCTGTACGTCGGGCAGACCACCGTCCCGGGAGCCGTCGCCGCGGCGGTCGTCGCACTGGTGCCGGTCCTCACGGCCCTGTTCGCCGCCGTCCTCCTCGACGACGAGCGGCTCGCCCCGGCCGGCTACGGCGGAGTCGCGCTCGGGTTCCTCGGCGTCGTCGTCGTCAGCGCGCCCGGGAGCGTCGGCGCCGCCCCGCCCGTTGGCGTCGCGCTCATCCTCGGCGCCACGGTGCTGTGGGCGCTCGGGACGGTGCTTGTCCGCCGACTCTCGCCGCGGCTCACGCCCGGGGCGCTCCAGGGCTGGGGGATGCTCCTCGGCGCCGGCGCGCTCCACGCGGGGAGCCTCCTGGGCGGCGAGCGACAGGCGCTGCCCACGTCACCCACCGCGGTCGGCGCGCTCGCCTTCCTCGTCCTCGGTTCGGGGGTCGTCGCCTTCCTCCTCTACTTCTACCTGCTGGGGACCGTCGGTGCGACCGAGGCCAGCCTCGTCGACTACGCCGAACCGGTCACCGCCGCGGCGCTCGCCTGGGGGCTGTTCGGGTACGTGCCGTCGGCGGGCGCGGTGCTGGGGTTCCTGCTGGTCGCGGCCGGCTTCCTGCTCGTGAAGCACGAGGCGCTGCTGGCGGTCGTCTCGAGGGCGCGGACGACGGGTGCCTGAGAAGCCGTGAAGGGGGTCGTGTCGCGTGCCCTACGGTGCCTCGAACGCGCCCAGCACCGCCCCGCCGCTCCCGTCGCTGTTCTGCCAGACGACACGGAGCGTCGCCCCGGAGTCGATGGGCCGGCGGGTGGTGAACGAGTCGCCCGCGGTGACGGTCCCGTCGTCGTCGTCACGCCAGCGTTCGACCGCGGTGCTCCCGTCGGACTCGTAGACGACCTGCAGTTCGCTCGCGTCGACGCTGTCCCCGCCGTTGTGGATGATGGTCACGAGCTGGTTGTCGGCGCTGTAATCGAACGAGAACGACACCTGCGGGGCCTCCCTCGCGCTCCCGCTGGACCCCCCGCTGGAACCCACGCTGCTGCCGAGCCCCAGTACGAACGTCCCGACGACTGCGGCGAGGACGACGAGCAACAGGGCGAGGATGAACGGCTGTTCGTCGTCCCGGTCGGCGACGCCGGCGTACAGCGCGAGGTCGTCGCTGTCCGCGATGGCGAACGGGTCAAGCGCGGCGACGGGGAGGCCCGCATCGGCGAGCGCGTCCAGCGCCGCCGCGCGCGAGGGTGCGCCATCCGTGCCCGTCACGCGCGCCCGGACGACGGGCCCGCGGGTGGTGAAGTCGATACCGACCGCGAGCGCGTCGACACCGTCGATGGCCGGGGCGACCGTCTCCACGTGCAGGGGTGCCTCCCCGAGTGCGCCGAGCGTACCGTCGGGCGCCGCGAGCGCGTCCGTGGCCGTGGGGAGTCGGCCGGCCACACCGTCGGCGACCTCGGGGGCCTCGGCCGCGACGCGGGTGGCGGCCTCGCCGATGCGCGGGAGCGCACGGGGGGCGACGCGACCACTGACCGCACCGGAGCCGAAGCCGTCCAGGGCGGCGTCCACGTCGGCCGTCGGCCGACTGGAACCCGCGGCCGCGGTACCGGGGAGGGTCATCGCGCCGAGTGCTGCGCTACTCAGCAGGAACTGCCGTCGAGAGGGCATATCTCCGCCCTCACGCCGGGATAACTAAACCGTACCGACGAGCCGTCCGCTACGAGCCGGTGTCGTACTTGTACGTGGCCTCGTCGGGGTCGATGCCGAAGTCCTCGGGGGTCTCCTCGGGCTCCTCGGGTTCGTCGACCGCCTCGGCGGCGCGCTTGAACCGCTCGCGCAGCGCCTCGGGCATCCGGAACCGGTCCGGGTCGATGGCCATCGGGATGGCCTCGGGGTCCAGTTCCTCGCGTTTGGCCTCCAGCCGGTCGCGCAGCACCGCGGGCAGGTCTTCGCTCTCCACGGGGTGGAAGCCGAACTGTGAGAGGTACTCGTGCTCGCTGGTCAGCGAGTAGACCCGGCCGAACCCCTCCATCTCCGCGGTGTCGACGAGCCGCTCGATGACGTGGGCGCCGACGCCCTGGTTCCGCCAGCCGTCCATCACGCCGATGCTCGTCAGCTCGGCCACCTCCGGGTCGCTCGGCGTCGGGTGGTAGCGCAGGCGACCGAAGCCCGCGCGCGTGTCGGACTCGTTGTCGACCGCGATGACGTAGTCCCGTGATCGGAACGCTGTCTCGTCGAGGCCCATCGCCTCGATCCCGTCCAGTAGCCACGCCTCGTCCCGGTTGCGCGCGTCCCGAACGTACATGAGCAGCCATTGACCCCTGACACGCTAAAGTGTGTAGGCCGCGGGTGTGGAGATGACACGGTCGCCGGCGCCGGTCGTTCGGAGCCCCCGGCCCGCCCTGGTTCCCGGGCCGGCCACGGTGGATACACACCAAACTGGTTGCTCGTTGCCCCGTTCGGAAGGTTTCTTGTCGGGTCCGGTCGCACCACGGGGTACGATGCCGTCCGACACCACACTCGAGGAGACCGATCGGGTGGTCTTCGAACCACCCGAGGGCTACGTCGAGGGGACGAACGCCTACGAGTTCGCACAGGAACACGGTTACGACTCGCTGGAGGAACTCATCGCGGCCTCGGCCGACGACGTGGAGTGGTTCTGGGACGCACTCCCGGAGTACCTCGGCGTCGAGTGGTACGAGGAGTACGACTCCGTCCGTGACGACAGCGACGGGCCGCAGTTCACGGAGTGGTACCCCGGCGGCTCCATCAACGTCGCGCACAACACGGTCGACCGCTGGGCCCAGCTCGGCGCGCCCGAGCGCAACCGCGTCGCCATCACGTGGGAGGGCGAGGACGGCGAGGTCCGGGAGACGACCTTCCACGAGCTCGCACGCCAGGCCAACCAGGTCGCCAACTGCCTCCGCGAGCGCGGCATCGAGAAGGGCGACACCGTGGGGCTGTACATGCCGATGGTGCCGGAGGTCACGGCCATCATGTACGGCATCTTCAAGGCCGGCGCCATCGCGGTGCCCATCTTCTCCGGGTTCGGTGTGGACGCCACGGCCACGCGCATCGAGGACCCCGAGGTGGACCTCCTCTTCACGGCGGATGGGTTCTACCGCCGGGGAAGCGAGGTCGGCCTGAAGGAGCCCGCCGACGAGGCCATCGAGGAAGCCGACACCGACGTGGGGAGCGTCGTCGTCTACCGTCGCTTCGAGGACAGCGAGGCGTCCTCGGACGCCTCGGAGAGCCGGACGCAGTCCGGCGATAGCGACCCGCCGATGACCGACGGCCGCGACGAGTTCTGGAGCGAGGCCGTGGGGGCACAGGACGACGCGTTCGACACCGTCGAGACGGACGCCTCCGACCCGTGTATGCTGCTCTACTCCTCGGGCACGACCGGCAAGCCGAAGGGCATCGTCCACACGCACGCCGGCGCCCAGATGCAGGCGGCGAAGGAGATCTACTTCGGCTTCGATCACGAGCCCTCGGATCGGTTCTTCTGGGTCTCGGACATCGGCTGGATGATGGGGCCGTGGACGCTCATCGGGAACCACACCTTCGCCGGGAACATCTTCATGTACGAGGGGGCGCCGGACCACCCCGAGCCCGACCGCTTCTGGGCGATGATCGACCGGCACGACCTCACCGTCTTCGGCATCTCGCCGACCGCCATCCGCGCGCTCCGCAAGAAGGGTGACGAGTGGGTCGAGGACCACGACCTCTCCAGCCTCCGCCTGCTCGGCTCGACGGGCGAGCCCTGGGACCCCGAATCCTGGATGTGGTTCTACGAGCAGGTCGGCGGCGAGCGCTGTCCCATCATCAACATCTCCGGTGGTACGGAGATCTTCGGCTGCTTCCTGATGCCCCTGCCCGGCCAGCCGCTCAAGCCCTGTACCCTGGGCTCGCCGGGCCTCGGTATGGACATCGACATCGTGAACGCGAAGGGCGAGTCCATCCGGGACAGCCACGAGCGCGGCTACCTCGTCGCGCGCGATTCGTGCCCGTCGATGACGAAGTCCCTCTGGTCGGGCGACGAGCGCTACCTCGACGAGTACTGGGGCCGCTTCGAGGACATGTGGGACCACGGCGACTGGGCCCAGGAGGACGAGGACGGCTTCTGGTTCCTCCACGGCCGGGCCGACGACGCGCTCAACGTCGCCGGTCGGAAGGTCGGCCCCGCGGAGGTCGAGGGCGCGCTCATCGACCACGACGCCGTCAACGCGGCGGCCGCCATCGGCGTCCCCGACGACACCACCGGCACCGCGGTCGTGACCTTCGTCCAGCTCGAACCCGATGTCGAGGAGTCCGACGCGCTGCGCGAGGAGCTGCGCGACCACGTCGGCGAGGAGCTGGGCAAGCCGTTCCGCCCGCGCGAACTCCTCTTCGTCGACGCCTTCCCGATGACCCAGTCCGGGAAGATCGTTCGCCGGGTCATCCAGGCGACCCACACGGGCGAGGACCTGGGCGACCTCTCCTCCATCGAGAACCCCGAGGCCATCGAGGAGATCGAGGACGCACGGTAGGCGCGCCGCTGGCGCCCGGTCCGCTCTGGGCGAATCACATTATCTCCGAACTCGGGCATCTGTTGGACAAAGACAGTTATTGTCTGGTAGATTGCCGAATATCTATGAAGTGGTGGTTTTGGTGGGGATATCGTGTCGATCCACGAGCCGCTGTTCGGACGGGTGACGGTGCCCGACTTGTACCCCTGGAGCACACCGCGAACAGACGTTTACGTCGGCGTCCCCAAACCCGACCACCGAATGTTCGATACCTCCGAGGACGGAGGCGGAACCGATATCAACCCGTACCGGAGGGAGAGCCGGTCCGGGCCCCGAATCGGCGCCCGGACGGCGTGTGAACTCTGCGAGCGCCAGCGGCGCTGCTTCGACCGGCACGGACTCAGCGCCTGCCTGGACTGCCATCACGAGTTGCTTCCGAACGGCGTGCTGTAGGGTCACGGGAACGGGCCTCGCGGCGCGTACTTCACGGGAAGCTAAGCCGCTGAGACCTCAACGGGTGCGCATGAGTCAGCAGCCACACATCGTCGGCATCGCCGGCAGCCTCCGCGACCGGAGTTACACCCGTCTGGCCGTCGAGCGCGCGCTGCGCGAGGCCGACCGGCGCGGCGCCACCACGGAACTGCTCGACCTCCGCGAGTACGACCTGCCCGTCTACGACGCCGACGCGGACGAGCCGGGCGACGCCGACCGCCTGACCGCGGCGGTCCAGCGCGCCGACTCGGTCATCCTCGGGACGCCCTCCTACCACGGGTCCTACTCCTCGGTGCTGAAGAACGCGCTCGACTACTGCGGCTTCGACGAGTTCGAGGACACGACCGTCGGCCTGCTCTGTGTCGCGGGCGGTGCGTTCCCGACGACGCCGCTGGAGCACCTGCGCTCGGTCTGCCGCGCGCTCAACGCCTGGGTCGTCCCCCATCAGGTCGGCCTCCCGAGCGTCTCCGGCAAGTTCCAGGGGGAGGAACTCGTCGACGAGGGGCTGGCCGAGCGGGTCGATGTCCTCGGCCGGCGCGTCGTCGAGTACGCGAACATCGAACCGGACCCGCGGTGTGCGGAGGCGCTGGAGAACAAGGGCGCGGGCGCGGACGACTGAACCGGGTCGGTCGGTGCCGTCGGCATCGGTCCGCTCCTCGCGGCACGTCTCGAAGGCCGACTCCCGCTCGGCTCGGCCCGGACCGACGCCATCACCCCGGGTGGTCCTCATCGGACGCGAGTGCGCGATGGACCGACAGTGGGGTCGAGGTCGAACTCGCGGGGTCGGGGTCGAACGCCGCCGCGACGGCCGACGGCCGCGCCCCCTCCTCGGCGGCGGTGGACGACGCCCGGACTCGGATCCCGTCGCCCGGCGACGGTGGACGACGCCCGGACTCGGATCCCGTCGCCCGGCGACGTGCGGTTCGTCGAGCAGTTCGCGCTCGATGAGTCCGCCGGTCGTCTCGGTCCTGGTGGAACGCACGGCGCTCGCGTCGGTGGGTGTCGGGACGGCTTCACACGCACACGTATCCCCGTCGTGTCGCCGGGATGGGAACCCTCAAACGGCGCTCGGTCCTATCCGTGGACGTGACAACCTGGGTCGAGAACCCGGAGGGCGGACGCGCACGCGGCCCCGTCGGGCTCGCGCGGGCATGGGTCGAGGTCCTGATCCGGCCCCGGCGGTTCTTCGAGAACGGGGTCGCCCCCGGCGACCAGGCGCCGGGGCTCGTCTTCGCCATCGCGGTCACGCTCGTCCACGTCGCCCTCCGGGGGGCGCTCGTCCCCGACACCTTCCCGGTCTACCTCGGACGGCCGGTCCTGTCGGCGGCGTTCACCTTCCTGGTCGCCGGGCTGTTCGTGGCGCCCGTCCTGCTCCACCTGACCGCGGCCGTCCAGACGGTCCTGCTCCGGCCGTTCGTCCGCGACCGCGCCGGCGTCTCCGAGACGGTGCAGGTGGTCGCGTACGCGTCCGCGCCGGGGGTGTTCGCGGCGCTTCCCGTTCCCGGCCTCCGGCTGGTGGCCGCGCTCTACGGTGCCGTCCTCCTGGTCGTGGGGCTGGCAGTGGTTCACGAGACCAGCATCGCGCGGGCCGCGGCCGCCGGGGCGCTCCCGGCGCTCATCGTGTTCGGCTACGCCTTTGGCGGCGTCGCGGCGTTCGAGACGCTGGCCGGCGTCGACCTGACACCGGACCCGCGAGCGGGAACCGGGAACACGCCGGGGTAGGCGACCGGCCGGGAGCCATCCCCAGCCACCTTTTTGCTGTGCCGGCGAGTCGCTCGCGCATGGAGTACACCACACTCGGTGACACCGGCATGACGGTCTCCCGACTCTGCCTGGGCTGTATGAGCTTCGGCGACTCGGACTGGCGCGAGTGGGTCCGTGGCTCGGAGTTCGGCCACGAACTCGTCGAGCGTGCCCGCGACCTCGGCATCAACTTCTTCGACACCGCCAACATGTACTCGCGCGGCGAGTCCGAGCGCATCCTCGGCGACGCCCTCGGCGAGGACGCCGAGGAACAGGTCATCGCGACGAAGGTCTTCTTCCAGATGGACGACGACGACCCGAACTCCGGCGGCCTCTCCCGGAAGACCATCGAGCAGCAACTGGACGCCTCCCGCGAGCGCCTCGGCGTCGACACCATCGACCTCTACCAGACCCACCGCTACGACTACAAGACGCCCGTCGAGGAGACGCTCCGGGCGCTCGACGATGCCGTCCGGCGCGAGAAGGTCCGCTACATCGGCGGCTCGTCGATGTGGGCCCACCAGTTCGCAGATATGCTCCACACGAGCGACCGGCTCGGGCTGGAGCGGTTCGCCACCATGCAGAACCACTACAACCTCGCGTATCGCGAGGAGGAGCGCGAGATGCTCCCGCTCTGCGAGCGGGAGAACATCGGCGTCATGCCGTGGTCGCCGCTGGCGCGTGGGTTCCTCGCCCGTCCCCACGAGGAGTACCTCACCACGACCCGCGCCGAGACCGACGACTACGCGCAGGCCCACCCGTACGCCGACAACGGTGGCCGCGAGGTGAACGAGCGTGTCGAGGAGCTCGCCGCCGAGAAGGACGCCTCGATGGCCCAGATCGCGCTGGCGTGGCTGCTCCACAAGGAGTGGGTGGACGCGCCCATCATCGGCACGTCGAGCATCGAGCACCTGGAGGACGCCGTCGCCGCGCTGGACATCTCGCTGTCGGACTCGGACATCGAGCACCTGGAGGAGCCGTACGAGCCGGTGCCCGTCTCGGGCCACGAGTGAGGGCCGGACGAGGTGTCACCGGCGACTCTCGTATCGGCGGCTATCGGATGTCCGACGTCCACGTCGCCGCAACGTCCTGCAGAGCGGGTGGACCGCTCAGTCGCGCCGTCGAGCCGCGAGCAGGCCGCCGGCGAGCAACGCGCCCGCCAGCGCGCCCGGCGCCCCGAATCCGGGCCCCTCGGCCGCGGTCGGTGACTGACGGACCACGTCCGACCAGTTGCCCGGTTTCGTCGGTGTCGGCGTCTCGGTGGCTGCCGGGCCGCTCTCGGCGTCCGCGCTCTCACTGCCGTCGTCGTCCCCACCCGCCGCCGTCGTCGAGGCGGCCGTCGCCGTCGCGGTTGGCGTGGCGGTCGGCGTCGGTTCGGGAGTGGGTGTGGGGGTGGCCGTCGGCGTCGGCGAGGGGAAGGGCGTCCCCTCGTCCGGCGGGGTCCGGGTTGGCGTCGGCTCCGGGGTCGGTGTGGGGGTGGCGGTCGGCGTGGGCGTCGCCGTCGGCGTGGGGGTGGGCGTCGATTCCGACGGCGGCGGGCCGAGCTGCTGGCGGGCCTCCTGCTCGCTCGCGCAGTCACAGATGTAGAAGTAGTGCGAGGTGACGCTCACCTCCCCGTCCGTACCGGCGGTCGTGGACTCGAGCTGGTACCAGCCGGGCTCGTCGGGCGTGTCGATGCAGTCCGTGACGAAGTTGACGAACTGGTCGCCCTTGTTCAGCGTGGGCGGGGAGCCGCCGAAGTCGCCCTCGTCGTAGAACTCCGCCTTGAACACGTCCTCGGTGACGGTCGTCGACTTGACGTTGCTCCTGAAGCTCTCGTCCGTCTGGGTCCCGGGGTCGTCGTTCCCCCGGTCGACGCCGAACGCCTCGCCGTTGGCCGCCCCGCACCCGCTGAAGCCGCCCTCCTGCCACGTCGCGCGGATGAAGTCGATCTGCTTGAACCCGCGATTCGGAACGGCGAAGCTCCGCATATCGGCGTCATCGAGCCCCGGCTGTCGGCTCGGAACGACGGTGAAGTTCCCCTGCTCCTCGATCCCGTGGTCGGCCGCGGCGACGCCGCCGGTGCCGTCGGCCGCGGACCCGACGAGCGTCGGCCCGACGAGTCCCGCCGCGACGACCGCGACGAGCACCAGTACCGCCATCGGTTGTGTCCTGTCCATGTTCGTCTCGCTTGGTTCGTACGTGTGGCCACCGCCGGGTAGGGGTTATCCCGCCCATCACGGGGACGTTGATATCGGGGGTGATACCGCGGGCGAGTCGTGCGGTCGGCTCGGGGCGGTCGGACGGGTCACGCTGTAGCCCCATCTCGTTTCAGGGAGCGCGTCCTCGGGCCGCGCATGGACCTCGAACCCGCGCGTGCGCCCGACCGGCTGGCCTGGTGGCTCGCCGTCGGTGCGCTGGCCGCCCTGCTCGCGTTCGTCGTGCTCGATGTCCTGGGGACGCTCGTCCTGGGGCTGTTCATCTACTACGTCGTGCGGCCGTTGAACGACCGCGTCGACCGGCACCTCGCCTCGGACACCGCGGCCACGGTGACCTTCCTGGTGGTCATCCTCCCGCTGGTGGCGGCGGTCGGCTACGTCGTGCTCGTGGCGGCTCGGGAGCTACTCGCGGTGTTCGCGGGACGCTCGCTCACCGTGAGTTCGCTGCTCGCGCCGTACCTCGACAGCTCGCTCGCGGGCTCGCGCCGGTCGGTCGTGCAGACGGCGCTGAACGAACCCGTCGCGCTCGTGACGAGCAACGCCGACGCCGCCCGCCGGGTGGCGGAGGCGGTCCTGGCGCTGGCCGGCGCTGCCAGCGGCATCCTGTTCGTCCTGCTGGTCGCCGCCGCCGTCGCCTACTTCCTCCTCCAGGACGGCGACCGGCTCTACCGCTGGTCCCGGGAGTACCTGTTCGCCGAGGAATCGACCCTGGACGCCTTCCTTCGGGCGGTCGACCGCGACCTCGAGACGGTCTACCTGGGCAACGTCTTCACGGTCGCGCTGGTCGCCGTCGGGGCCGCCGTCGTCTACAACGGCTACAACCTCGTCGCGCCCGCAGCGGTCCAGATGCCCATCCCGACGGCGCTCGCGCTCGCGACCGGCCTCGCCAGCTTCGTCCCCATCGTCGTCGGGAAGCTGGTCTACGTCCCGCTGACGGGACTGCTGGGGGTCTCGGCGCTCCAGGGGCAGGGGGACGCCTCGCTGCTCGTCTACCCGGTCGCGCTGTTCCTCGTGGCGCTCCTCCTCCTCGACATCCTCCCGCAGACGGTCGTCCGGCCGTACCTCGCCGGGCGGGAACTCCACACCGGCGCGACGATGCTCTCGTACATCCTCGGTGCGACCGTCTTCGGCTGGTACGGCATCTTCCTCGGACCGCTGGTGCTGGTGCTGGTCGTCCAGACCTCGCGTATCGTCCTCCCGGAGCTGGTCCGCGGCAGGGAGCTGACCCCCGAGGTCAGCGGCCCCTCCAGCCTCGGCTCCGACCCCGGCGGCCCGGAGTGACTCCGGTGCCAGCGCTCAGTCCCGTCGCTGGACGAGCAGCCCCATCGCGAGTACGCCAGCGAGCGCCGCCACCACGCCGAATCCCGGCCCGCTGGAGGCGGTCGGCGACTGCCGGACGATGGCGGACCAGTTGCCGGGCTCGGTCGGGGTCGGTGACTCGGCCGCCGTGCCCGGCTCCCCCGCGGGCGCCGTGTCGTCCGCCACGACGGTCCCGGTCGCCGTCGCGGCGGGCTGTGCCGTCGTGGTCGGCGTGGCGGTGGCTATCGGTTCCGGGGTGGGCGTGGCAGTCGCGGTCGGCGTCGAGGAGGGGAACGGGGTGCCCTCGTCGGGCGGGGTCCGGGTGGGTGTCGGCTCGGCCGTCGGCGTGGGTGTCGCTGTCGGCGTCGGCGTGGCGGTCGGTGTGGGTGTCGGTGTCGCCTCCGACGGCGGTGGCCCGAGTTGCCGGCGGGCCGCCTGCTCGCTCGCGCAGTCGCAGACGTAGAAGTAGTGGGAGTTCGCCTCGAAGCGCCCGTCCTTCGAGGCGATGGTCGAGGAGACCTGGTACCAGCCCGGCTCGTCGGCGGTGTCGATGCAGCCGGTCGTCTTGCCGACCAGCTGGTCGCCCTCGTTGAACGTCGGCGGGGAGCCGCCGAAGTCGCCCTCGTCGTAGAACTCCGCCTTGAACACGTCCTCGGTCACCGTCGTCGACTTGATGCTGGCGAAGAGGCTCTGGTCGACCGTCGTCCCGGGGTCGTCGTTCCGCCGGTCGATACCGAACACCTCCGCGTTGCCGGCGCCACAGCCGGCGAAGCCACCGTCGACCCAGGTCACACGGACGAAGTCGACCTTCGTGAACCCCCGTGGCGGGACGCCGAAGTTCTCCATGTCACCGCCCTCCAGCCCGGGCTGGGGCGTCAGCATCACCCACGTCAGGTTTCCCTCGAGCCCGTGGCCCGTCGTGGCCGGCGGTTGGCCGCTCGCCTCCGCCGTCGGAAGGGCCCCACTCGCGACCAGCGAGACGGTGAGGCCGACGACGGCGAGGGCCACGAGCCGACCGGCGTGGGTGGTGGTCACGTCCTCGAGGTTCCCCCGAAACCTCAAGTCGGTTGTCCCGGGTGTGTCCCCGGGTTCAAGTGCCGTATCGCCCGCCGAGCGGTCGCCGTCTACGCCGGGTCCCTTCGAGGCGGCGACGTGTCCGGGTCCGGTCCACCCGTCCCGTCGCCGTCGTGCGGTGCGAGCCGCGGAGGACATCGTCCCTGTCTTGAAAGGTAATAAACGATACCACCATCTCACACGGTAGTTATTTGTGACGCGCACCGTACCCCTCGCCCATGCGGTACGTCAAGATCGTCCTCATCCCGGAGTCCGGCGGGCTCCACCCGGCCGAAGAGCGCCTCAGAGACGACCCCGACATCCAGGAGGAGGCCATCCTCCACCTGAACCTGCTGGACGACGGGACGGCGGTGTCGCTGGCGACCCACCGCGGGGACTCAGAGCGCCTGCGCGAGATCCTCTCCGGGAGCGAGGACGTCCTCGATTTCGAGGTGCTGGACACGGACGACGGCATCCAGACGTACATCCACTTCACCCCCAACGAGACGACCGAGGCCCTGCTCAGCCTCACCCGCGAGTACGAGTTCGTCATCGACACGCCGATCCGATGGGACGCCGACGACAGCGGCGCCATCCGCGTGGGACTCATCGGCGACGACGACACCGTCCAGCGGGCCATCGAGAGCGTCCCGGAGAACATCCGACTGGAGCTGGAGCAGCTCTCGGAGTACAACCCCGAGTCACAGGAGCTGTCGGCCATGCTCACCGAGCGCCAGAAGGAGATCCTCGACACCGCCGTCGAGGTCGGCTACTACGAGGTCCCCCGCCGGGCGACCCACGAGGACATCGCGGCGGCGCTCGACCTCTCGACGACCACCGTGGGCGAGCACCTCCGGAAGATCGAGGCCCGGATGCTCTCCGAGATCGCCAAGTCGCACTGAGAGCGGACGTACCGCACCGTTCCTCACCCTTCTGCCTCGCTCCGGGCCTCCACCTCACTCGGGCACCGCCCACAGGGGCCCTGCCCACGCCATCCCGCCGTCCCGCTGTACCACGCGAAGGTGGTACGCGTCCGCGTCGGTGCCGCGCTCCCCGTCGTACTGCATCCCCGCGAGGGGCGCCCCGTCGACGAGCGTCGCCTCCGCGACCCAGTCCTCGTACCCGGCCGGGCCGTCACCGGGATCGACCGTGCGCCAGGTCTCGGTGTTCTTCACGACCTCGACGCACTCCAGCGGGGCGTCGCCGGCGACCCGGAGCCGGACCTCCCGTTCGCCCCGGGGGTCGACGGACACCTCGTGGTCCGGGTCGGACAGCCGTCGCCCCTCGAGGGTGAACGCCGTCCGGATGCGGTTGGGCTGGGTCGTCCCGTAGACGCGACGGGTCCGGAGCGCGTCGAAGACTGCCGCCCGCGTGAGGGCCGGCGCCCGGAAGGCGGTGAGGCCGCCCGCGTACGAGTCCTCGGCCATCAGCCGCCAGACCGTCCCCCAGCCGAGGCCGTCGCGGCGGACCTCCGACAGCGGCGGAACGTGTGGCGGCGCGTGGATGGGCGAGCGGCCGGGCCGGGGGCCGTGGTAGTCCGAGCCGGCGACGAGCCCCATCCGGTTCCCCATCGCGAGGGCGTCGGCCACGTAGTGGCCCCGCTCGCCAACCTCGCCCTGGCCGATGCCGCCGATGGGCTTGCGGTTGCCCGCCTCACCGGGGCGCTCGCTGGAGCCCCACTGCGAGTACGTCTCCACGAGCGGCGCGAGGTCGTCGTCCACCTCGGTCGCGGCGAAGTCGAACGGGTACATCGCCTCTGCCGGGTGGTGAGGGATGGTCACCACGTCGGTCGCCTCCTCCGGGGGTACCTCGGCGTCGTCCGCAGCCTTCGCAGCGCGGCGGGGGGCCTTCGCCGCCCGCCACTCGCGCAGCCGTGCCCAGAGGGCCTCGTAGGTGTTGCTGTCGGGTGACCGCGAGTCGACGAACGGGGCGTCGGTCCCGTCGAAGTAGCAGTTCACGTGGCCGCCGGCGTGGGGCTGTTTGGTCCACTCGTAGCCGAACAGCGTGACGAACTCGTCGGGGCGATGGGCCGCCTCGACGCGCTCGCGGATCTTCGGCAGGTTCCGCCGGCGCATCAGCCACCGCTGCAGGTCCGGCGGGATGAAGAAGCCCATCGTGTCGTGGTCGGTGTACGCGACCACGTCCAGGCCCATCACCTCGCGCCCGAACGCGAACCCCCGCTCCATCGACCCGACCCCGTCGGAGAACTGCGAGTGGAGGTGGATGTCACCCCAGTAGGTCCGGAGCGTGGGCTCCTCGCGGCTCACCGCGACGGGCGCGGCCGCCGTGACCCCGTCGACCTCGGCCCGGACGTACTGCAGGCCGGGCGTCTCGAACGTCACCTCGACCCGGTGGACGCCGCCCTCGCTCGCCCGGAACCGCGTCTCGCGCGGGAGCGTCGCCCTGGGGTCGGTCGTCTCCAGCGCCACGGCCCCCTCGAACCCCCGGACCAGTCGCTCGTAGTCGTCCCAGGCCTGCACGCGGAGCGTCACGGGGTCACCGACGACCGCCTCCGAGGGCGCCACCACGTCCAGCGTCGAGAACGAGACCCGCAGCGACCGCGCTAGTGCCACCGGCGACGGGGCCGCCCGCGCGAACGCCGCGACCGGCGCGACGAGCGCGTTCCGGGCCCAGGTGCGTCGACTCATCTACCCGGCGGAGGGGGCCAGGGGAGTTAACGCTCACGCCGACTGGACCGGTCCGCAGCGGTGGTCGGTAGTGCCGGGGATGAGTCTGTGCGCACAGATAGGCTCCTAATGCGTCCTGTTAGAAGAGAATGTGGGGTATATCCGAGAAATTCCGGGTTCCTGGATCGAAGGTGCGCCGCCGGTCGGCTACAGGAACTCCTCGATGTGGTCCGCGACCTCGTTCGGGGTGTCGCCGACGGGGACGCCGGCGTCGTTGAGCGCGTCGATCTTCGACTGGGCGGTACCGGTGCCGCTCCCGCTGACGATGGCGCCGGCGTGGCCCATCCGCTTGCCCGGCGGGGCCGTGCGGCCGGCGATGAAGCCGGCGACCGGCGTGTCCATGTACTGCGAGATGTAGCGCGCGGCGTCCTCCTCGTCCTCGCCGCCGATCTCGCCGCACATCACGACCGCCTTCGTCTCGGGGTCGGCCTCGAAGTGCTCGAGGGCGTCGACGAAGTCGGTGCCGATGATGGGGTCGCCGCCGATGCCGACGGCGGTGGTCTGGCCGATGCCGCGCTGGGTGAGGTTGTCGACGACCTGGTAGGTCAGCGTCCCCGAGCGGGAGACGAGGCCGACGTTCCCCTCGGAGAAGATGTTGCCCGGGAGGATGCCGAGCTTCGCCTCGCCCGGCGTGATGATACCCGGACAGTTCGGCCCGATGAGCTCCGTGTCGGTCTCCTTGAGGCGCTTGTAGACGGAGGCCATGTCCTGCTGCGGGATCCCCTCCGTGATGGCGACCACGAGGTCGACTGGCGAGTCAAGCGCCTCGAACAGCGCGTCCGCCGCGAACGCCGGCGGGACGAAGACGACGGCGGCGTCGGCGTCCTCCTCGCGCGCCGCGCCACGGACGGTGTCGTACACCGGGACGCCGGCGGCCTCCTGGCCACCCTTGCCCGGCACCGCACCCGCGACGACGTTGGTGCCGTACTCCATCATCTGTTCGGCGTGGAACTTGCCCTCGCCGCCGGTGATGCCCTGTACGACCACACGCGTCTCGTCGTCGACTAGGATACTCATTGGTCCACCTCCTCGGCCCGCGCGACGGCCCGCTGGACCGCGTCCTCCAGCGTCTCCTGCACTTCGACCAGTTCCGTGTTCAGGATCTCCATCCCCTCCTCGGCGTTCGTCCCCGCGAGGCGGACGACGACGGGTTTGGGGATCTCGTCGAACTGTTCGAGGGCCGCGTTGATGCCCTTCGCGACCTCGTCACCGCGGGTGATGCCGCCGAAGATGTTGAACACCACGCTGTCGACGTTCTCGTCGGAGAACACCATGTCCAGCGCGTTCGCGACGCGCTCGGCCTTCGCGCCGCCCCCGATGTCGAGGAAGTTGGCGGGCTCGCCGCCGTAGTAGTCGACGAGGTCCAGCGTCGTCATCACCAGGCCCGCGCCGTTGCCGATGATGCCGACGTTGCCCTCGAGGCGGACGTAGTCGAAGCCGTACTCGTTGGCCTTGGCCTCGAGCTCGTCCTCGGCGGTCTCCTCCTCCATCTCCGCCAGGTCCGGGTGGCGGAACAGCGCGTCCTCGTCGATGTTCATGACCGCGTCGGCCGCGATGACCTCGTCGTCGCTGGTGACCATCAGCGGGTTGATCTCGGTCTCCGTGGCGTCGCGGTCGTCCCAGAGGCTGTACAGCGTCGTCAGCACCGAGGCCACGTCGCCGGCCACGTCGCGGTCGACGCCGGCCTCGTACACCGCCCGGCGGGCCTGGTACGGGTGGAGCCCGAAGGCGGGGTCGACGTGCTCGCGCGCGATCGCCTCGGGGTTCTCGGCGGCGACCTCCTCGATGTCGACGCCACCCTTCGTCGAGACCATCGCGACGGGCTTGCCCTCGCCACGGTCCATCGTCACACCGATGTACAGCTCGTTGACGAAGTCGACGGCCTCCTCGACGAGGACGCTGTCGACGTGGAGCCCCTTGAGGTCCATCCCGATGATGCGCTCGGCGGCCTCCCGGGCCTCGTCGGCACTCTCGACCAGTTCGATACCGCCGGCCTTGCCTCGGCCACCGACCTGTACCTGCGCCTTGATGGCCACGGGGTAGCCGATGTCGTCGGCCGCCGCGACCGCCTCGTCGGCGGTCTCGGCGAGCTGTGATGCCGGCGTCGGGATGCCGGCGTCGGCGAAGACTCCTTTCGCCTGGTACTCGTGAAGTTTCATCTGACGCACGGGCCTTCCCGTGACGCCGAGTTAGTAGTATCGGAACCGGGCATGACCGGGGGTACGGTCACCGACCGTCCACTTCGGCGCGGACCGGTGCCGGACGCGACTGCACCGGCCGATGCCACAAGATACTGGCGGAGCCGTCCGGTTGGGGTCACCCGTGAACCGACGGCAGGTTCTGGCCACCGGGGCAGCGGGCGTCGGTGCGCTCTCGACCGGTTGTCTCAGCCTCGCTGGACGCGCCGTCGACCGCGTCGACGAGGCCACCGACCGGGAGCGGCTCTGCGTGGTAACCGCGACGAACGACCACGACGAGCCACACGTCGCAGCGGTGGTCGTCGAGCGGAACGGCACGGAGGTCCAGCGGACGACGCTCGAACTGCCGCCCCACGACCCCGATGCCTCGCCGTACAGCCCGCCCGAGCGCGTCGTGGACCGGACCTGGTCCACGGAGCCGGCGAACATGGCGCTCCGGGGGCGCGTCGACGGCGGTGAGTGGCGAGCGTTCGGGTTCCCTGGCGAAGCGGCGGGCGACTGCTGGGGACCGACCCTCGCCATCGACGAGAGCGGCGCCTGGGGTTGGCGGTTCCACCGCACCGTCGGTCCCGGGGCTGGGCCCACCCCCGCGGACCGGGGCTGACGGCGACCCGGTGGCGGTTCCTCGACCACGTGTGGACCCCGCCGCCCACCAGGCGGCGTAACTGTTACCCCCACGGGCGCGAAAGGGGCTCACATGAGCAGCACCGCCGACGAGGGAGGCGCCGACCCCGGGGAGACGGCCGCGGAGCGCCCCGAGATACAGGTCACGGAGGAGGCCGCCGAGCAGGCGCTCGACCTCCTGACCGGCGAGGGGATGGACACGGACATCGCGGGGCTCCGCCTGTTCGTCCAGCAGGGCGGC
Source organism: Haloglomus litoreum (assembly GCF_029338515.1). Lineage (GTDB taxonomy): Archaea > Halobacteriota > Halobacteria > Halobacteriales > Haloarculaceae > Haloglomus > Haloglomus litoreum. The sequence goes on along the minus strand of NZ_CP119988.1, from coordinate 2,777,362 downwards.
TGTGCCGGCCTCTCCTACGGGATGCGATTCGACACCGAGCCCGAGGACGACGACACCGTCTACGAACACCACGACCTGCGCGTGTTCGTCGACCCGGCCAGCATGAACTACATCGAGGGCTCCGTGCTGGACTTCGAGGGCGGCCTGCAGGGCGCGGGCTTCACCGTCGAGAACCCGAACGTCGTCTCCGAATGCGGCTGCGGCGAGTCGTTCCGGACCTGAGGCCCGCTCCGGCCCGAGCGTGACGAGGAGAACGCGGCGATTCGATTACTCCAGCTCGAACGCGACCTCGACCTCGACCTGGTACTCGCGGCCGCTGACACTGGCCATCTCGACGCCCATGTCCTGCACCTCGGCCCAGTGGATGTTGTCGATGGTGTAGTCCGCGCGGTCCAGCGCGTTGTCGACGGCGGCTTCGAAGCTCTTCTCGCTGGTCCCGATCAGGACGATCTTCTTGTAGACGCTCATGTCCGAGCGACTGGTTCCGTCGGCTCCCAATTAAAGATGTGTGCCGGTCCGGGACGACGCGTTCCGTCGGGATCGGGGGCCCGTACGATGTCAGTCGCTCGAGCGGCGGTCGGGGGCTTCGTCACCGAGCCGCCGGGCGATGGCGCCGGCTAGGTCCGTGAGGTAGGCCGTCCCCCAGACCGCCACGACGACCGCGCCGACGGTGTCGAACACGAGGTCGAGCATCGAATCGTCCAGCCCGTACTGGGTGAGGACGGGCTCGCCCCCCAGGACCGCGGCGGCCTCGCCGATGGTGAACTCGATGACCTCCCAGAAGACGCCGAACGCGAGCGTCAGGAGCAGGATGAACGCGAACATGAACCGCGGCGGGAGCCGCACCTCGACCGAGTGCAGGTCGACCGCGCGTGCGGTCGCGTAGCCGGCCGCGGCCACCACCGACGCCGAGAGGGCGTGCGTGACGTGGTCGTACCACCAGAGGTCCTGGTAGAGGTTCTGTGGCGACCCGGGGAACCCGACGACGCCGACGGCGTGGAGGAAGACGGCGGCGGTGATCCACAGCGTCAGCGCGGGGTCCATCGGGATGCCGTAGTCCCGCTCCAGTATCGGCACCAGCTGCGTGACGCCAAGCGCAACCGCCGTGTTGACGATGACGCCCGTGTCGCGGTCCCAGAGGCCGACGAACAGGATGCCGACGAGGACGAGCTCCATCGCCCACGCGAGGCGGGCCTGTGTCCGGGTGTCGATGCCGATCCGGTCGCGGAGCCTCATCGCCCCCCCTCGCGGCGGCGGGCCGCCGTGAGTGGCGACCCCTCCGACCGCTCGCCGACGTACTCCTCGAACGACTCCTGTTCGGCCCGGAGCTCCGTCTCGACGTCGCTCGGGAGGCGTTCGTGGCGGGCCTGACGCCGCCGGAAGTACCGGTCGAAGACCAGGCCGGCGGCCACGCCCGCGACCGTCGAGTAGACGAACTCCAGCATCACGTTCCGCTCGATGACGTGCTCGTCGAGTCCGGGCTTCAGCAGGAACCCCGTCCCCAGCAACACGTCGGCGGCGAACCGGAGGACCGCCCAGACGCCCGCGGCGGCCATGGTCGCGATGGCGACGAAGACGACGGCGAACGTCGCGTTCATCTCGACCGGGGTGAAGACGTGGAGGTTCACCGCCACGATGAGCGCGACCGCTGCCACCGCGAAGTAGGTCGCCAGCGCGCCCGTTCCGATGCCCGCGAGGATGGTGAACGGTCGCGCGAGCAGGGGGAGCGCCGCCAGCGCCAGCACCTCCCACGGGAGCATCGCGCGCGGCGTCCGGAACCGGACCGGTGGCTGCAGGGCCAGCAGCGCCACTGCCGTCGCGAACGCGGCCCACGCCAGCTCGCCGATCGCCGCGTTCCCGACCGCGACCAGCAGCACGAGCGCGACGAGCACCCAGGCGAGGGCCGCGTTCAGTCGCTCGTCCTCGACCAGCCGATCCAGGTCGGTAGCCATCGGCGGTACTCCGCGCCGGGGCTACATATGATTCCGGGCCGTGGCAGACGGGCCCCGGCGGTGGCCGCGCATCCGGAGTCAGCCCAGCAGGAGGTACCCAGCGGTGTACGCGAGCGCCGCGAGCGTGACCGCGGCGAGCCCGGAGAGCGCCGCGCGCTCGATGCCCCGCCAGCGGTCCCCGGCGGCACGCGCCTCCCCGATGGCTGCGGCCGCCGTCACGCCGGCACCGACCGCGAGCAGCGGGAAGACGAAGTGGTACGAGACCTCCAGTGTCGGCGCCGGGATGAGGACCGCCGCGCCCGCGTATCCGAGGCCGATGCCGGCCCGGCGGTCGATGCGGGCGGCGAGCGAACCGATGCCGGGCCAGGCCGGGAGCCCGTCGTCACGGAGCCACACGAGGACCAGCGCCGCCAGCCACGCGGTCCCGAGTTCGACGAACAGCGCCCCCAGCAGGTGCAGCGTCGGGTCCGGCGCGAGGACGACGCGCTCGACGAACACGGTCACGTCGAGCGGGTAGAGTATCGCCGGCGGCTCGCCGGTGAACAGATCGCCGAACGGGTGCGTCAGCGTCCCGACCGCGCCCGCTGTGGCGACGGCAGCCGGGCCGAGGCCGAGGTGGGCGCGCCCGACACGTGCGAGGCCGAGTACGGCCACGCCGAACGCGGCCAGCACGACCGCGCCCAGCGCCCCGGAGACGGCGAAGGCGACCGCCACCGTGGCCGAGAGCGCGGCCACCGCGCCGAGGCGCCCCGGCCGGCGACCGGTCGTCCACGCGCCGGCCGCGAGACTCGCGACCGTGGCGACGACCAGCGAGTGGGTCACGGCGCGGTGGACCTCGTTCCCGGCCCGCCAGAAGCCGCTCGCGGCGTCGAGGGGCCCGCTCGCACCCAGCACGCCGACGGGGGCGTAGAGGATGTCGACGTCCGGTGCGAGCCCGAACGCGCCCGCGAGCAGGCCGAGCGCCAGCGCCCGCTCGGGCGACCACCCGCGCACGCGCGCCGCGGCGGCGGCCAGCGCGAACGCCAGCAGTCCGTGGCCCACGAACATCGGCCTCGCTACGGCACCCGACAGGATAAGCGCCGCGGCCCGCGGCCCCTCGTCGGGCGCCCGACATCGGGCCCGAACTGGCCGCCTCAGACGTCGAGGACGACGTACGCCTCGTAGCCGTCGGCGGTCCGCTCGATCCGCATGTCGGAGTAGGTGACGGCCTTCACCTCGCGGGCGCTGACGCGGTCCAGCGGCACGCCGCGGAACTCCCCCCTGAGGACCCAGGTGCCGTTGCGGAAGAACACCTCACACGAGTTGTCGACGGGGAGGACGTTCTCGACGTCGCGCTGGTAGATGAGGTCGTCGAGGTAGTCGAAGAGGAGCGACTCCTCGCTCTCGCTCTGGATGCCCACCGGGAACCGGTCGCCGTCGTCCGGCCACTCGTCGCACATCGCGGCGGCGAGCCCATCGGCGACGGCGGCGAACGTCCCGCCCAGCGTCTCCCCCTCGGCCGCGACCGCCACGTCGGCGGTGTGGTCCCGGAGTTCGAAGCTCATGAGTCGTCCCCGTCCGGCCCCTCGCCGTCGACGGTCCACTCCTCGCTGTCCGTGGGGAACAGGTCGCCGTTCTCCCCGTCGCCGCCGGCGTCCTCACTGGCGTCCCCATCAGCGGCGGCGCCATCCACAGCGGCGGTGCCATCGCCGTCAGCGTCGGCGTCGACGCCGGCTTCATCAGCGGTACCGTCGCCGACGTCCGCGGTGGCGCCGCTCCCGTCCGTCGGGTCGGCCCCGTCGTCGCGCTTCCGCCCGGCGCGTTCGGCCGGTGGCTCCGGGGTCGTCCCCCGGGTCCGGTCGTCGGCGCGGCTCGCCTCCGCCGGGGTCCCGCCGGTGTCCCCGATGGAGCCACCGCCACGCTCGATGTCGGCGGGCGTGCTGGCGTCGCTGGCGCTGCCCTCCGTGCGGCGCTCGATTGCATCCGGCGTCTCGGAGAACTCCGGCGCCACATCGCGCTCGTAGTGGGCCCGCTTGCCGGGGTCCGTCTCCACCGAGCCGGTCGACTCGGGCTGGCTGCCGTCCTCGACGCGGCGGAGCCGCGCCAGTTCCTCCAGCTGTTCCTCGCTCAGCCCGCGCATCGCCGGGCTGGTGTCGCCGATGGCGACCCCGCTCGTGACGATGCTCCGGATGCCCTCCTCGACGGTCATGTCGGTGTCCACGACGCGGTCCGTGGAGACGTGGATGACGAACCCACCCATCACGGGGTTGGGTGCCATCGGCATGAACAGGGTGATCATCTCGTCCTCGCCGGTGTCGGATTCGAGGGTGGCGGGCGTGTCGGCAGTCTTGAACGCGACCGTGTAGGACCCCTCGACGGGGTACTGGACCAGCTTCACGTCCTGGAACGACTCCGTGTCCGAGTCCAGCAGCAGTTCGGACATCTCGTTGAAGCTGGTGTAGACGGAGCCGACACCCGGGATCGACTCCATGAAACCGTCGAACCGCTGGCCGACCGAGCTGCCGCTCTCGGTGTACTCCGCGACGAACCCGACCACCAGCATCACGACGAGCAGCAGGATGACCGTGATGGCCTGGACGATGACGGCGTTGTTGAACGGGAGGTTCGTGACGGCGGTCGAGGAGATGGGGCTCAGGGCGTTCGAGAGGAAGTTGACGACGAAACTGAGGACCAGCAGCGTCACGGCCAGCGGGAGGATGATGGCCGCGCCGGTGACCAGCGACTCGCGCAGGACTTCCCTCGGCGACTGTCGTCTCCCGACGATCTCTGCGTCGTCGGGGTCGAGCGCGCTCATTACTGCCGTAGTGCGGTGGCACGCACCTAAGGGGTTGTGGCCCGGGGCTCCCGAACTGTGCCTCCGGGCTGCCGTGTTGTGGCCCCCGGCTCCCGAACTGTGCCCCCTCCCGAACTGTGCTCCCGCGCTGTCGAGCTCCCGTCCCCACGGCTGGTCCGGCTCTCCGGGACGGGGCCTCCATCGCCGGGAGTGCGGTCCGGCCTGTGGGTCGGGCCGTCGCCCCAGCGCCAGCTCGCCCCGCCCGCCCGTCTGCGCCCGGTATCGGCGGGCCGGATACCGACCCGCCTGGCGGTGGAATTATATCCTGTCAGGCGCCTACCTGGGTGGTAGTGAGCGTCAATATCGAGCTGCGTGTCGTCGGTCCCGGTAGCGACGAGCTCTCGGGCGACGCGTGGGACCTGAAAGAGCGCATCCGCGCTCGCCACGGTGTGCTCAAGCAGCGCCGTGGGTTCTTCACCGATGCCTACCGTCGTTCGACGGTGTACGCGCTCGTCGCTTCCGGCCCCGACGAGGAGCTCGTGGGGTTCGCAGCGACCCGGCGGGACGGCTACGTCCTCTTCCTCGCCGTCGACCCGGACTGGCAGGACGAGGGGTTCGGCGAGCAGCTCATCGCCGCCGTCGCCGACGACCACTCCTCCGTGACCTGCCACGCCCGCACCACCAACCAGGACGCCATCGACTTCTACCAGCACGTCGGTTTCGAGATCGAGCGCCGCGTCGACAACTACTACGAGGACCGCGGCGACGCCTACTACCTCCGCCTCGGCGACGGTGGCCTGACCGAGCGCCTCTCGAAGTTGATGGGGAGATAGCCTCTCGACTCTCGAATCCGTGCCACTACCCGTCTGTGGTGCCTGTTAATCAGATATCGGTGTAGCTTTCGGATAATGCTGCGGTCCCCGCCTCACCCAAAACCAGTTCCCCTCACCCGACGGAGGGGTCGGTATGGTCCTCCCGCTCGCGATGGGGTGGCGGTACCTGCTGTTCGAGAACTGGCCGGTCGACCCGGCCGTGATGGACGCGCACCTGCCCGAGCGGCTGGCGCCGGACACCTACGACGGGTCGGCGTGGCTCACGGTGGTCCCGTTCACCAACGTCGCCGTCCGCCCGGCGGGACTGCCCCCGTCGGTGGGGTTCCGGCTCCCCGAACTGAACGTCCGGACGTACGTGACCCACGACGGCGAGCCCAGCGTCTACTTCTTCAGCCTCGACGCGCAGGGCGTCGCGAGCGTCGTGGGCGCACGCGTCTTCCACCACCTGCCGTACTTCTACGCCCGCATCTCGCTGGAGCGGTCGGGAGACCGGGTCCGGTTCGCCAGTCGTCGTCGCCACCCCGGGGCGCGTCCGGCCCGCTACGAGGGGACCTATCGGCCGACCGGGGAGCCGTTCGTGGCGACCGAGGACCCGTTCACCGAGTTCCTCGTCGAGCGCTACCGGTTCTACACTGAGGACCAGCGCGGGCGCCTGCGGTACGCCGACGTCGAGCACGAGCCGTGGACGCTGTTCCACGCGACCGCGGACATCGAGACGAACACGCTGCTCGCGGCCGACGGGTTCGCCCGGCCGGACGCCGACCCGGTGTACCACTACAGCCCGGGGGTCGACATCGTCGGGTCACGGAGCAAGCTGGCGTAGCAGCGCTGGACGCTCTGCCCCGCGTCCGAGTGGGGCCCCGCGCCGCGCTGCGCCGTCAGCCGTCGTAGCGCGTGATGTGCTCGACGTCCTCGGCGACGAACTCGCGGGTGCGTGCGGCGACCTCGCGGTCCCGCCCGGAGTCGTCGGATGCGACGTCCAGCCGCTCCGGAACACCCTCTCCCCGTTAACGATGGTGTCGCTGAACAGCGGGGCTTTTACCGTCGGAAAGCTCGGTGGGTGTGTATGGTAGCGACAGGCGCCCTCGTCGACCGCTCCGAGGGCCAGACCGGCATCGAGGTGACGGACCTGCGGTTCAACCGTGCACTGGCGGCCTACAAGATGGCCGCGCTGGGCGAGCAGGGCGTCGCCATCATCGAGGGGGAGCAGCCGCTGTGACGGGTCCGAGCGCGGCCGATGGAACGGTCCATCGCGTCGACCGCCAGGAGGACCTCCCCGAACCCGTCCCGGACGCGGCGTTCGTCGTGGTCGACGTCATCATCTCCTCGACCACGGTCGTCCGCCTCCTCGAGGCGGGGGCCGACTACGTCCGTCCGTTCGCCGACGCCGACGCCGCTCGCGCGTTCAGGGCCGAGACGGATGCCTTCCTCGTCGGCGAGCAGGGTGGCGAGTCCGTCGAGGGGTTCGACGGCTCCCCGCTGCCGTCGCTGGTGGCGGACTACCCTGTCGCGGACAGACCGGTCGGCCTGCTCTCCTCGAACGGGACCCGCGCGATGGACCGCATCGGCCACGACCGCGACATCTACGTCGGGACGACGGTGAACGCGGCGGCCGTGGCCGAGGCCGTCACCGACCACGAGGAGACGTGGCTCGTCGCGGCCGGGCGCCAGGGCGAGGTGGTCGGCGAGGACGTCGCCGGGGTCGACCGCATCGCTGGTCACCTCGAGGGCTCGCCGCCCGCCGCCGCCGCGCTCGCCGAGACCATCCGCGGGACGCCCACGGCACAGTGGCTCCGCGAGATGGGCTACGAGCACGAGATCGAGGCGCTCTGCGAGTTCGACTCCATCGACCTGGTACCGCGGCTGCGCGACGGTGTGTTCGTCGCCGAGTGAGCGGCGGTGGCTCAGTTCCCCAGCATCTGCCGCCAGAACGTCGCCGCGTCCATCGACCCCTCGAACAGCTTCTGCATCGTCTGGAGGCTCTCCCGGGCCATGTCCGGCGGGCTCCCCTCGTAGACGAAGGCCGCCCGCTCGCCGCGGTCCTCGTCGGTGAAGACGAGTTTCAGCTCGCCGAGCTTCTGGTCGAACGTCCGCTCGACGCGGTAGTCCTGGTCCGCGAAGTACGAGAAGGTCAGCCGGGTGAACGACTCCCAGCGGTTCGTCTCGACCCGGGTGTCGAAGTCGCGCCCGTCGTCTGCCATGTACCGTCCTCACACAGGTCACGCAAAAGCGTTCGGTGCCCAGCGGCGCCGATGGGCCAGCGAGTGGTATCCGTCCGGCCAGTGGAAGAGCCACCTCCGGTGGCCGGGCGGATAGTCTACGAAATTCGACAGAAATCGTCTTCTCTCGATGCTTATCACCCCGGACCGACAACGTCGGGGCGTGTGCCACCCCTTCGACCGTCCCGAGTTCGACCGTCGGTCCGCCGGCCGCTGACCGCCCCGGCTGCCCCCGACGGGGGCCGGGGTCGGAATCGGGAGGCCCGCATGACCTCCGACGACAGCCCGACGGACGGCACCGCCGGCCGTCCCACAGCAGGGGGCGTGGGAGACGGAACGATCGATGCGACCCGCTCGGCGGCCGCGTTCGGCGCCGTCGCCAACGAGACCCGGCTGTCGATCCTCCGGTCGCTCTGGGCGGCCGACGGCCCGCAGTCGTTCTCGACGCTCCGCGAGGCCGTCGGCGTCCGGGACAGCGGCCGGTTCAACTACCACCTGGGGGAGCTGACCGGGCGGTTCGTGCGCAAGGCGAGCGCCGACGACGGTGAGGACCGTGACGACCCCGGGGAGGGCTACGTCCTCACGTACGCCGGGGAGCAGGTCGTCGGCGCCGTCCACTCCGGGCTCTACTCCGCCCGGGCGGAGATCGACCCGTTCGACGCCGGAACCTGTCCCGATTGCGGGGGAACGCTCCGGGCGGAGCACGCCGACGAGACGGTGTCGGTCACGTGCGGTGGGTGCGGGGTCACGGTCACCCAGTTCGGCGCGCCGCCGACCCTGCTGGCGGGGTTCGACGAGGAGGAACTCCCGCTGGCGTTCAGCCACTGGGTGCAGAGCATGGTCGAGCGGACCCGGCGGGGCTTCTGCCCGCAGTGCTCCGGTCGTGTCAGAGCGGGGCTCACCCGCGAACTCCAGGAGACGGTCGGCCTGTACGGCGCCCGGTTCGACTGCGAGGTCTGTGGCGGAACGGTCACCGGCGCGCTCGGCGCCGTCGTCCTCGACCATCCGGCGGTGGTCGCGTTCCACGCGGACCACGGCATCGACCTCCGGACCGACCCGTTCTGGGAGGTGCCGTGGCTGCTCGACCAGCCGGCCACGGTCGAGTCCGAGGACCCGCTCCGGGTCCGCCTCGTCGCCGAGATCGGCGACGACCGCCTCTCGCTGCGGCTGGACGAGCGACTGGAGGTGCTGGCGGCCGAACGGGACCCGTAACGCCCCGCCCGGCGGGCCCCGTCAGGCCCCCGACGTCCGGTCGACGAAGGCGACGATCTCGTCGGCGATCTCCTCGCCGGCGTCCTCCTGGAGGAAGTGCATCGCGCCCTCGATCCACGTATCGGGCTGCTCGTCGGCGGTCGGGATCAGCTCCCGGAGCGGGTCACGGGCGCCGCGCGTGATGGGGTCCGAATCGGCGAAGAGGACGAACGCGGGTTTCTCCCACTCGCCGAGTTTCTCGCGAGCGTCGCTGGTGATGTCGCCGCCGTCGCCACCGTCGGCGCGGGGCACCATGTCGGGCCACTCGCGCGCGCCGGCCTTCAGCTCCTCCTCGGGGTAGGGGGCCTCGTAGGCCGCGAGTTCCTCGTCACTGAGTTCGGTCGCCGTCGCGTTCTGGATGAGCATCCCGATGGGGAGTTCCTCGACGCGCTCGACGAAGTCCCGGAAGTCGTACCACTCGTCGGCCATCTCCGCGGTCCCGGTCGGGCAGTCCGTGTTCATCGGGACGATGCGGGCGAAGCGCTCGGGGTTGTTCATGGCCACCGGGAGCCCGATGAGGCCGCCCCAGTCCTGGCACACCAGCGTCACGTCGGTCAGGTCGAGTGTCTCGATGAATTCCTCGGTCGCGTCGTAGTGGAGCCGGTAGTCGTAGTCCTCGCGCTCGGTGTACTTGTCCGAGCGACCGAAGCCCAGCGCGTCCGGGACGACGACGCGCCCGCGTTCGGCGAGCGTGGGGATCATCTTCCGGTAGAGGAAGCCCCACGTCGGCTCGCCGTGCAGGCAGAGGAACGTCTCCTCCGCCTCGCCCTCGGGGTCGGTGTCGACGTACGCCATCTCGGGCTGGCCGGGCGCGCCCTCGATGGTGACGTAGCGCGGCTCGTAGTCGAAGTCCGGGACGTCGGCGAACGCTTCCTCGGGTGTGCTGACCGGTTCGGATGCCATGTGCCGGCCCGTGCCCGCCACCGACAAAGGTGTTCGGTTCGGGGCGACCACAGGTTAACGATGTTCGACTCGCGCGCACGACCGCGTCACGCACACTACGCGTCCGGTCGTACACACGAGTATGAGCGAGTCGACCGACACGACCGAGGCGACGGGCCCCGCAACGCGTGTCCGCCTCACCTACGACCCCGAGGCGTTCCCCGAGGACGTGCGTGACTGGGTGTACGAGGGCGTGACCGACGAGACGTTCCTCGCGTCGTTCCGGCGGCGCCACGACACCGTGACCGAGGGCGAGACCGTCGAGGAGTTCGTCTCCTGTGGCTGTGGCTCCCCGCGGGACGTGACGTTCCGCGTCGCGGCGGTCGAGGGCGGGAACCGCCTCGATACCACGACGACGCTCGTGGTCGAGCGCGCCTGACTGGGGGCCGGCACGGTCCTCGTGGGCCGACGGACGGCACGCCTTTGTCGCCACCCGTCCGAGTCGACGCATGGACCTCGTCGAGGCGCTGGCCGTCGACGGACTCGTCTGCGTCGTCGGCGCGGGCGGCAAGAAGACCAGCCTCTACACGCTGGCCGACCGGCTGGACCGGGCGGTCCTCACCGCGACGACGCGCATCCCCGCGTTCCCGGAGCACGTGAGCCGGCTGATCGAGAGCGACGACCCCATCGCGGCGCTCCGCGCGACCGCTCCGTACGACCCCGTGGACTGGCCGCTCGGTCTCGTCCCCGGGTGGGCCGACGACGTTCGCTACGAGGGGTACGACGCCGGGACGGTCGCCGAACTCGCGCGCGCCGCGGCCGAGCGTGATGTCGACGCGACGCTCGTCAAGGCCGACGGCGCGCGCGGCCGCTGGCTGAAGGCCCCGGCCGACCACGAGCCCGTGGTCCCGGCCACGGCGGACACCGTGATTCCCGTCGCGAGCGCCCGCGTGGTCGGCGAGCCGCTGGACGAGGCGCACGTCCACCGACCGGAACGGGTGGCGGCCGTGACGGGGCGGGAGGTCGGCGCCGAGCTGACGGCCGACGACGTGGCCACGGTCCTCGCGAGCGCCGACGGCGGCCTGCGGAACGTCCCGGGCGAGGCGACGGTCGTCGCGCTCGTGAACATGGTCGACGACGACGCGCTGCGGGCGACCGCTGAGGAGATCGCCGGCGGCGTCCTCGCACGCACCGACCGCGTGGCCCGGGTCGTCACAGCGCGGATGGCGGAGGGTCGGCTCGTCGCGACGTTCGAGTAGTCTGGGGGCATGGGCCGGAGGCTCGGCGAGAACGCTTATCGGGCTCCTCCCCATCCGTGGTGACAACAGATGGGCTTCTTCAACAAGCTCGGTCGGCAGGTCGAGGAGTTCTCGCGGACGGCGAAGGACGTCGCCGAGGGGCAGGCCGACTACCGGTGTCGGACCTGCGAGGAGCGGTTCCACACCGACCACGACGCGTGTCCCGAGTGCGGCGCCGAGACGGTCGTCCGCGTCGAGTCGGAGGGCTGACCCCGGGGCCCGCTCACGCCCCCCGGAACCGTGCCGCGGCCGCGGCCAGCTCCTCGCGCGTGTTGACGTTCTCGAAGGAGTCGAGCCAGCCGTTCGCGCGGAGCGTCGCCTCCTCGACGACGGTCCAGTCCAGTTCCTCCAGCGGTGCGAGGATCTTCGCGTCGCCGCGTTCGAGCGCCCGGTCGCAGGCGTCGGCCATTGCCTCGGCGCGGTAGACGGCCTGGGTCGTCTGGAACCACTCGTCGATGCGGGGGACGGCGGCGTCGTGGCCCGTCGCCGCATCGAACAGGTGCTCGACCAGTCCCGGCGCGACGAACGGCATATCGCCCGCGACCACGAGGGCGAACGCGTCGTCGGTCGCCCGGAGCCCGGTCCGGATGCCGGCCATCGGCCCCGCGTCCGGGTCGGGGTCGACTGCGAACGTCACCTCCGGGTCCACTCCCGCGAGCGCGTCCGCGAACCCGTCGCGCTGGTCGACCCGACAGTTCACGATCACCGCCCCGGCGGTGGGTGCGAGCCGCTCCACCGTCCGGCGGAGCAGCGGCTCGCCCGCGAGGTCCGCCAGGAGCTTGTCGCCCCCATCGAACCGCGTCGAGCGGCCGCCGGCCAGGACCACCGCCGTCCGGTCGTCGGATGTCACGCCGGTCGCTACGGCCGTCGTCGGCAAAACCACGGCGGCCAGAGACGGACAAGACACTTGCCGGAGGCTCCGTAGCTCCCCGGTATGTCCCCGAACGGCGACGACGGTGGGGGCAGGGTACCCCGGCGGCGGCTCCTCGGCCTCGGTGCCCTCGCCCTCCTCGCGGTGCTGGCGGGCTGTGGCGGCGCCGAGCCCGCCCCGTCGGTCTGCTACGGCTGCAGCGACGACGGCGCGGCCCGGGCGCTGCCACCGAACGCATCGACCGGCGAGAGCGTCGCACACCTCCACCTGGCGCCCGAGACCGGCGGGGCCCCGCGGGTCGTCGCGCGGACGCGGGTCGGGCTGGAGACGGCCGAGGAGCTCCAGCGGAACGCCTCGCGCCGCGAGGCCGTCCAAGAGACGGTCCTGGCCGTCCGGGCCGGCGACAGGTCGGGTCCCGGCGGCCGTGCGACGACGCCGACGCCGCGCTACGAGGGAACGGACGGTCGCCCGGTCTACCCCGTGCCGGCCTTCGAGGCACGTGACCTCTCGGTGGGAACGGAGGCCGACGCGCTCGTCGTGTCGTTCCGCGTCGCCGGCATCCCCGGACTGGAGCCGGCGGAGACACCGCCGCTGGTCCGTGAGGGGATCGGCGGTGCGGTGCAGGTCGACCGGTTCGACGTCCGGGACGGGCGCAACCCGCACCCGGAGAACGCCGGCCATCCCTACCAGCTCGGGATCGACCGGCTCGTCGTCCACGCACCGCCGGGCACGCGCCCGGTCGTCGCGCCCGAGGGCGCCACCGTCCGCGGCGACGCGGTCGTGCTGCGCTCGCTCCCGGCCGACTCGACACTCGTGTTCGCGCCGGACGGGGCGAGCGGAACCCTCGCCGCGCACGCCACGCTCACGGCCGACACGCTGGGCTGGGTCGTCCCGGACTCGTTCTGGGTCGCGCTGCTCCCGACGATACAGTTCGGCCTGCTGCTGGGTGGACTCCGTGCCGGGAAGCGGGGCGGAACCCGGTACGCCGTGGGCGGCCTGTTGCTCGCGCTGTTACTGACGCTGGGCCCGCTCGCCATCGTCCTCGGGCCGCTCGGCCTCGTCGCCGTCGGGCTGGTGGTCGTCGTCGCGAGCTACCTGCTCTGGCGAGCCGGACGGGATGATGGCGGCGCCGAGGACGACCAGGGCGATGGGGCGGATGCCGGGAGCGACGCCGCGGGCGGCTGGCTCCCGGACCTCCGGGCGGGGGTCGAGCCGTGGCTGGTCCCGGGCGTGACCGTCGCGGCCGGTGCGGCGGTCCTCACGGTGGCTGCGAGCGTACTCGCCGGTGACAGCCCCCTTCCCCCGCTGCTGTTCCTCGTCGGGGGCGCCCTCCCGCTCGCCGGGACCATCGGCCTGGGGCGGCTGGAACATCTCGACGGGCCGGACCCACGCCGGCGGTGGCTGGTCCTGTCCGTGCTCGTCACACCGTGGCTGTTCGCGGTGGGTCACGTCGCCGGGCGGGAGGTGCCCGACAGCGTCGAGACGCTCGTGCTGGTCGTCGTCTGGGGGACCGGCGCCACGCTCGTCGGGTTCATCGCCCACCGGGTCGCCGCACGGTTCTCCTCCCCGGAGATGGCCTGACCCGGTGCGCTACCGCTCGGCGACCGCGACGAGTTCCTGTGCGGTCGACGCCAGCGGGTCGCCATCGAAGCCACCGTAGAACGTCCAGTCCGAGAAGCCGGCATCCGCGAACAGGAGCTCGAACTCGCGCTTCGTGACGAGCGCGATCTCGGTCTCGGTCTCCAGGACCACCTCCCCGCCGTCGTCGGACACCTCGCGGGACTGCGTCCCCACGCGGTCGATGGCGTCGGTCAGCTCCATCACGTCGCGGACGGTGTAGGTGGTGCCGTCGACCTCGACGGGTACCTGCCTGGCCTCGCCGTAGTTCTCGGCGACGTAGTCGGGGTCGGGGGCGAACGTGTTGAGCGCGAACCGGCCGCCGGGGGCGAGCGCGCCGTGGATGGTCCGGAGCGCGGCACGCTGGTCGGCCAGCGAGGTGACGAGGTTGAACACCCGCGCCGGGCAGTAGACCAGCCCGTACTCGCGGTCCGGGTCGAACGTGGTCACGTCGGCCTGCCGGACCGAGACGTCGAGCCCCTCGTCGTCTGCCGTCTCGCGGAGTCGCGCGAGCCGCCCCGCCGAGAGGTCGATACCGTCAACGTCGATGCCATCGCGCCGGAGGTCGAGGTAGACGCGGCCGGTGCCGACACCGACCTCCAGCGCAGGGCCGTCGGCCTCCCGGGCGAGCCGCCGGTAGAACGCCACGTCCTCGGCCCAGGGCAGGTCGCTGGCATCGACCCAGGCATCGTAGACCGCCGCCTCGAATGTGTCCGTATCGTCCATGTCGGGGACGGTCGGCCGCGCGGCAAGAACCTTCCTCGGGCGTGGGAGTCTCCCCCACGACCCGGCGTCAGTCGTCGCCGGTCGCCTCGTCGGTCGCACCCTCCGGCCGGTCGGGGGCGAGGTCGTCGACGCTCGTGGCGCCCTCGGTCGGCTCGACGCGGACGCTCGCGACCTTGTACTCCGGAATCCCACTCGTGGGGTCGTACGTCTCGTCGGTGAGGACGTTGGCCGCCCCTTCGGCGAAGTGCATCGGGACGAAGACGACACCCTCGCCGACGCGGTCGGTCACCTGCGCGCGGACGGTGATGTCGCCGCGGCGGGAGGCGACGCGGACGGCGTCGCCGTCCTCGATACCGAGCGTCTCCGCGGTGGTGGGGTTGATCTCGACGAACGACTCGCCCACGTGGCGCATGATGCCCTCCACGCGCCGGGTGAGCGTGCCGGTGTGGAAGTGGTACATCACGCGGCCCGTGGTGAGCGTGAGCGGGTACTCCTCGTCCGGCAACTCGCCGGGCCGGCCCATGTCGGCGGGAACGAAGCGGGCCTTCCCATCCTCGAAGTTGAAGCCGTCCTCGTAGAGGAAGCGCGTGCCGGGGTCGGTCTCGCCGGTGCAGGGCCACTGGAGGCCGCCCTCGGCGTCGAGCCGGTCGTGCGAGATGCCGCCGTAGATGGGCGCGACCTCGGCTATCTCGTCCATGATCTCGGCTGTTGATTCGTACTCCCAGCCGTGTCCGAGCTCTCTCGCGAGTACCTGGAGAATCTGCCAGTCGGGCTTCGCGTCGCCCGGCGGGGAGACGGCCTCACCGACCAGCTGGACCCGCCGTTCCGTGTTCGTGAAGGTGCCGTCCTTCTCGGCGAACGACGCCGCTGGCAGCACCACGTCGGCGTGCTCGGCCGTCTCCGTGAGGAACACGTCCTGCACGACGAGGAAGTCGAGTTCCGAGAGCCCCTCCTCGGCGTGCTGGATGTCGGGCTCGGAGAGGGCGGGGTTCTCGCCCATCACGTACAGCCCCTTCACGTCGCCCTCGTGGATGGCGCTGAACGTCTCGGTCACCTTCAGGCCGACCGCCTCGGGCGGGCGGGTGCCCCACACCCGCTCGAACTCGTCGGCCACCTCGGGGTCCGTGGGGTCCCGGTAGCCCGGCAGCTTGTTCGGGAGCGTTCCCATGTCGCCGCCCCCGCCCTGGACGTTGTTGTGGCCGCGGAACGGGCTCAGGCCGGCGTTGCGCTTCCCGACGTGGCCCGTGACGAGCGCGAGGTTCGCGACCGCGAGGACGTTCCGGGTGCCGTGGCCGTGCTGGGTCAGGCCCATCGCCCAGCCGAAGACGCAGGTGTCGGCCGCGGCGATGGCCGTGGCCGTCTCGGCCAGCTCCTCTGGCGGGACGCCCGCCAGCCGTTCGACCTCCGCGGGCGTGAACGGGTCGACCTTCTCGCGCAGCGCCTCGAAGTTCCGGACGTGCTCGTCGACGAACACGTCGTCGTAGAGGTCGTTCTCGATGACGTAGCGGGTGAGGCCGTTGAGCCACGCGATGTCGTAGCCAGGCCGGGTGCGGGTGTACTGGTCTGCGTGCTCGGCGATGCCGGTCCTCCGCGGGTCGTAGACGTGGAGCGTCGCGCCGTCGCGGACGTTCCGCTTGATGCGAGTGGCCAGCACCGGGTGCGACTCGGTCGTGTTCGACCCGGTGATGAGGTAGCAGTCCGTGTTCGCCACGTCGTCGATGGAGTTGCTCATCGCGCCGTAGCCGACCGTCTGGAGGAGCGCCGCGACCGTCGAGGAGTGACAGAGCCGCGCGCAGTTGTCGACGTTCGGCGTCTTCAGTACCGCCCGGGCGAACTTCTGGAGCAGGTAATCCTCCTCGTTGGTGCACTTCGAGGAGGCGAACGCCGACAGGGCCTCGGGCCCGTGCTCGCGCTTGATGTCGCGGAGGCCGTCGGCCACGCGCTCGATGGCCGTCTCCCACGAGACCGCCCGGAACCCGTCCGGACCGGGCGTGTCGGGGCCGGCCTCCTCGTCGCGTACCAGTGGCGACGTGAGGCGGTCGTCGCTGCCGACGAACTCGTAGCCGAACTTCCCCTTGACGCAGGTCGAGAAGTCGTTGGCCGGCGCGTGGTCCGGGTCGGTCGGCCGGACGGCCTTGATGTCGTCGTCCTTGCTGTGGACCTCGAAGCGACAGCCCACCGCGCAGTAACCGCAGGTCGTCTCGGTCGTCTCGATGTCGCGCGAGCGCCACCGGGCCACGCCGCTGGCGATGTCGAACAGTCGCCCCTCGGAAAGGGTCCTCGCGGCGACGGCCTCGGCGGCGTGTTCGCCCTCGAGGAAGGCTCGCTCGCCCGCGCTCCGGGCGGCCTGCCGGGCCTTCCGTTTCGCCTTCGCCATGAACCGGGCGACGCCGGACAGGTCCTCGTCGATGGCCGCGGCCGCTCCGTCACCGCCCATCCCGCCGCCCGCGTCCGGCCGGTCGGCGGTCGCCACGGGCTCGGCCTCCAGCACCTCGCCGACCGAGTTCTTCTGCGTGAAGCCCGGAATCGGCAGGGTGGTCGCGTCGGTGTAGTCGCTCTCGACGAGCGAGCCGGTCGGGCAGACCGTCGCGCAGTGGCCACAGGAGACGCAGGTCGAGTCAGCCATCGTCTCGGCCTGGCTCATGAAGCCGATGCGTGGCTCGCCGTCCTCGTCCTTGCTCGCGGCTTCGCCGCTCGCCTGGGGGCGCTCCGCGCCCCCGCCCTCGACGCGCAGGACGCCCTCGACCTGCACGTCGTTGCAGGCCTCGACGCAACGGTTGCAGAGGATGCACTTGTTGCGGTCGATCTGGATGACGCCGGAGGTGTCGTCGATGGGTTCGTACTCGCCGCGGTCGTCCATGACGCCGTAGCGTGGGTGCTCGACGTCGGCCTCGATGGCCGCGTCCTGCAGTTCGCAGCGCCCGTTCTTCCCGCAGGTCGTACAGCGGAGGTTGTGGTTCGAGAGGACGAGGTCGAGATTGACCGAGCGCGCCTCGGCCGCGTCCGGGGTGTCGGTCCCGATGGTCGCGCCGTCCTCGGCGGGGTGGCTACACGAGGGTACGAGTCCCTCGTCGGTCTCCACCACGCAGGTCCGGCAGGTCGTCCGCGGGCCGATCTCCTCGGCGGCCTCGGTGTCGCGGTCGTAGTGGCATAGTGCCGGGACCTCGTCGCCCGCGTCGGCGGCCTCGACCGCATCGAGGAGGGTCGCACCCTCCGGGACCGCCACGGCCTCGCCGTCGACCGTGACGGTCACCATCCCGTCGTCCGGGTCGGCGCCGCGCGCCGAGTACCGCGGCGGGTCGTTGGCCGTTCCGGTGCGGAAGTCCTCCGTCAGCGGCGTCGAGGGCCGTGGGTCCGTCAGGTCGGGGACGCGCGGGAAGCCCTCGTCGGGCCCGTCGGGTGCCCGCTCGCCGTCGGCCGCTTCCCCGTCGTCCGGCTGGCCGTCGGCGCTCACGCCCAGACACCTCCGGGCCCCTCGGTGGCCTCGTCACGCGGTCCGTCATCGCATTCGCCGGCCGAGCAGTCGCCGTCGGCGTGCGCCCGGACCGTACCGGCGAACCGGTCCAGTGCCGTCCGGACCGGCCGTGCGGCCTCCCGACCGAACGCACAGAGGCTCGTCTCGCCCATGGCTCGGAGGAGTTCGCGCAGCCCGGCCTCGTCGTGGTCGCCGTCGTAGACCGCCCGAAGGCCCTCGTGTAGCTGTTTCGAGCCCTCGCGACACGGCACACAGCGCCCGCAGTTCGCCTCGCGCGCGAACGCCGCGCGGCGCCCGACCGCCGCGAGGGCGCACGCATCCGCGAACGACTCGACGGCACCCGCCGTCCCGCAGTCGGCCGCCAGGAGCGCCGGGGCGCCAGCGGGCACGTCGAGGTCGCGCCGCAGGCCGCCGAACCGCCCGCCGACGACGGCCCAGTCCGGTCGGAAGTCGCGGGAGTCCTCGCTGTCGGGCGCGCCCAGCGCGTCCAGCGCCCGCCCGACCGATGTGCCCGTCGGGAGTTCGACCGTCGCCGGGGGCGCGACGGCGTCACCGCCGGGGCCGCGCGGTGTGGCCGTCACGACCCGCGTCCCGGGGTCGCCCGCGTCGGTGTCGAAGGCGTCGGGCGCCCGGAGCAGAGCGACCAGTTGCGCCAGCGTCCGCGGCGTGTGGACCACCGTGGGCCGGCCGTACAGGCCCCACTCGGCCGGCCCCGGAGGGCGGCGACGGGCCTCGATGCGGTCCGACCCCTCCAGTGCCTCCAGCGCCATGGTCGGCTCGCCGGCCGTGAAGGTGTCCGGCCCGGTGACCACCTGCACGCTCACGTCCTCGGGCGCGAGCGCGTCGGCCGCCGCTGCGGTCCGCTCGGCCGCGTCGTCGTCGTGCTCGCCGACGTACACCACCACGTCCCGGGCGTCGACGACCCTGGCGGCCGCGAACGCGCCGGCGAGGACGTGTGCCGGCGCCGAGGCGAGGAGCAACTCGTCCCCGGCGACGGCCGCGTCGGCCTCGTTGCCGTTCACCACGACGACGGTATCGCCCTCGGTGTCGCGGGCGGTCCGCCAGTCCTCGGCGACGGGCCGGTCGCGCGCGGCGTCGCCACGCCCGCGGCCGAGCAGCCCCACGCGCTCGGCGTGGCCGAGAACCGCCCCGGGGTCCGCCGGCAGCGAGGGCTGGCGCTCGGGCCCGAAATCGTCGATCCGCGTCCAGCCACAGGGACCGAGGACGCGCCGCCGCCCGACGGAGAGGGGCCCCTCCTCGGGGGTCGGCAGCCGGTCCGTCCCGGGTTCGTGCTCGACGACGGCGTGCGCGTGGAGGTGCGGCCGACCGCCGTCGAACTCGGTCGCGATCTCCGCGCACCGCTCGGCGTCGGCGGTCGCGTGGATGGCCGTCTCGCCGTCGCGGGTCGCCAGCGCCAGCGGCTCCAGGGCCGGCACGCCCGTCGACCCGACGGGGACGACCACCACGCCCTCGGGGGCCGCCTCGCGTGCCGCGCGCAGTCGCCGTTCGCCGTCCCGGCCCGCGGTCACGGCGAGTCGTTCGGTGGCGTCGGTCATTCCGCAAGAGCACGTCCGTCACCGTGATAAGGGTTGGCACCCCGGCGCCCGCCTCGGGTTCCGTCCGTCCCACTGGGCGCTCCGGGCGGTCGCCGGAAGGGACACGGTTACGGGTACGGCTGTCCTCGCCCCGGGTATGTCAGAGAACCGCGTCGTGGAGGGTCGGATGGTGACGCCGGCGAAGCTCGCCGAACTCATCGAGGGGGAGTCGCCGATGGACACCGAGGCCATCGAGGACGCCGACCGGGAGTGTCCGGACTGCGGTGGGAACGTCATCAGCGTGGGGTACATGCCCAGCGTCACGGAGTTCGTGACGGGCTACAAGTGCCAGGACTGCGCGTGGAGCGAGACGGACCGGGACTGACGCGCCCCTCACTCCCCGTCGCGCTCGCCCGGCAGCAACTGGCCCCACATCACCTTCTCCGGGACCCGGACCGTCAGCGGCTCGTCGACAGGAATCCGACAGGAGAGCCGCGGGTAGCCGAAGCGCGCGGCGGCGCGGTCGTGCCAGTGTGTGGGTTCGGGTACGGCGTCCCCCTCGAAGCGGACGCCGCAGGTCCCACAGAGCCCGCGCCCGCCGCAGTTGGCGGCGCGTGAGACGCTCCCGTACACCTCGAAACCGGCCTCAAGCAGGGCATCTCGGAGGATGGTCCCGCGCTCGACGCGGAGCGTCGTCTCGTAGTCGCCCGTCCGGACGGTCACGGGGATTCGGTTCGGCCCGTCACTCGGATGGCTCACGATCGCACGTTGGCCCCCCGCGTGGAAAAATCGCTACCCCGCTCGCCCGCCCGGCGCGACCCTGGGGATGGGCGACCTCCGGGAGCCGACGGCGAACCGGGTCCCGGCGAGTTCGGCAGGTGCCCCGGTCCGGACGGCGGGTCGAACCGGCGGGCCACTCGCTCGCTGTCCGTCACGCCCGGTAGACGAAGACGAACCGCATATCGCGCTCGTGGTAGCCGTCGGTGTAGGTGTAGAAGTGGGCCCGCGCGGTCCCGACACCGGTGTAGACCCCGTTCTCCTCCGTGACCTCGAAGCTGCACAGCGCGTCGTCGAACGGCTTCAGGGTGTTGGGCGCGCCCCGCTGACTGAACCCGAAGACGTCGTACCCGCTGGTGCTCTCGTCCTCAACGCCATCGACACAG
Organism: Haloglomus litoreum; assembly: GCF_029338515.1. Classification (GTDB taxonomy): domain Archaea; phylum Halobacteriota; class Halobacteria; order Halobacteriales; family Haloarculaceae; genus Haloglomus; species Haloglomus litoreum. The sequence goes on along the minus strand of NZ_CP119988.1, from coordinate 2,756,767 downwards.
GCCCGGGGTCCCGTCGTGAAGGGGTCGTGGATGCCGAAGGTGTGCGGCGCCGTCACGTCGTTGTTGAAGACGAGCATCCCGTTCGCGTTGACCTCGGCCAGGGTCAGTTCCGTGTGGTTGTACGTCCCGTAGTAGGCCGTCCCGGCGCTGTTGACCACCTCGAGGTAGATCGCGCCGGTTCCCGGCTCTGCCGCGGCGCCGGCCAGTGCGGCATCGGCCGCCGAACGGAAGGCCGCGTCCTCAGCGTCGAGCAACGGGGCCGGCGCGGCCGTCGAGCCACCGTCCGCTGGCTCCCCGTCGGGCGCTCCGGGGTCCGATCCGGCTGGCGTCTCCGCCGCAGCGCCACCGTCGGCCGGCGCACCCCCCGTCGTACACCCCGCGAGGACCATCAGCAGGACCACTGTGAGCGTCAATAGCTGTCTCATATCGGATTTATTATGATTTGTGAGGAGATAACATTATCCGAAGCCGGGGTCGAACGGAGTCGAGACACCCGTCAGGGACACGGTCGGTGGGGACAGCGCTCCGGTCCACCGGTTCGGCACCGAACACCCACAGCGCCTGCAGTCGCCGGGCTGGAACGGCTCGACCACTCCCCCAGGCGGCGCACGCCACCCCGCTGCCGGCTCCCACGGAACCGAAATCCCTTTAGACGGAACCGGGGTACGTGATGGCGAGGGGCTGTGGCCAAGCCAGGCATGGCGACTGACTCCAGAGGCCACGCGCCCGGTGACGAGACTCCAGACTGATATACCGAGCGGCCGGCTGATCACCGCGTCGCTGTGACGACCCTCTGGAGAACCGAGGCGCAACCGGAGATATCAGTCGATCGGGGGTTCAAATCCCTCCGGCCCCACATCTCTACAAAAATTAAAATTGATTAGATACATCTAAGCTTCCCATATTGAAGTCTGATTTCTTATTCTATACCGGCTGCAAACAAATTGCATCTGAAAAAGGTGGCAGTTGTGATTCTTCATCGAGGTGCTGGAGCGAGCCGGTCGTTCCTCGTCCGGACTGACGACCGTCCCGAACTGACACTGGGAGCCACCGTTCCTTCCCGTCCGAACCCGACCGTTTAGACCCTGGGCGCTCAACTGACACTCGATAACCGTGTCCGACAGCGACCGAGAGTTCGACATCGTCGTGTGGGGAGCGACCGGCGTCGCGGGGCGCCTCCTCGCGGAGTACCTCGCCGGGCAGTATCCGCCCGAGGACCTCGACCTGGCGCTCGGGGGCCGGAACGAGGCGAAACTCGAGGGCATCGAGGCCGACATCCTCGCGGAGGCCGACGCGTGGGACGAGATTCCCATCGTGCTCGGCGATGCGACCGAGCCCGAGAGCCTCCGCGAAATGGCGGGCCGCACCCAGGTCGTCGCCACCACGGTCGGGCCGTACACGAAGTACGGGACGCCGCTGGTCGGGGCGTGTATCGAGGAGGGGACGGACTACTGCGACCTGACGGGCGAGGTGAACTGGATCCGGGAGGTTGTCGACGAGTACCACGACGACGCGGTCGCGGCCGAGACGCGCATCGTCAACAGTTGCGGGTTCGACTCCGTGCCCGCGGACATCGGGACCCTGATGGTCCAGACGTTCGCGCGCGAGGAGTTCGGCGCGCCGTGCGAGCGGGTGCGCATCCTCGTCGAGAGCGCGAGCGGCGGCGTGAGCGGCGGCACGCTCGCGAGTTTCACGGAACTGTTCGAGGCGGCCTCGTCGGACCCGGTCGCCCGGGAGACGCTCCGGAACCCGTACTCGCTGGCGCCGCCGGGCGAGCGCGACGGCCCCGACCGTGGCGAGCAGCGCCTCGCCCGGAAGGACGACCTGAGTTCGGAGTGGACCGCGCCCTCCCCGATGGCGGCCGTCAACGAGCGCGTGGTCCGGCGGAGCAACGCGCTGCTGGACTACCCGTACAGTCGCGAGTTCACCTGCAACGAGGTCATCCCCACCGGCCGGTCGCTGGTCGGGGCGGCCAGTTCGGGCGCCATCGCCGGCGGTATCGGGCTGTTCGGGGCCGCCATGTCCGTCGGGCCGCTCCGACGGGGGCTCAGCCGGTACGTGTTCCCCGACCCCGGCGAGGGTCCCTCGGAGCGACAGATGGAGAAGGGCCACTTCAGCATCCGCGTCATCGGGCGCGGGACGGGCGCGGACGGCGAGTTCACCGTCGAGGCCGAGTTCGGCGTCGACCTGGACCCGGGCTACGGCGGGACCGCGCGGATGCTCGGGGAGTCGGCGATGTGTCTCCTGCACGACGAGGTCGACTCGCCGCTCGAGGGTGGCGTCCTCACGCCGGCGTCGGGCATCGGGATGCCGCTGGTCGACCGGCTCCGCGACGTGGGGTTCACGGCGACGGTGGCCGAGGCGGACGACTGACCGGCGTCGAACCGGGGGGTGATACCGCCGCCGGTCGCGTCCCCATCCCGGGCGATGACCCGTTCCCGGACCCCATCTTGAATACCTAGTCAACCGACATCCTGCACATGCCCGACGAGCCACACCCGCAGGCGAAGGCACTCCTCGAACAGCTCGACGCACAGAACGCGCCGCCGACGTACGGCGTCACGCCTGATGTGGCGCGCGAGCAGTTCCGGCGGCTGACGGCAGAGATGGCGCCGACCGAGGTCGGTGACATCGCGGACTTCGCCATCGAGGGCCCCGAGGGCCCCATCCCCATCCGGGCGTACGTACCCGAGGGCGAGGGGCCGTTCCCCGTCCTCGTCTACTACCACGGTGGCGGCTGGGTGATCGGCGGCCTCGACGAGTACGAGAACGTCACGTCGGCGCTGTGTGCCCGCGCGGAGGCCGTCGTCCTCTCGGTGGACTACCGGCTCGCGCCCGAACACCCGTTCCCGGCGCAACTCGAGGACGCCTACGCGGCGCTGGAGTGGGCCAGCGAGTTCGCCGCCGACGTCTCCGGCGACCCCGAGCGCGTGGCCGTCGGCGGCGACAGCGCCGGCGGGAACCTCGCGGCCGCCGTGTCGCTCCTGTCGCGGGACCGCGGCGGGCCCGACATCGCCCACCAGTCGCTCATCTACCCGGCCGTGGCCTCGCCGGTCATCCACGACTTCGACTCCTACGAGGAGAACGCCGAGGGCTACTTCCTCGAGCGCCGGAGCATCGAGTGGTTCTACGAGAAGTGGCTGCCGAGCGAGCTCCACGCGCGCAACGAGTACGCGGCGCCCCTGCTCGCGCGCGACCTCGCCGGGCTCCCGTCGGCGACGGTCGTGACGGCGGGCTTCGACCCGCTGCGCGACGAGGGGGTCGCGTACGCCGACCGGCTCGCCGAGGCCGGCGTCGATGTCGAGCACCAGCACTACGACGACATGATCCACGGGTTCGCCAGCATGACGGAGCTGCTGGACACTGCCCGGGCGGCCGTCGACGTGGTGGCCGACGAGGTCGCCGACGCGCTACGCGGGGACGCGTAGGGCGCGCCATCGAGTGGTGCGGCTGTCGGTGACTGAGCGCGGCGCAAGAAATCAGCTGGTCGTCGGGGGCGTTACGTCGTCAGGCGGCGGCCGAGTCGAGCGGCCCCCTCGCGCAGGCGTCGGGCCTCGTTGCCCAGCCGGTCCGCGAGCGTCCGGAGGTCGTGGCGGGGTCGTGCCCGGCCGAGGAGCCGCTGGAGCCAGTCCTCGTGCCTGACGGGCGACTGCTGCTCCGCCGCCGCGCGCTCGGACACCTTCGGCGGCAGGTCTCGGTGCGTGACCGCGTTCTCGTTTGATCGCATCGTGTGACACCACCTCCCCCTACCGGGTTGACGAGTACGGACCTGACGCCCGGATTACTGGGGAGACTTATGACCGATTCCGGAGATACATGAACGACCCGTCATTCGCCGTATCGTCGGGGGACGGCCTTTCTACGGCCGGGTCCGTCAGTCCTCGCGGTCGGCCTCCAGCCACGCCTCCATGTGGGGGTAGTCGTGGTGGACCCGCGTCTCGATGTCGCCGTGGCCGAGGCCCTCCCGGGCGGCGTCGATGGCCTCGCGGTTGGCGCGGACGCCGGCGGCGATACCGGGGAGCGTGCCGCCGCTGTGGCCGTAGATGCCCGAGCCGATCATGAACACGAGCTGCTCCTGGTGGTCGCGCTCGCCGACCGCCTCCATGTTCTCCTTGATGTTCGTCGGGTCGACGCCGCCCGAGACCACCGGGAGGCAGGGTTCGAGACCGTCCCAGGGCGGCGTGGTGGTGTCGAGGACGCGCCGGTTCGTCACCACCTCGGCGCGGTCGCGGCGGTGGTTGCCGGCGATGGCGCCGCAGTGGGCGAAGTCGGCGCCAGCGAGCCGCGAGAGCTGCTCGAGGACGCGCATCTCGATGCCGTGGGCCGTCCGGGTGAGCGCCGCGTGCCCCGCGCGGTGGGCGTACGTCGGGAGGCCGAGGGTGTCGTCCTCGGCGAGGGTCTGCATCCGGCCGAACCCGTGGGAGATGACCGTCACCAGCAGGACGAAGCGGTCAAGCACGTCCTCGAGGTCGTGGCCCGCGACGTACTCGCGGAAGGCGTCCTCGCGGGCGGTGACGTTGAGCACGTACAGCGGCGGCTCCGGGACGTCGCGCAGGGCCGCGACCACCTCGTCCAGCCGGTCCTCGAACGCGCAGTAGTCGGGGTCCGTCAGCTTCTCGTCCTCCTTCACGATGTCGACGCCGCCGAGGTCGTCCGGTTCGTCGTCGAGGTGGGCGCCCGGTTGCGCCGCCGCCCGCACGAGGTCCCCGATGCGTTCGGGCGTGAGCCCCAGCGACGGCTTCAGGATCATCCCCAGCAGCGGCCCCTCCCGGTCGACCCGCTCACGGATGCCGGCCTGCCCGAACCGCGGACCGGGGAACCGGTCGACGAACGGCTTCGGGAAGCTGATGTCCGTGACGCGGATGTGCTCGACGTACTTCGAGCCGAACACGTCGCCGGCGACGTAGTTCAGCAGGTGCGCCGGCTCCGGGGCGATGTTGTCGGTGGGGAACCGGACCGTGACCGACCCGGTCGAGGGGTTCGGTGTGGCTCGCGCCCGGTAGGGCTCGACGTCGAAGTCCCGATGGAAGGGCTTGTCGTAGCCGCCGACGGACTGCTCCTGGGCGATGATCTCACCCATCTCCAGCAGGTCGTCGGGCATGCTGTCCTGCGCGCGGATGTCGGGGTCCGCCGTGAGTTCGACGCTGTAGGTCACGTCGATGTAGTCGGTCATCCGACCACCCCCGTCGGCTCGGCGGTGCCGTCGGCCGCGGTCTCGGCCGTCTCGAGCTCCTCGACGAACCCGTCGAGGTGCTCGACGAGCGAGCGCTTGTGGTCCCCGTAGCGCCGTCGGAGGAACTCGTCGGCGTTGCCCTCCGCCCGCGCCCGGACGAGGCTGTCCTCGGCCTCGCGGACCCGCTCGACGAGACCGTACGCCGTCGAGATCTCCCGGCGTGTCCCGCCGTCCAGCAGCGCGAAGTCGCCGCTCGCGACGCTGCTGTCGAACGCCGCCGTCGGGTAGGTCGGGTGGTCGTCCGGGTCGTCGTAGTCGGCGTCCCGCAGGTACTCGCGGACGGACGCCAGTTCCGCCGCGATGGCGGTCCGGGCGTCCTGGCGGCGGCGCTCCCGCGCCTGTGCCTGCCTTCGTCGCTCCCGGCTGGCCGTCAGCAGTTGCCCGACCACCACCCCGCCGAGCGTCCCGATGAGCGCCGGCAGGGACGCCGTCAGTATGTCCGAACCCAGCATACAGCGTGGCTGTGCGCCCGGCGGCTAAAACCCTCAGGACCCGGCAGCGGCCGACCACCCCGGGGTCCGGCGGTCGTCCGGGACGCCGCCACCGTCCCGGCGAGGCGAAACGCCGAGGTGGCTGGCGCCCGCCCGGGTCCGCATGACCTCGCTACACGACACGTCCGGGGATCCGCCCGACGGTCCCACGGACGACCCGGTGCTCGTCGGCATCGACCTCGGCAGCTCCGGCGCCCGCGTCGCTGCCTACGACCGCGCGGGCGACCTCGTCGCCTCGGGCGAGGCGCCGCTGGAAGGGGAGACGACCACCGACTGGGAGCACGCCCTCGCGGCTGCGGCCCCCGACATCCCCGACGGGGACCACGTCGTCGCCGTCACCTCCACCTCGGGGACCGTGGTCGCGACCGACGACGCCGGGGAGCCGGTGGCGCCGCCACTCCGGTACGACGAGCGTGCCGACCCCGACACGGCGGCGGCGTTCGCCGCGGCCGACGCCGCCGACCGGGCGAGCGACCTCGGCGTGCCCGTCGGTGCGACGGCCCCGCTCCCGACACTGGCGAGCGCCCGCGAGGACCGGCCGGCGTACGGCGAGGCGCGGTGGTACCTCCCGGCGGCGACGTGGCTCACCTGGCGGCTGCTCGCCCCCGCGGGCGAGGCGTGGGCCCCGACGACCGACTGGACGAACGCGCTGAAGTTCGGTGCCGACGTGGCCGGGGCGCCCTCGTGGCTCGACGACCTGTTCGCCGCGGCCGACGTGTCGACCGACCGTCTCCCTGATATCGCGGCTCCGGGCGACCACGTCGGCACCGCGGCCGGACCCTTGGCCAGCCGGATGGGTCTCGAGGGGGCGAGCCTCCACCTCGGCGTGACGGACGGCAACGCCGCCGCGCTCGGGATGGGCTGTCTGGAACCCGGGGACTGGGGTGTCACCTGTGGCTCGACGAGCGTCGTCAAGGGCGTCACCGAGACCCGCGCGGGCGACGGCCCGTTCTACTACCACCGACACCCGCTGGACGGCTGGCTCGCCGGGGCCGCTTTCGACTCGGGCGCGACGTTCCGGTGGCTGGCGCGCCTGTTCGACCGCTCCCCGGCGGCCGCGCTCGACGCCGCGGCCGCCGCCGACCCCGGCACGGAGTACGGCTTCCTCCCGCAGGGGGACCGCTCCCCGTTCGACGACGGGCGGATGGCGAACACGCTGGCGGGGCTCTGGACGGATGCCGACCCGGGGGTTGCGCGCGGCCGCCTGTTCCGCGGTGTCGCGCTCGGCGTCGCGCTCGCGGAGGGCTGGTTCCTCGACGCGGGCGGTGCCGGTGCCGTCCGGCTGCTCGGGGGCGGCGCGCCCGACGGTGTGGAGCCGGACCACTCCGGGACCGACGACCCTGGAGTGGGGGACTACGACTGGTGGAACGGCCTCCGGGCCGCCGCGTGGGACCGCCCGGTCACGCGCATGGCGCCCCGGACCACCGCCGGGGCCGTCCTCCCGGCCGCGCTGGACGCGGGCGTCTACGGGACCGTCGACGACGCACGCGACGCACTCTGCCGGGTCGTCGGGACGGTCGAGCCCTCGTGCGACCCCGAGACGTACGCGGCGGCGCGCCAGCGGTTCGGGGAACGATGGCGGGCGGCCCGGGGCCTCTACAGGGGGTGAGCCGCCCCCGGTTCCACTCGGGCGCCTCGGGCCACACTCACGCCCCGACCGCTTCCCGCGACGGCAGGAAGGCGTACAGCACCGCCGCGGCGGCCGTCACGGCGGCCAGCAGGAGGAACGCCTCGTCGAACAGCCCCCGGTCGGCCATCGCGCCGACCACCGTCGAGCCGGTCGCGCCCAGCAGGAAGAACGCCGTCCGGAGCGTCCCCCAGGCGGTTCCCGTGACGGCGTCCGGGAGGACGGCGATGACGTAGGCGTTCGAGACGGGGGCGATGGCCAGCCGCGTCCCGAGGGCGATCGAGAGCGCCGCGAGCGGCCACACCCCGTCGACGAACGGGACCGCCCCGACCGAGACGGCGCCGACGGCGGCCGTGACGGTCAGGACGACGCGCTCGCCGTAGCGGTCCGCCGCGGCACCCCCTGCGAGCTGTGCGACCGCTCCCCCGAGGAACAGGAGCGCGAACAGGCCCGCCGCCGTCCGCTGGGGCATCGACCGTGCCAGGTAGGTGACGTAGAACGCAGAGAGGCCCTGGAAGGCGAACAGCATCAGCGTGACCGCGGCGACGGCGACGGCGACCCCCCGGCGCCGGACGGCCCGGAGGACGTCGCCGACCAGCTCGTCGGCCGGCGGCGGGCTGCTCGTGTGCTGCCGGTCGTGTTCCGGGACGGTCCGCCAGGCGAAGGCGGCCGCCACGAGCAGCGGTGGCGCGAGCCCCGCGACGACGTAGCGCCAGCTCACGCTCCCGACGAGCGCGCCCGCCAGGAACGGCAGGACGGCCGACCCGACGGAGCCGGCCGCGAGCGTGACGCCGATGGCCGTGCCGTCGTCGTCGGGGAAGGTCCGCGCGAGCGCGGTGCCGCGCCCGGGGCCGTACAGGCCCGTCGCGAACCCGAACGCCGCACACCCACCGAGGAACGCGAGGTACGCGGGCGCCACGCCCAGGACGACGACGCTCCCCGCCGACAGCAGGAGGCTCCCCGTCAGGAGCCGGCGCTCGCCCAGGCGGTCGACCAGGATACCCGCCGGTGACTGCATCAGGGCGTACGTCCCCCAGATGACCGTGACGGCGATGCCGCCGCCCGTGTTCCCGACCGCGAAGGTGCCCGTCACCTGGGGGAGGACCGCGGGGACCAGGAAGCGCCCGCCGAGGACGAACACCCACCCGACAGCGATGGTGAGGAGCACCCACCCCCGGCCGCCGCCGCGCAGCCGGGCCGTCGCTGTCCCGATTCCCATCTACCCCGGACGAGGCCCCCGCGCCATTACCCGGTTACGGTTCCCTGTGAGCGCCTCGCACCGCGACCACCGACGGCGTCGGCTTCGGCCGGCGGAGCTATCCCCGGCGACGGCCTGGGTCGGGTATGGCCCCCAACATCGTCCTCCGGGCGGCGTGGTTCCTGCTCGTGGGCTGGTGGCTCACGCCCGTCGTCCTGTTCATCGCGTGGCTGCTGCACGTCCCCATCGTGACCATCCCGCTGGGTATCAAGCTCGTCAACCAGACCCCGCGCGTGCTGACGCTCAAACCGCCCAGCGAGGTGAGCGGGCTGCGGGACCCGGACGCTGCGGACCCGTCCAGTCAGTACCCGCTGCTGGTGCGGGCGGTGTGGTTCGTCTTCGTCGGGTCGTGGCTCTCGCTGACATGGGTCGGCGTCGCCGCGCTGTTCGCCGTCACCATCGTCGGCCTGCCGGTCGCCATCTGGCTGCTGAACCGGCTGCCGTTCGTGCTGTCGCTGTACCGGTACTGAGCGGCGAGACAGCGACCTCTCACTCGAACTCTGGGTCGCGGTCCTCGAGGAACGCCTCCATCCCCTCCTGCTGGTCGTGCGTGCCGAAGAGACCGCTCCAGACGCGCTTCTCGTACTCCAGCCCGGCGGACTGCGGGCTCTCGTGGACCTGGTTGAGCGCCTCCTTCGCGCCCTGCAGCGCGAACCGCGGTTTCGCGGCGATGCGCCCGGCCAGCCCCTGCGCGTGCTCGACGCACTCCTCGTGCGGGACCACCTCGCCCACGAGCCCCGCGTCGAGGCAGGCCTCGGCGTCGAGTCGCTCGCCGAGGAACACCATCCGGCGGGCCGTCTCGTCGGGGACGAGGCGCGCGAGGCGCTGGGTCCCGCCCCAGCCGGGGACGATGCCGAGGTCGATCTCCGTCTGGCCGACGAGCGCGTTCTCGCTCGCGACACGGATGTCCGCGGCGAGCGCCAGTTCGCAGCCGCCGCCGAACGCGTACCCGTTCACGGCCGCCACCACCGGGACGGGGAACGCCTCGACGGCGTCCATCACGGCGTGCCCGAGCTGGCAGTAGTCGTACGCCTCGGCCACGCCGAGCTGGGACATGTGGGCGATGTCGGCGCCCGCGACGAACGCCTTCTCGCCGGCACCGGTCACCACCAGCGCTCGGGCGTCGTCGCGTGCGGCGTCGAGCGCGTCGGGGATGGCCCGGAGCGTCGTCTCGTCGAGCGCGTTCAGCTTGTCCGGCCGGTCCACCGTCAGCGTCGCGACGGTGCCGGCGTCGTTCCAGTCAAGGGAGACGGTCTCCGCATCGAAGTCGGGAGCGGTCATGCGGCGAGGGTCGTTCGGCGAGAGCATAAGTGTCCGCGCCGGACGGGTCGGGTGGGACCAGTATCCTCCTGTCGGCAACACCGGTACGGTACACGCCTGTCGGATACTCTCCGTTCAGTTCTATTATCTCTCTGCTTTGCGGATTAAATCTAAATTTCCCGACTAATTTCGATAATATACGAGTTATCTGCCCACCCCGAGGGCTATGTCCCATCCCCTGCACCGACCGTCATGGACGCCGACGACGCGTGGGTTCCCTACTACGACCTGCTCGGGATCGACATCACTGCGATCGAGGATGGCTACGCCGCCGCGCGGATGGAACTGACCGACGAGCACAGCGCCGCCCCCGGAACGCGGGTCGCGCACGGCGGCGCGGTCGCGTCGCTTGCGGACTCGGTCGGCTACTGGGCCGTCAGCAGCGCGAACGATATGGCGCTCACGCCGACCGTCGACCTCAGGCTGGACTACCTCGCGCCGGGCACCGACGACCTCCGGGCGGAGGCCGAGGTGGTCCGGAACGGGGACAGCGTCGGCTCCGTGGACGTACTGGTCGAGCGAGAAGGTGACGACGAGACGGTCGCGCTCGGTCGAGGGACGTTCAAGACCGGTGGCAGCGATACCAGAGGGGCGTGGGGCGGGGAGTGAGGTGACGCCGTCGCCGCGGTCACCGGGTGGAGCGCCGGCGATGCTGCTGCGGCGAGGTCCCGCCGAGGATGGCGGACCGGACGGTCAGCCCGAACAGCACGACGGCGGCGAGCGTGCTGGCGGCGGCGATGGTCGAGAGGGTCGAACCGGTGCTGGGGGTGTAGGTCGCGAAGCCGGCGGCGGCGAACCAGAAGCCGACCGCGGTCAGCAGCAGGATGAAGGTTCCGGCGGCACCGTACAGGCCCGAGGGGCGGGTGGGATTCATCGACTGGGACGAGGGCCCGGATAGTTGTAAGGAGAACCTCCACTATGCTAGACCGATTCCGCCGTGGCGACGTAGACCGGTGTCTCGGCCCGTCAGCGCTCGCCTCGGGCCCAGGGGTACTGGGACCGCGGCCGACGACACGCTGCCGGGGGCCGGGGTCGCCCTGCCGTTTATCCGTGCGGCCCCTCCGTGCACGGCCGAAGCCGCGGTAGAACGAACGTTCAGCGGTGGAGGCGTCCGATTCCGGGGGCCGTCTCAACCCTCAATATCTCCGACGGCATAGGGGCGTCATGAGAGATCGTTCCGAGGGTCGCGTCGTCGTCGTCACGGGTGCCAACGAGGGCATCGGCTACCACCTGGCGGCCACGCTGCTCGACGACGGCTTCCGCGTCGCCGCGTTCGACGTCGCAGGCGACCGCATCGAGGCGCTCGGTGGGGCCTTCGGCGACCGGTTCCGCTACGTCGAGTGTGACGTGACCTCCGACGACGCCGTCGAGAGGGCCGTCGAGGCCGTCGTGGGGGGGGTGGGGTCGCATCGACCGCCTCGTCAACAACGCCGGCGTGTTCCACCTCGCGCGTATCGAGGACCGGACCCTCGCCGACACCCGCCGGGAGTTCGAGGTCAACTACTTCGGCTACCTCCGGCTCATCCAGGCCGTCCTGCCGCACATGCGCGAGCAGGGCCAGGGCATCATCCACAACGTGAGTTCCGGGGCCGGTATCACCGGGACGCCGGCACTGTCGGGGTACGCCTCGACGAAGGGCGCCATCGAGGCGCTGGTTCGCTCGCTCCGCTTCGAGTTGCACGACGAGGGGGTCCACGTCACGCTGATGCACCCGCCGCTGACGAACACGCGGGCGGGCGCCGCACTCGGGTATCCCGGGTCGGTGATGCAGGACCCGGCGGACGTGGGGCGCAAGCTCGCGCGGCGTATCGACTCGACGGACGCCGTCATCTACGCGGACCTGGGGACCCGCATCGGGCTGTTCCTCGCCCACCGGCTCCCCTCGCTCGTCCGTCGGGGCTCGAAGCGGTTCGCCGACGCGCCCACGACCAGAGAGCAGTCGCCGGGAGCGGCCGCCGGCGCGGACCCGGAGGCCCGTGCCCGCTAGCGGTCCGGAGTGAGAAGGGCTAAGCGACCGCCGTGTCAGCAGGCCTCCAATGGCGCGCGTCCCCTACCTCGACGGTGACGATATCCCCGACGAGTACGGCGCGGTGTTCGAGCGGAGTCGCAGTGGCGCCACCCACCTGTTCGGCGCGCTGGCGAACAACCCGCCGGTGCTGGACGGGTTCGTGACGTTCGCGCACACGCTCTGGGACGAGTGCGGCCTCGACGAGGCCGAGCGCGAACTCGTGGTGCTGACCGTGGCCCGGCAGACCCACGCCGACTACGAGTGGCACCAGCACGTCCCCCTCGCGCTGGATGCGGGCCTCTCTGAGGCCGAGGTGCGCGCGGTCCGCCGGGGACAGTACGCCGAACTGAGCGACCGGCGGGAGGCGCTGGCGAGCTACGCCGCCGCCGTCGCCACCGCCAGCGTCGACGACGCCCTCCACCGGGCGCTGGCCGAGCGCGTGGACGACCGCACGCTCGTCGGCGCGACGATGCTCGCCGGCGTCTACACGGGCCTCGCGCGGTTCCTCGATGCGCTCGCGGTCGGGCCCGAGGGGTCGTTCGTCGGGTGGGGACTGGACCGGCTGGAGAAGTGACGCCGCGGACCGTGGTCAGTCGTCGTCGCTGGCTCCCTGTTCGTGGGCGTGGAGCGCGGCCATCCGGGCCTTGAGGTCGATCCCCTTCCGGTCGTACGCCCGGACGCGGTACCAGTAGAGCAACGCCGAGAGCACGATCCACACGAGGACGACCCCGAACGCCGAGGGCGCGGTTCCGACGACGAGGACCGTGAACGCGGCCGAGACGACGACGTTGCCGACGGCCACGACCTTCAGGACGGGCATCGGGAGCTTGTAGATGGAGTGCTCGTAGCGCTGCGGGAAGGTCTTCGGGAGGTTCCACAGCGCGACGCCGCCGATGAGGAAGGCGATGAAGATGCCCGTCACGACGACGGTGACGAGCCAGTCCAGCACCGCCGGGGCCGTGATGGCGTCGAGCTGCCCCACGAACGGGGCGGCGAGCATCGGCGGGATGCCGAACAGGAGGATGGCGCGGTGGGGGGTCCGGTAGTCCTCGTGGACCGCGGCGAACACCTCCGGGAGGACATCGTCCCGGGCCGCGCGCATCACCGTCCGCGAGTACGAGGTGTAGAGCGTGTTGACGGTGGTCGCGGCCGCCACGAGCGCGGCGACGCCGATGACCAGCAATAGCGCTGGCGGGAGGACGCCGTCGGCGACCGCGGCCAGCCCGCCGTCGACGGGCTCGCCGCCGAGCTGGCCCGAGACGGTCATGTTCTCCATCGGGACGGCGCCGACCAGGACGAAGACGATGGCGAGCGAGAGGAGCGTGACGATGGCCATCCCGATGGCGAGCACCTTCGGGATGTTCTCGACGGGGTTCTCCAGCTCCTCCCCGATCTCGATGATCATCCCGAACCCCTGGAACGGGATGTACAGCGTGACGACCGCGAGCAGGAAGGGACCGAAGCCGTCGGCGAACGGCTCCCCCTCCCCGGCCGGGAAGACCGGCGTGTAGTTCGCCACCTCGACGTGCGGGAGCCCGCCGAGGACGAACGCGAGCATCCCGACGACGAGCGCGCCGACGAACGCCAGCTGGACCTTCGTCACCACCTGGACCCCGGCGTAGTTCAGGACCAGGAACGACCCCAGGAGCACCCAGACCGCGGCGACGGTCGGCACGGAGGTCCCGGCGATGGTGCCCAGCAACCCGTTGAGGTAGTCGGCGAAGCCGACCGCCGCGAACAGGAGATACGACCACACCGCGAGCACCGGGACCGTCACCCCGATGACCCCCCAGAACGGCCCCACGAGGCGGGAGCCATAGACGTAGATGCCGCCCGCGACCGGGATGGCGCCACCGAGTTGCAGCAGCAACAGGACGCCGAGTACCATCGGCACGATGGAGACGAGGATCGCGAGGGTGATGCTCGGGCCGGCGGCGGCGGCCATCTGTGTCGGGACGATGAAGATGCTCATCCCGAGCGCGGTGCCGACCAGCAGCGCGACGGCCCCCCACAGGCCGACGCGCTGGTCGATGAGCTTGTAGTTCTCGGCGGACATGGGTGTGTGCGGCACGGTAGCATGGGACTTTGATAAGTGTACCTCCGTCCCAGGACGCCCTCGTTTACTGCAACCGTCGGCGCGGGTGTCGTCATCGCCGACGCCGCGCCCCTTCGCCGCGATGCTCGCCGGGGCGGGCCGGCCGCCCGCGACTATTTTGTCCCCCGTTGCGATGGGGTCGTATGAGCACGGACGCGTCAGGCACGGGCGGGGACCGGCGGGAGTCGTTCTGGGCGTGGGGCTGGGAGGACCGTCTCCCGACCGACGAGGAGCGCCGGGAGCTCAAGAACCGCATCGAGGGGATGCTCGGCTTCCCCGAGCGCCCGCTGCTGGACCTGCCGACGCTCGAGGAGGTGACGCTCGCGCCGCCGCGTGTCGAGCCGCCGGACGAGTGCCCCTGTGAGACCACGAGCGAGAAGCGCGACCGGGTCACGCACACGTATGGCAGCGCGTACCGAGACCTCGTCCGTGGCTTCCACGGCCGGTTCGACGATGCGCCCGACGTGGTCGCGTACCCGGAGCGCGAATCCGACGTGGCGGCCGTCCTCGAGTGGGCCGCGCGCGAGCAGGTCGCCGTCGTGCCGTACGGCGGCGGCACCAGCGTCGTCGGCGGCGTCGAGTGCGGCGGCGCGGGCTACAGCGGCGTCTGCTCGCTCGACATGGGCCGGATGGATGCCGTTCCGGAGGTGGACGAGCACTCCCGCGCCGCGCGCATCGAGGCCGGCGCGACGGGCCCCGAGATACAGGCACAGCTCGCCGACTACGGCCTCCAGTTGCGGCACTACCCCCAGAGCTACGAGTTCTCCACGTTCGGCGGCTGGGTCGCGACCCGGGCGGGCGGCCACTTCGCGACGCGCTACACCCACATCGACGACTTCATCGAATCCGTGCGCGCGGTGACGCCCGCCGGGACGCTGGAGACGCGCCGCCTGCCCGCCTCGGGCGCCGGCCCGGACCCGAACCGCTTCCTGCTGGGCAGCGAGGGTGCGTTCGGCGTCGTCACGGAGGGCTGGGCCCGCGTCCAGCCGCGGCCGCCGTACCGCGCGAAGGCCACCGTGCGCTTCGACGACTACTGGGACGCCGTCGCGGCCTGCCGCGAGGTCGTGCAGGCCCGCCTCACGCCGGCGAACTGCCGACTGCTCGATTCGAACGAGGCGATGCTGAACGAGGTGGCGTTCGACGGCTCCTCGGTCCTGCTGCTCGGCTTCGAGTCGACCGACAGCCTCCCGCCCATCGAGGCCGACCTCGACCGCGCGGTCGAGATCGCCGAGGACCACGGCGGTCGTGTCTCCGAGGGACCGACGACCGAGGACCGGACGGCCGACGGCAGCACGGGTGAGAGCGCGGCCGACGGCGACGACCAGGAGGGCGACTCGGGGGAGTGGCGCGACGCCTTCGTCGAGGCCCCGTACATGTTCAATTCGCTGGTGAGCATGGGCGTCCTCGTGGACACGTTCGAGACGGCGGTGACGTGGGACCAGTTCCCCGCGCTCCACGAGGCGATCCGGGACAACGTGACCGACGCGATGGAGGGGGCCTGCGGCCAGGGCTTCCTCTCCTGTCGGTTCACGCACGCCTACGAGGACGGCCCGGCGCCGTACTACACGCTGCTGGCGCCCGCCGATGTGGGGCGGGAACTGGAGCAGTGGCGCCAGATCAAGGCGGCCGCCTCGGACACGCTGATGGAGTACGGCGCGACCATCACCCACCACCACGCCGTCGGGCGGGTCCACCGCGACCACTACCACGAGGAGGCGCCCGACGCCTACCTCGACGCCCTCCGGTCGATGAAGCGGACGCTGGACCCCGAGGGCATCATGAACCCCGGGGCGTTGCTCTGACAGAGGCGACCCTCCCGGGCGAACGTTGAGGGACGCGGCCCGCGTAGACCGACCATGGCCCTGACGGCGGTCCTCCACCTCGGCGCCCGCCCGCCGCTCGGTGGCGGCCTCGACACCTCCCACGTCGTCCACTGCCACGAGGACGGCGTGCCGCGGTTCCTGGCCTACGAGCTGGAGGCGAACGGCGACCTCTCCCGCGTCCCCGGTGCGTACGCGCCCGACCTCGATGCCGACCCCTCCTACCCGGTGACGGACCTGCTGCTGGCGCTCCGGCGCGACGGGTCCGCGGCCGCCCAGCGCCTCGACGTGCTCGATACGAAGGCCCGCGCCAACTACGGGGCCGGCTTCCGCCGGAAGGTGTTCGACAGCGACGTGGAGTGGGGCTCGGACGGGTACGGCCGCCACTTCGAGGCCCGCTCGCAGCTGGAATCGCATCCGTACGACGGTGCGGTCGTCGTCGGGTTCCACGTCGGCGCGAGCGAGGCGGCACGACTCGCCATCGCGGACAACCTGTCACGACTGGATGCCGAGACGGGGACGTTCCGCGCAGCCCCTCCCGACGAGACCGCGTAGCGGTGATCCATCCACGGTTCCCTCTCGTCGGGAGATCCCGTGTTTCGAACCGGAACTGTGTCCCATGCGGTGAACGCGCGACATATTCTGAATAATTGGCGCAGACGGATGCACCGACATCCGTGTCCCCCCCCGACATCCACGCCCGCGAACGGTTAACATCGGGCCGCGAGAAGCCCGGCCATGACCTGCCCACACCTGGAGTACCGCGCGGCGGAGTTCGCCGACACCGACCGGGCCTACTGCACCGTCGTCGACGAGTTCGTCGAGCCGATGCGCGCGGACATCTGCAACGACCGGTTCGACCTCTCGCACGCCGAGCACTGCGAGTTCTACCGGGAGGCCGAGGGGCTCGACGCCGGGGCCGACGACGAGCCGGAGGCGGAGCCGTGACGGGCTACGACGACTACCTCGCGGGCGAACCCGTCATCATCACCGTCGCGCTGACGGGCGGCGTCCACGGGAAGGAGGCGACCCCGAACCTGCCGGAGACGCCCGCCGAGGTCGCCGCCGCGGCGGCCGACGCCGAGGCTGCGGGCGCGAGCATCGCCCACCTCCACGCCCGGAAGCCGAACGGTGAGCGCTCGTTCGCGACCGAGCGGTTCCAGGAACTCACCGACGCCGTCCGCGAGACGACGGACCTCGTGGTCCAGCACTCGACGGGCGGGACGGGCGCGCCCCTGGAGGCCCGGCGACAGCCGCTCCGAACGGACCCGGCGCCGGAGATGGCGAGCCTCGACATGGGGCCGCTGAACCGGTACCGACACCTCACCAGCGAGAACCCGCGCGCCATGGTGGATACCCTGTACGACGAGATGGCAGACCGGGGGATCAAGCCCGAACTCGAGGCGTTCAACGACGGTCACGTCAACGAGGTCCACGGGCTGCTCGACCGTCGGGACCTCGCCGAGCCGTACCACACGACGCTCATCTTCGGCGGCGGGACCCTCACCCCCGCGCGGCCGCGGAACCTGCTGAACGCCGTCCGGAACCTGCCCACGGGCGCGACGTTCAACACGCTCGGGTTCGGCCAGCATCAGCTCCCGTTCGCGACGCTCGGGACGATACTGGGCGGCCACGTCCGGGTCGGCCTGGAGGACAACGTCTACTTCGAGCGCGGGGAGCGCGCCGCGAGCAACGCACAACTGGTCGGGCGGGTGGCCGACATGGCGCGGACGCTCGGGCGCGAACCTGCGACCCCCGACGAGGCGCGGGAGCTGCTCGGGCTCTGAAGCGGTCGATAGGAGTCGGCGACTACCACCACCCGGCGTTCGTCAGTCGACGTCGGCGACGTGGGCCCGATCGTCCTGGTCGATGAACACCAGGCCCTCGTACTCGAGCTGCTTGACGGCTTCCCGGAGCTTCTCGGCCTCGACGGGATCGATGGTCGCGGGCGAGTCCTGGATGTGGGTGCTCACCTGCATGACCGTCGCCGGCCCGGTCTGCGAGACCGCGTGCAGGGCCCACAGGAGGTAGCCCTCGCGCTCCGCTCGCGACTCGAAGGGGTCGTCCATACGGTCGCCCTCCGTTGGGTCGCACAATAGCCTTTCCCCGACCCGGGCCACGGGGAGCGTCGCGACACTCGCCGGGCCCGCGCTACGTGTCCTCCGGGCCGACCTTCGGTTCCGAGGGTGGCTCGTACGCCGCGAAGGCGTCCAGCAGCGCGCCGGGGTGGGTCTCGACGCGTGCCAGGTCCCGGTGTGTGGGCGAGACGAAGCCCGCCTCGGTGGCGCCGTCGAGATGCGAGACGAGTCCGTCGTAGAACCCGGCGACGTTGAGCACGCCACAGGGTTTCTCGTGGATGCCGAGCTGGGCCCACGTCAGCACCTCGAAGATCTCCTCGAGCGTCCCCAGACCGCCGGGGAGCGCGACGAACCCGTCCGAGAGCTCGACCATCCGCTGTTTGCGCTCGTGCATCGACTCGACGACCTCGAGGTCGGTGAGGCCGCCGTGGGCGACCTCCTTCGACTCCAGCGACTCGGGGATGACGCCGATGGCCTCCCCGCCGCCGTCCATCACGGCGTCCGCGACGGTCCCCATCAGCCCGACGCTGCCGCCACCGAAGACCAGGCCGAGGTCGCGTGCCAGGAGTTCCTCGCCCATCTCGCGTGCGGCTCGCCGGTAGGCCGGGTCGTGGCCGGGGCTGGAGCCGCAGTAGACACAGATGCGCTCCACGGGTCAGTCGGCCGACTCCGCCGGGAGCTCCTCGGCGTCGCCCGATGGCGCGTGGAGCCACTCGTCGGCCCAGCGCTCGATCTCGTCGAACACCGGGCAGAGCGAGGTCCCCTTCGCCGTCAGCGAGTAGTAGGTCGCGACGGGGGCGTCCTCCTCCATCCGACGGTCGACGAAGCCCATCTCCTGCAGATCGTCGAGCACCCGCGAGAGCGTCCGCGAGGAGGCGTCGGTCGACCGCTTCAGCTCGTTGAACCGCTTCTCGCCGTCCTGCAGGTCGTGGAGGACGATGAGGCGCCACTGCGAGCCGATCTGTTCCAGCGAGTCGACGACGGCGCAGGGGCCGTCCTCGCCCACGTCGGTCTCCGAACCCGGAGTGTCTGCACCAGAGGACATGGATGTCACCTACCGAAACGGTTGTCAGGGAACGTATAAGTAAGTTCGGGACTGAACTCAGGTGACGGAATGATACTACTGTACGAGCCACCCGCGGAGGGCGGTCGATGAGCGAGGAGTCGGGCGACAGGCTGACCGGCGAGGGTGTCATCGGTCCGCACCAGGGCCAGGGGACCCTGACCGCGGGTGCCGACCTCGAGGGGGCCGAAGCTGCCGTCGTGCTCGCGCACGGTCGCGGGGCCTCCGCGCGGGGCATCCTCGGCCTCGCCGGCGAGATCGGCGTCGAGGGCGTCGCGTACATCGCACCCCAGGCCGCACGCAACGAGTGGTACCCCAACTCGTTCCTCGCCCCGGTCGAGTCGAACGAACCCGGGCGCTCGTCCGGCCTCCGGGCGATGGGCGACGCCGTCGAGCGGGCCGTCGACGCGGGCATTCCCCACGAGCGCGTCGTCATCGGTGGCTTCTCGCAGGGCGGCTGTCTCGCCACCGAGTACGCCGCCCGCAACCCGCGCCGGTACGGCGGGGTCATCGCGTTCAGCGGGGGCCTTATCGGCGAGGAACTGGACGCGGAGTACCCGGGCGACCTCGAGGGAACGCCCGTCTTCCTCGGCTGCTCGGACGTCGACCCCCACATCCCCGCGGAGCGCGTCGAGGCGACGCGCGATGCCTTCCGGTCGATGGGCGCGGACGTGGAGATGCGCCTCTACCAGGGGATGGGCCACACGGTCAACGGGGACGAGCTCGAGGCCGCACGCGACATCATCGCGCCGCTGGCCGAGTAGCTCCCCGAACGGCCGGATGTCGACTGGTGGCTGCCCGGGCGCCTCGTCACGGGCCCCGGAGCCCCCGCCACGTGACCGGCGGAATCCCGGGGGTACGGCCGCGCGCAAAGGGAACTTTGATACGCGACCGGTTCGCACGCTGTGCCGTAATGAGTCAATCGTACGACCGGGGCCTCGTGGAGGACTTCGGGCGCTGGCGGGAGTTCTCCGCCGGCATGTGGGCCTGGATCTTCCACAAGTTCACCGGGTGGGTGCTCATCGGCTACCTGTTCACGCACATCGCCGTGCTGAGCACCGCCACGGTGGGCACGACGGCCTACACGAACACCATCTCGGGGCTGGAGAGCCTGCTGGTGGTCCGGTTCCTCGAGGTCGGCCTGCTGGCGGTCGCCGTCTTCCACATCCTCAACGGGCTGCGGCTGCTGTTCGTCGACCTCGGCGTCGGACTGGAGGCACAGGACAAGAGCTTCTACGCGTCGCTCGTCCTCACGGGGGCCATCGTGGTGGCGAGCGTCCCGACCTTCCTCGCGGGGGCGATATAACATGGCAGACTACTACTCCTCGTTCGACCCGAAGGGGTCGCGCTGGCTGCTCCAGCGCCTCACGGCGGCGTTCCTCGTCGTCGTGCTGGCGTTCCACTTCATGCTGCTGCACTTCGTCAACCACGCCGCCGACGTCACCTTCATGCAGACCCACCTCCGGATGCAGCAGCCGGGGTACTTCCTCACGATGGTCGCGTTCCTCGTGACCGCCACCTTCCACGGCGTCAACGGCGTCTACAACGCACTCGTCAACCAGGGGCTCGACGGCACCCCGAAGACCGTCGTCAAGTACGGCCTCGTCCTCGCGAGCGTGCTCCTCATCGCACAGGGCATCCGCGTCGCGATGGCGATGGCCGGCTTCATCATCGGACCCGCAGCATAATGAGCACGCAAGTCACCGAACAGGAGCAGGCCGAGGCCGAAGAGGAGTCCACCCACCAGCGCCGCCGCCTGGCGGAGAAGGCCGAGCGCCAGGAGGTCCGCGACCGGATGCGCGAGCGCGCCGAGACGGACCTCGAGCGGGCCGACACGGTGTTCGACCTGAAGGTCTTCCGCTACGACCCGGACATCCCGGAGAAGGAGGACCCCCGATTCGACACCTTCCCCGTCCCCTTCACGAAGGGGATGACCGTCCTCGACGCGCTGATGTACGCCCGGGACCACTACGACTCCTCGCTCACCTTCCGGCACTCCTGCCGGCAGGCCGTCTGCGGGAGCGACGCCCTGTTCGTCAACGGGACCCAGCACCTGGGCTGCAAGACGCAGGTCGTCGACCTCGGTGACTCCGAGGGCGTTCCCGGCCAGATCCGCGTCGAGCCGCTCCCCCACCAGGAGGTCGTCAAGGACCTCGTCGTGGACATGGAGCACTTCTACGACCAGATGGACGCGGTCGAACCGTACTTCGACGCCGACGAACTGCCCTCGGGCGAGCTGGAGGAGCAGCGTCAGACCCGCGAGAACCGGGAGAAGATCAAGATGTCGGCGCGCTGCATCTGGTGTGGCGCCTGCATGTCCTCGTGCAACATCGCCGCCGGGGACAACGAGTACCTCGGCCCCGCGGCCATCAACAAGGCCTACAAGTTCGCGATGGACGACCGCGAGGGCGAGAACCGCAAGCAGGAGCGGCTGGAGATCATCGAGCAGGAGCACGGCGTCTGGCGGTGCCAGACCCAGTTCTCCTGCACGGAGGTCTGCCCGAAGGACATCCCGCTCACCGAGCACATCCAGGAACTCAAGCGCGAGGCCGTCAAGAACAACCTCAAGTTCTGGTGAGCGCGCCGCCCGGGTCGGGAATCCCCCGCCCGCGTGCGGTCGCGCACAACAGCCTCAAGTTACCCACAGCCTAACACGAACACACGACCGCGACCGAGCGATACCCCACCACACCACCTCACTTCAACAATGTACGAACACGACGTCATCGTGGTCGGCGCCGGCGGCGCCGGCCTCCGGGCGGCCATCGCCGCACACGAGGAGGGCGCCGACGTGGCGCTCGTCTCGAAGCTCCACCCCGTCCGCAGCCACACCGGCGCGGCCGAGGGCGGCATCAACGCCGCGCTCCGGGACGGCGACGACTGGACCGACCACGCCTACGACACGATGAAGGGCTCGGACTACCTGGGCGACGCCCCGGCCATCGAGACCCTCTGCGAGACCTCACCCGAGGAGGTCATCCAGCTCGAGCACTGGGGGATGCCCTTCAGCCGCGAGGACGACGGCCGCGTCTCCCAGCGCCCGTTCGGCGGCCTCAGCTTCCCCCGCACCACCTACGCCGGCGCCGAGACCGGCCACCACCTGCTCCACACCATGTACGAGCAGGTCGTCAAGCGGGGCATCAAGGTCTACGACGAGTTCTACGTCATGGACCTCGCCGTCACCGACGAGGCGGACCCCGAGGACCGCTCCTGCCACGGCTGCGTGGCCTACGACATCAAGAACGGCGAGATCGTCGGTTTCGAGGCCTCCGACGGCGTCATCCTCGCGACCGGTGGGGACGGCCAGGCCTTCGACCACACGACGAACGCCGTCGCCAACACCGGCGACGGCCCGGCGATGGCCTACCGCGCCGGCGTCCCGGTCGAGGACATGGAGTTCGTCCAGTTCCACCCGACCACGCTCCCCTCGACGGGTGTGCTCATCTCCGAGGGCGTCCGTGGCGAGGGAGGTATCCTCTACAACGCGGAGGGCGAGCGCTTCATGTTCGAGTACGGCTACGCGAACAACGCCGGCGAACTGGCCTCGCGTGACGTGGTCTCCCGCGCCGAACTCACGGAGGTCAACGAGGGTCGTGGCGTCGACGACGAGTACGTCTACCTCGACATGCGCCACCTCGGCGACGAGCGCATCCTCGACCGCCTGGAGAACATCCTCCACCTCGCGGAGGACTTCGAGGGCGTCGACGGGCTCGTCGAGCCGATGCCGGTCAAGCCCGGCCAGCACTACCACATGGGCGGCATCGAGACGAACGAGCACGGCGAGACCTGCGTCTCCGGGCTGTACGCCGCCGGCGAGTGCGCCTGCGTCTCCGTCCACGGCTCCAACCGCCTCGGTGGCAACGCGCTGCCCGAACTCATCGTCTTCGGCGCCCGCGCCGGCTACCACGCCGCCGGGCGCGACTACGGCGAGGCGCTCATCGAGACGGGCCCCTCGGCCGCCATCGAGCAGGAGGACGACCTCGGCGCGCCCGTCGAGCCGGGCGCGCTCGGCCCGACCGACGACGACGTGGCCGCCGACGGGGGCGAGAAAGCGGCCGACGGTGGGCAGCTGACGGGCACGACCGAGACGGTCCACGCCGCCGTCGAGCGCCAGCGCCAGCGCGTCGAGCGCCTCAAGGAGCGCGACGGCCGCAACCACGCCGAGATCCGACAGAAGCTCCAGAAGGCGATGACCCGCTGGGTCAACGTCTTCCGCGAGGAGGAGGGCCTGAAGAAGGCCCTCGAGGTCATCAAGGAGTGCCGCGAGGAGTACCAGGACGTGGCCGTCTCGGACCCCTCCGGGACGTACAACACGGACCTCATCCACACCATCGAGACGCGGAACCTCATCGACACGGCCGAGACCATCGCCCTCGGCGCGCTCGCCCGTGACGAGTTCCGCGGCGCCCACTGGCGCGCCGAGCACCAGGAGCGCAAGGACGACGAGTGGCTCAAGCACACGATGGTCCAGTGGAACGAGGGTACGCCGGAGCTCTACTACACGGACGTCATCCTCGAGGGCGCCGAGAAGACGTACGAGCCGAAGGTCCGGTCCTACTAAGGCACCTTTTTTCGGTTCGGGTTTGCTCGCGCTCGCCGAAGGCGAGCGCTGCGCGAACCGAAAAAATCTGCACCAAAAAGGCCGCTCTCCGGCCCTGCGGGCCTCCGAGCGGTGAACGGCGCGCCTGCGGCGCGCCGATGCAGTGAGGTATCCCGTCGGGGGCCGCTACCCGGTGGGTTTTCCTCGGCGCCCATGCGGACAAATCGATATATTAATCGCAAATATGCTGTTGTCGTGTCTGAGCCACAATTAGATCTTAAATCTGCGGTATAGATGGATTAGTCTGGAATTTCATCGAGTAATCGACGGCCTACCGCCGTCTCGATGCACTCACTCGCCGCAGCGGCGAGCGACGTAGTCGAGGGCATCGCCCGTCGTCGCGTCGTGCTCGACGAGCAGGCTGAACCGGTTGTCCTCGGGGCAGGTGACCGTATACTCGAACGTACCGGCCGGATCGCCGTCGAGCCACGCACGGACGGTGAACCCCTCGCCGTCGGTCCCCTCGAAGGCGTCCTCGATGCGGACCTCACCGAGGCCGGTCCCGTCGTCGGCGGGGACGGTCTCCTCGGTGCGGAACAGTTCCTCGCCGTCCCGCTCGACGGCGACCGTCAGGGGCCACTCGCGGTCGTCGTCGTTCTGGAGCAGTACGTTCACCGGTCTCGGCTCGTCCTGCAGGGCGCTGCAGCCGGCCAGGCCGGCCGTGACGACGATTCCGCCGGCGCGGAGCAGGGCTCGTCTGGAGGGCATCGACAGGCGTTCCGTCCGGTCGGAGAAATCGATTGCGGTGCGGCAGGCTGTTCGACGGGCGCTGGCGGGCGATGCCACGGAGTATTTATCGGTCGATTGCCAACTCCCGCACACGATGCCCTCCCGGCGGCGGTTCCTGGCGACGGTCGGCGCGACAGCGGCAGCCGTCGGGCTGGCGGGCTGTTCGGCGTCGGTCGGCGAGCCGCCCGCCGAGCGGTGGCTGTACGACCCCGGGACGGCCCTCGGACAGCCGTTCCCCTGGCAGGCCTACCTGTCGGTGGACGTGCCGGCGGCGTGGGAGCGCCGCGAGCAGTTACCCGAGGAGTGGGTGGCGACGGCCACCTCGTTCGACCGGGGCGTCTCCTCGGTCGACCTGGCCGACCTCCGACGGGTGACGGCGCTCGGGTTCGGGACGGAGGGGCTGACGACGATGGGGACGACGGTCGCGTTCACCGGCGATATCGAACCGCGACCGGTGGTGCGGGAGTTCACCCGCGGGAGCGTCACCGAGTACGACCCCGTGGCCGACCACCGGTTGTTCGGCTACGCGCCGGGGTTCCTCGCACGGATCCAGCGCGAGGACGTGACCGCGCGAGGGACGCTGGGGCTGGCCGTGGGCGAGGACCGGGCCGTCGCGGGCGGCCTGCTCGCGCCAGAGGGGGAGGCCGTCGACGCCGTGGCGGCGATGGTGCGTGCCGGCGCCGCCGGTGAGTCCGACACCGTCACCGGCGCGGACCCCGACCTGCGGGCGGTCGGCCGGGCGCTCAACGCGTCGCCGCTGGAGCCCCCACCGGTGTCGGGTGGCGTCGCGTTCGACGAGGGGCTGGCCGAGCGACTGGCGGGCGCCATCCCCGAGGAGTGGCCCACGCTCGCGGCGACCGTCGACGACCTGCAGGCGGTCGGTGTCGGCCTGCGCTTCGCCGAGAACGCCACGCTCACCTCGTTCGTCTTCGTCTACGACCCCCGTTCCATCGCCGAGGACGAGAACCTCCAGGCCGCCGTCCGGAAGCTGACCAGCGAGTCCGGGAGCCCCGACAGCGGCGTCGTCGGGGTCCGGCTCGGCCCGGGCGGCCGCTCGGTGGTCGTCCGGACGACCGTCTCGCCCCAGGCGGTGTGGACGGACTTCCGTGACCGGCTCCCGGGACTCTGAGCGGAGCGGTCATCCCACCGCTACGCCCGGTAACACCCGTGTCACTTGCTTCGAGACCGCGGATGCAAAGCGTCAAACGGCCGCCGTCCGAACTCGTGGCAAATGGTTCTCGGGACCGACCGACGCGTGCTCGCCCTGGCCATGGCCCGCATGGCCGACGCGCTCGGCAACTCCTTCCTCATCATCGTCCTCCCCCTCTACATCGCGAGCGGGCAGATCGCCATCGACGGCATCGTCGGCGGGCAGGTGCTCGGCTTCACCCTGACCGAGGAGTTCCTCATCGGGCTCGTCCTGTCGCTGTTCGGCTTCCTCAACAGCTTCGGCCAGCCCGTCACGGGCCGCATCTCCGACCGCGTCGGGGCACGGCGGCCGTTCATCCTCGGCGGCCTGGTCGTGTTCGGCGTGGCGAGCGCGGCCTACCCGTTCGTCGAGTCGTACGCCGCCATCCTGCTCGTCCGGGCCTTCCAGGGGCTGGGGGCGGCACTCACGGTGCCCGCGACGGTCGCGCTGGTCAACGACTACGCACAGAGCGACAGCGAGCGCGGGGGGAACTTCGGCGTGTTCAACACCTTCCGCCTCATCGGGTTCGGCTTCGGCCCCATCGTGGCCGGCATCGTCATCGCGGGCGGCTTCGGCAGCGACACCGTCACCCAGTACGTCCTCGGGAGCGTCGTCCTCTCGGGGTTCAACGCCGCCTTCGCCATCGCGGTCATCGGGGCGGTCGTCTCGTTCGGCCTGGTCGTCTGGCTCGTCGACGAGCCGCCACGGGCGGACGCCGACGCCGCCGACAACCTGTCGGTCAACGTGTTCGACCCCGACGGCGGCCTGGACACCGTGTTCGCGGTCGGCGTCGCCACCCTGTTCATGGCGCTGACCATCGCGCTGTTCGCGACGCTGCAGGAGCCCATCAACACCGCGCTCGGGCAGGGGTCGACCCTGTTCGGCCTCCAGTTCTCCGCGGTCATCGCCGCCAACGTCATCCTGCAGGTGCCCATCGGGAACTGGGCCGACGAGTACGGCCGGCGGCCGTTCCTCGTCGCCGGCTTCGCGGTGCTGGTCCCGTCGGTCCTCGCCCAGGGACTCGTCCCGGTGTTCACGACGCCCGGGACGCTCGCCGGTCCTGGACTGATGCTCGTCGCCCGGCTGCTGCAGGGCGTCGCGGTCGCGATGGTCTTCGCCCCCGGCCTGGCGGTCGCCGGCGACCTCGCCCGCGAGGGGCAGTCCGGAACGACCCTCTCGGTGCTGACGATGGCGTTCGGGCTGGGGGTCGCGTTCGGCCCGCTCGTCTCCGGCTTCCTCTACTCCTACGGCCTGGTCGCCCCGTTCGCGTTCGGCGCTGCCCTCTCGCTGCTCGCGCTCGTCATCGTCGTCACGCAGGTCGAGGAGACCCTCGGGACGGGGACGGTGTCGGGGGACGGTGAGGAACCCGCGGCGGTCGCGCAGGACTAACCCACCCGGTCCGACACCCACGATGCTGCCCCCGGCCTGGGGGTCAAGCCTTTCACGGCGCCGTTCGTCGGCGAGTGCATGGCAGGCGACGACGCGACGGTGACGTTCGAGTTCTACGCCACCGTCCGCGACGCGGTCGGCGAGAAGACGCTCCCCTGGTCGGTCGAGGCGGGGACGACGGTGAACGATGCGCTGCGGGCGGTGGCGACGGACCACCCGGACCTGCACTCGCTGCTGTTCACGAGCGAGGGCCGGCTCCGGCCCCACATCAACGTCTCGCGCAACGAGGTCCCCATCCGCGACCTCGATGGCGCCGACACGGAACTGGCACCGGACGACCGCGTGACCGTCGCGCCGTCCGTCTCCGGGGGCTCGCGATGACCGACCCCGCGCTCGGGTTCGAACTGGGCCAGGTACAGCTCGGCAACAACGCCTTCGAGGGGCAGAACAACTGCTACGTCCTCGGTGCGGACACGGATGCCGGGCCGACGACCCTGGTCGACACCGGCATCGCGATGCCGGATACGGAGGCCGAACTCCGGGAGGGGCTGGCCGACTACGGCCTGGCCTTCGAGGACATCGACCAGGTCCTCCTCACGCACTGGCATATGGACCACGTCGGGCTGGCGGGGGCCATCCAGGCCGAGAGCGACTGCGTCGTCCGGGCCCACGAGGCCGACGCCGACCTCATCGAGGGCACCCCGGAGGCCGAGGCCGAGTCCCGCGAGACGCTCGAACGGCTCGTCGACGAGTGGGGGATGCCCGACGACAAGCGCGAGGAACTGCTCGCGTTCATGGAGATGGGCGAGGGGGGGGCCGGCGAGACGCCCGACGTGGAGCCGTTCGTCGGCGGCGCGACGTTCGATGCGGGCGCCATCGAGGTCGAGGCTGTCCACCTACCGGGGCACGCGGCCGGCCTGACGGGGTACGCCTTCGACGGCCGTGACGGGCGCGAACTGTTCAGCGGGGACGCGCTCCTGCCGTACTACACGCCGAACGTCGGCGGTGCCGACACCCGGGTCGATACGCCGCTCGCGGACTACCTGGAGACGCTCGCCGACGTGGTCCGGACGGGCTACACGCGGGCCTGGCCGGGCCACCGGGGCGTCATCGTCGACCCCGTCGGTCGGGCGGCGGACATCGTCGTCCACCACCGCGAGCGCACCGGGAAGATCGTCGACTTCCTCCGGGACTCCGGGCCCGCCGACCCGTGGACGGTCTCGGCCCACCTGTTCGGCGCGCTCTCGTCCATCCACATCCTGCACGGGCCGGGCGAGGCCTACGCGCACCTGCACCACCTCGCCGAGGCCGGCATCGTCGAGCGTGCCCCCGGCGACGACGGCCACGAGTACGCGCTCGTCGATACGGAGGCGGACCTGGACGGCCTGTTCCCGGACGTGGCCGACCGCGCCCTCCGGCCGGACGCGATTCCCGGGCCTGGATAGGGTATCCGTCCGATTCTCGGCCCCGGATTCCCCACGACCGGCCACGTTTCTTCCGGCGCCTCAACGTTTAACCCGGAGCCGAGAGTGTACCCGACTGGTGATATAGCATGCCCGAACGTTCCAACCCCGAACTTCCCGACCTGCCGTACGATTACGACGCACTGGAGCCGTTCCTCGACGAACAGGTGCTGACGTGGCACCACGACACGCACCACAACGGCTACGTCAACGGGCTCGACTCCGCGGAGGAGACGCTGGCCGAGAACCGCTCCAGCGGTGACTTCGGCTCCTCGGGCAGCGCGATGCGGAGCGTGACCCACAACGGGAGTGGACACTACCTCCACCACCACTTCTGGGAGAACATGTCGCCGAACGGCGGCGGCGAGCCGTCCGGTGACCTCGCGGACCGCATCGAGGAGGACTTCGGCTCGTTCGAGGGCTGGAAGGGCGAGTTCAAGGCCGCCGCGGGCGCCGCGGGCGGCTGGGCCCTGACGGTGTACGACCCCGTCGCCAACCAGCTCCGGAACGTCGTGGTGGACAAGCACGACCAGGGCGCGCTGTGGGGCAGTCACCCCATCATCGCGCTTGACGTGTGGGAGCACTCCTACTACTACGACTACGGCCCGGACCGTGGCAGCTTCATCGAGGGCTTCCTCGACCACGTCGACTGGGAGTACTGCGAGGAGCAGTACCAGACGGTCATCGACCTGTTCGAGTAGGCCGGCGACGATCCGGCTGCGACGGCCCACACCTTCGCTTTCTTTCGCGACCACTCCCCCAGCGGCCGCGCTGCCGACCCGACCAGCAACCTCGCCTGCCCTCGGCGGCCTGGTGCGCTGGCGCCATCAAGAACCACCGAACTGTTCGGCTGTCGATGCAACCCCGTCCACGACGAACGGTGCGGTGATGGATCGACGTACCTTCCTCGGCGCGCTGGCGTCAGGAGGTGCGGCCGCGCTCGGGGGCTGTACGTTCCAGCGGGAGAGATTGCATAGCGTCTCTGCCACCCTCGAAATCCCGAGCGGCGAGTACTTCCACGAACCGCTGCAACTGGACGGGCCCGGGAAGCAGTTCAACCTGCAGTACGAGGTGGCCGCCGACCGGTCCTTCGACGTGCTGCTGTTCGGGGGACAGTCGCCCCCCGAGGAGTTCGGCGTCTACCGACGGGTCGTCCGCGGAGCCGGTGGCTGGGGCGGCGACGACCGGGGTGCCCCCGACGACGAGACTGGCCCGGAGGCTGGTGACCGGGGGAACGGTGGCATGGCCGCCGGCGGGTGCCGGTTCGGCACTCGCTCGGGCCCCGACCACGACCACGACGACGGCCGGCACGCCGACTGCCCGCACGCCTCGGGCTGGCACTCCGTCGTCGGGGCCCCCGGCCGGGCCGAGGTGAACAGGCCACTTCGTCCGGGGACCCACCACTTCGTCGTGGACAACACCCGCCTCGGGGAGGCGACGCCGGAGGGGACGCTCCGCCCCACGGTCGACCTCGCGGTCAGGGACTTCGAGCCGTTCTCCGGGTGAGGTGCAGGGCTTCGTTCCTGGCCCCGGCGACCCGCAACCGTTTACCCCGTGCTCGCGCACGTCCGGGTATGCCACGTCCCCGCGACTCGTTCGACGACCTGCGCGACCTGGCCTTCCGCGAGCCCGACGAGGTGCTCGACGCGAACCGGCTCTACACCGTCTACGAGATCGCCCGGCTCCTGCAGGGGGTGCCGCTCGACGAGGAACTCGACGTCGAGACGGAGAACGTCCTGCTGGACTGGGCCATCCCCTGGCTCGTCTACAACCAGCAGCAGTTCGTCTTCGCCGAGCCCGAGCACGACTCGCAGCCGGGCTACTACGGCCTGAAGGTCGGGGAGTGAGCCGCCGCGCCGCCCCTGGCGGGCGCCGGAGTCATCGGGCTCACGACACCCGCGCGTCCCAGTAGGAGACCGACGCGAGCTGTCGACCGATGGGCGTCCGCACCAGCGCCGTGTCGATCTCCCGGAAGGCCCCGGCGATCTCGCTGGGGACCTGCCGGTAGAAGCCGTACGGGAGGACGAAGTCGTGGTCCGAGCGCTCGAGCTGGAGGCCGGCGCCCTGCAGCAGCCGCTCGACCTCTGCGGTCGAGTAGAGGCGCGACCCCATCGGGAGCGCGAAGTTGTAGATCGAGCGGAAGGAGAACCGCTTGAACGTGTCGAAGAAGACCTGGTTCCGGGAGACGCGGGCCATCTCCGAGAGGAAGGAGGCGGGGCGGTCCGCGAGATGGAAGAAGCGCATCGCCAGCACCGCGTCGAAATGGTCGTCCGGGAACGGCAGTCGGGCGGCGTCGGCACGCATGTACTCGAGCGTGTCGTCGACCCCGATCTCCTGGGCCTTCTCGCGCCCCTGCTTCAGCATCGCCGGGGAGATGTCCAGCCCGACGATGTCGGCGCCGTGGTCGGCCAGCAACGAGGTGAAGCGCCCGGTGCCACAGGCGACCTCCAGTACGTGCTTTCCCTCCACGGGGCCGAGCGCGTCCAGTACCGCCTCCTTCTCGCGGTCGTCGATGAGGCGGCCACCGTTCGAGAACCGCTTGTCCTCGTACGCGTCGGCCACGTCGTCGGACTGGTACCACTCGCGTCCCTTCACGTCCCTGTGGCTCCCCGGCGCGTGGATAAAACGGTACTGGAACGCGGTCGCGGGCGGCGGGTGGTGGGGTCGCCACGATGGGCTCGCCGCGACGGGGGTCGGCGGTCGTTACTCCGCCTCGGCAGCGGGCGTGTCGAGTTCGTCGAGGTCGATGGTCTCCGCGAGCAGGACCTCCTCCTGCCCGGAGACGTCGCGCTGTTCGCGTGCGAGCTGTTTGAGCTTCGACTGCGGGGCGAGGTCGCCGATGAGGACACCGCCGATGACCTTGCCGTCCTTGAGTGCGACGCGCCGCCACTCCGTGTCGGAGTACTTGCGCTCGACGAAGTCGTCGCCCAGCGTCGGGTGACCGAAGGAGAGGAAGGGGAAGTCGAAGTGCGTGATGGAGTACGAGGAGACCCAGCGGAACTCCTCGGCGGCCTCGTCGGCGACCATGTTCTGGGCGGCGATGCTCCCCTGCTCCTTGGCCGAGCCCCAGGCGCCGTTCTGCGCGCGCTCGCCGAGGATGAGGTCGTGGAACTGCGTGATGTCCCCCGCGGCGTACACGTCCTCGACGTTCGTCTGCATGTACTCGTCGACGACGACGCCGTTGTCGAGGTCCAGCCCGGACCCGCGGAGGAACTCCGTGTTGAAGTCCAGCCCGATGGCGACGCCGACGAAGTCACCCTCGTAGAAGTCGCCGTTCGGGTCGGTCGCCCCGATGGCGACGCCGTCGTCGTCCACCTCGAACTTGTCGACGCCGGACTGGAAGACCGGCTCGACGTCGCGCTCGCGGAGCGCGTCGTGGATGATCTCCGCGCCCTCGGGCGAGAGGGCGTAGCGCCACCAGCAGTCACCCCGCATCAGGTACTTCCCCTCGATGTCCTGGGCGGCGCAGATTGCCGCGAGGTCGATCCCCAGCAGGCCGGCGCCGACGACGATGCCCGTCTCGGCCTCCTCGGCGTGTTCCTTGATGGCCCGCGCGTCCTGGAACGTCCAGAAGTGGTGGACGCCATCGGCGTCACTGTTGTCGACCGGCAGCTGGGTCGGCGTGCCACCCGTCGCCACGAGCAGTTTGTCGTACTCGTAGGTCCCGCTCTCGTGGGTGTGGAGTTCGTGGGCCTCCGTGTCGATGTCCGTGACGTACGTGTTCAGTTCGAGGTCGATGTCGCGCTCCTCGTACCAGCCCTCGTCGTGGATGGAGATCGGCGCCTCCGGGAGCTTGCCCTTCGCGAACTCCTTGATGAGGATGCGGTTGTAGAGGGCCTCCCCCTCGTCCGTGATCACCGTCACGTCCGCGTCCGGGTCCTCCTCCCGGATGGTCTCGGCGGCGGACGACCCCGCGATGCCGTCGCCGATGATGACGTGCGACGTTGTCATAACGGGGGCTTAGCAAGCCCGGCAAATAGGGGTTGCCATCGTCGTGATTCCGGATGAAGATACGTGACAGTTCCGCGGCGCCCGACGCTCCCGGGCGCTCCGGCGAGCCGGCAGTCGATGCGAGCGTCGGGGGGTTGAAGCGTCTCCGGCCCCTCGTTCCCGGTATGAAGATCCGTCAGAACGTGCGCCACTGGGCGGCGAAGAAGGCCCTGACGACTCCCGTCATCGGACCACGGGTCAACGACAAACTCGTGGATATGCACACGGAGATCTTCCTGGGCAAGACCGACGAGGCCAACCACGAGGTCCGACGGCTCCATCTGGATGACTTCTTCGACGCCACGATGGACACCTACGTAGCGGCCCTGGAGGCGGGCTACCCGGAGGCCGAGGCCCGGGAGATCACGCACATCCAGGCCAACTTCGACTTCTTCAACCACGGCTGGACGGAGATGATGGAGATCCCGGCCGACGAACTGGAGGACCACTACCGTCGCTACGAGGCGTTCTTCTCCGAGCACGGCATCACCATCGACGACCCGCTCGGCGAGTTCACGCCGCCGACGGGCGTGGCCGAGGCCCCGGCCACGCCGGAGAAGCTGGAGGACCCCGAGTACGAGAACGCCATCGAGGGGTTCGCCGACGACGTCTACGTCGAGACGCCCGACGGCCTGCTGAAGGGTCGCGGGACCGACGAACCCGAGGACGTCGACCCGTCGGAGGCGCCCGGCGTCGACGACGAGGGGGCCAGCGCGGACTGAACCTGCCGTCGCCGTCGCCGGATGTCACTCGTTCCGGGTTCCCTCGGTCCAGATGGCTGGTTGCTGCTCGGCCGCCCCAAGAGACAGTTCCCTCGCAGGAAGATTCAAGCTCTCGGCGGCGAAATATATGGAATCTATGACGACCGCTCGACCCAGCCGTCGCCGGTTCCTCGCGACGACCGGTGCGCTCGCAGCGGTCGCGATGGCGGGCTGTGCCGGGAAGGCGACGCGGCCGGCGGAGTCGACCCCGACCCCGACCCCGGCAACATCCGGGCGGTCCGCGACGCCGGTCGCCAGCGGAGCGACGTCCGCGACGCCGGACGGGACCGAGCCGCCGACACCGGCGGCGTCCCGGCTCGCGTTGCCGACGCTCACGGCCCCTGGCTCCCCCGGCGGCCCGCTCGACGTGGCCCCGCCCGGGAAGGTGGTGCTGCTCGACTTCTTCGCGACCTGGTGTCCACCCTGTGAGGCCGAGATGCCGAACCTCGCGGCGGTCAGGCGGCGGTTCGACGGCGGAAGCGTCCTCCTGGTCTCGATCACCCAGGAGCCGGACCACCGCGGGGTCGTGGCGTACTGGGAGACCCACGGCGGGAGCTGGCCGGTCGCCATCGACCCGGCACTGACCGCGACCCAGCAGTTCCGCGTGACGCGACTGCCGACCATCATCGTGCTCGCCGCCGACGGCACCGAGACGTTCCGCCACGTCGGCTACACCGGCGAGCAGCGCCTCGTCGGGGCCGTCGAGGCGGCACTGGCTCACGACGAATCGTCGGCGTAGTCACGCGACTCGCAAAATCACGCCGGAACCCTCCACGTAGTCACGCGAATCGAAAAAGTCCGACCGAAGCCCTCAGCGACGGCGCCGTGCGTACAGCGCGAACAGGAGCGCGGCCAGCACGGCAACCGCCACGCCGAACCCCGGCCCGGCGGCGTCGGTTGGCGTCCCCGTTCCGGTCGGATCCGGGAGCGGTGTCGGCGTCGGGGTGAGTGTCGGCGTCCGAGTCGTGGGCGTCGTGGTGGCCGTCGCCGTCTGCGTCGCCGGCGTCGGGGTGGCGGTCACCGGCGTCGGGGTGAGTGTCGGCGTCGCGGGCGTCGGGGTCACGGGCGCCGGCGTCACGGGCGCCGGAGTGGCGGTCACGGGTGTCGGGGTCACGGGCGCCGGGGTGGCCGTCGGCGTCGGGGTGTCGTCGCCACCGGAACCGCCGCCACCATTGCCGCTGCTGCCGCTGCTGCCGCTGCCGCTGCCGCTGCTGCCACTGCCGCCCGAACCGGGGGCGGCTGCAACCGTGATCGTCCTCGTCGCGGTGTCCGTCAGGCCGTCGTCGTCGGTGACGGTAAGCGTGACGGGGAAGTCGCCCGCCGCGGCGAAGACGTACGGCGGTGTCCGGCCGGTGGCGTCGGTGGTGCCGTCGTCGTCGAAGTCCCACGCGTACGCGACGAGGCGGCCGTCGGGGTCGGTCGATCCGCCGGCGTCGAAGGCGACGGTGTCGCCGGCGACCGGCGCGGACGGCTCGTACCCGAACGCGGCCGTGGGGGCGAGGGTCGTCGCCGCCCGGTCGACGTCGAAGTACTCCGACCCGGACGCCAGCAGGATCGGTGTCGTCTCGTCGGCGTAGATGTCGTAGACGACGGCGTTGATGCCCCTCGCGTCGTCCGGGAGCGACAGGTTCACCGCCAGCTGGTTCCGGCCGGCTGCGAGATTCGCCCGCGTACTCGTCACGCCGAGCCGGGTGGCCGACCCGTTCGAGACCCGCGCGTCGACCGTGACCGGCACCGCGCGGCTCGCGTTCACGTCGAGCGCCAGCGCGAGGTCGTCACCGGGGGCGTACGCCCCCCTGTCGAGTTCGGCCTCCTGCACCAGCGCGGTGTAGCCGTCGACGTCGAAGGGGTACGACCGGGTGACGTTCGCGAAGGTGTAGACGACGTTGTAGCTCCCCGAGCGGAGCGGCGGGACGGTGAACGAGAGCTCGCGGGGCCCGCTCACGGTACCGCTCCAGGTGAATCCGGGACCGTACACGTCGAGCGGGCCCGACGTCGTCGGGTCCACGCTGATGGTGACGGTGTCGCCGACGTCGTACACCTGCGCGTCGGTGTAGAGGCTCACGTTCGGATCCGCCCGGTAGAGGTACGTCCCGTCGAGGTACAGCGACCGGCCGGAGGCGGCGTACACGCTGTACAGGGCCTTCCGGTCGGTGCCGGGCTGGACCGGGATGTCGAACGTCAGCGTGGTGGCGGCCCCGCCCGCGAGGTCGAACGTCTGGACCTCGTCGTAGCCGTTGTACTGGACACGTGACAGCAGCGCCCCCGCGATCGGCCGTTCGTTCTGGACGTCGATTGTGAGCCGTGCGGTGTCGCCGTCGGTGTACAGGGGGGCGTCGAGGGACGCGTCAACGCTCACCTCGAGCCCCTCGACGGCGAGGTCGGTGGTGCCCGCGGTGCCGGCCGCGCTGTACTCGACGGGGTACCGCCCGGCGAGGAGGTCCGGCGGCACCTCGAACCGGACGGGCACCGTCCGCCGCTCGCCCGGCGCGAGCCAGACCTGCTCGCTCCCCTCGAAGATGCCCGGGATGGTCACGGCGACCGTGGTCGAGCCCTCGTAGCTGCCGGTGTTGACGAGCGTGAGGTTCAGCTGCGCCCCCTGGCCGACGCCGGTCGTCACGACGCCGGGACCTGATTCGAGCGCGAGTCGCGGGCCGAGGACGGCGAACGTGTCCGTCGCGGTCGCCAGCGTCTCGCCGCCGACCTCGGCCTCGGCGGTGACGTTCCGGACGCCGGGCGCCACCCCCTCGGGGATGTCGATGGTGACGACCCGGTCGAGCGTCTCGCCGGGCGCGAGCGTGAACGGGACGGTCGTGGCGGCCACCGTCGCGTCGACGCGGAGTCCGCCGTCGACCTCGTTCGGGCCGACGTTCCGCAGCGTCACGTTCACCGACAGGTTGCCGTTCGCCGGCTCGTCCGCGGCGACAGCCGTGAGCGCCACCTGATCGGGCTCTGCGACCCGGAGCGGTGCCGACGCGGTGGCGAGCGGTGACGTCGCGTCGACGGTGTAGTTGCCGGCCGGCAGGTCGAACACGACGCTCCCGGTCGTCGCATCGCCGGGCGAGAGGTACACCGACAGCGTCCGGGTCCGGCCGTCGACCGTGAAGGTCGTGTCGAACGTGGCGGGGAGCGAGCCGGTGTTCGAGACGGTGTACGGCACCTCGACGGGGCCCGCCGCGTAGACCGAGGCGGGCGCGAGCGTCACCGTCGCCGCCTCGCCGAACGCCACCGGCTGCCGGAGGGTCGCCACGAGGTCACCGGTCAGCGTCGCCTCGACGACCGTGTCCTCGTCGGCGGTGAGTGTCGTCTCGACCCGTACCGTCTCGTTCGGCGTGAGCGTCACGGTCCGGGTCGTCCCGGCGAGGTCGACCTCGACCGTCGCGTCGATCCGGCCCTCGTTGGTCACGTCGACCGCCGCGACGAACGGGTCGCGCCCGACCGTGTCGGGCACGTCGAGCGTCGCCGACACGTCCGGAACGATTACCTCGACGCTGTCCTCGATGGTCAGGCCGCCGGCGGTCGCTCGCAGGTCGACCGTCCCGGCACCGGTCGCCGTGACCTCCGTCGTGTAGCTCCGCTGCTCGCCGGCCCCGAGGACGAGTGACTCGTCGACCAGTGTCGTCCCGTCGGCGGTGACCGAGAGTGCGTACGTCTGCTGGACGGAGCCGCGGTTCTCGAGGACGCCGCTGATCCGAACGACGTCGCCGGGTTCGTACTGGCGGGCGTCGCTCTCGAGCGTGAGGAGGGTGTCGCCGTCCACCACGTAGAACGGCGGGTCCTCGATCGCGACCGTCTGGGTCGAGGTCGAGGTCAGCTCGCCGGAGAGCTTCAGCTTCCCGTCGGTCAGCACCGCCCCCGGAACCACGACCGTGACCGTCGCGACGGTCCCCGCGGGGACGTCGACGGTCCGGTTGGCACTCCAGACGAGCGCGCCACGGTCGGCCGGGGGGACGAGCGGGTGGAAGTCGCCGAGGTAGTACCCGTTCGAGCCGAGTTCGGTGTCGCCCAGCCCGTCACCGTCGAGGTCGACGCCCGGGTAGTCGTGGTAGAAGTTCCCGCCGAGGAACGGGCCGCCGACGATGTTCTCGCCGGGGGTCTTCGTGACGTTCCATCGGTCCTCGAACTGGCCGAATCCGGCGATGTTGCTCCCGGTCGGGTTGTCGAGGTAGTTGTCGTACGCGAGCAGGTACCGGGTGTTGTCGATGTCCATTCCGACGCGACTGTCGGTCACGAGGTTCCGGCGCACCAGCGTCCGCTGCGTGCGGTCGAGTCGGATGCCGTACTCGTTGCCGGCGACCTCGTTCTCGCGGATGGTGACGTCGTCCGCGTTGTCGACGAACACTCCGTAGACGTTGCCGGTGAACAGGCTGGTCGCGACGACCGAGTCGTCGCCGACGTCGGCGATGAACACCCCGTAGCGGTTGTCGGTGAACGTGCTGTCGACGACGGTGGTGTTGTTCGCGGAGACGCCGACCTGTCTGTCGTTCAACACCCCGTAGGTCGCGTTCGTGACCGTGACGTTCTCGACGGTCGTCCCGACGGACCCGTAGATGTAGACGCCGTGCTCGGCGTCCCGGACCGTCGTGTTCGTGACCGTCGCGTCCACCACGGTGTCGATGGCGACACCGTCGCGGAGTCCGGTGGCGACGACCCTGTCGATGGTGACGTTCCGCGAGTAGGCCGCGACCGCTGCCCCGCCGCCGACGAGCGTGACGTCGGTGGCGTTGACCAGCCAGACCTGGCCGAGGCCGCGCCCGTCGACGCTCGTCCCCGTCAGGTCGCGCTCGTAGGCGACGGGCCGACCGGCGATCGTGTTGGTGCCGTCGATGTCGTGGGCGAAGTACCGGAGCCCGGACCCGACGACGTCGAAGCCCGCGGTGCCGAGCGAGTGGTTCCGGACCACGACCCCCGTCGAGTCGCGGAGCTCGAAGCCCAGGGCGGTGTCGGCGAGGTCGTTCCCGTCGAACAGCCCGGTATCGACCTCCCGCATCGTGATGCCCGTCCCCTCGGCGACGACGGTGACGTTGCCGACGGTGACATCGTCGCTCCGGCGGCCGAACGAGCCGCCCCGGATATCGATGCCGGGTTCGACGCGCGAGAACCGACCGAAACCGACGTCGATGAACTCGCTGTCCCGGAGGACGAACGTGGATACCTCCGTCGCGTAGAGGCCACTCCCCTCCGAGTTCTGGACGACGTTCCCGGTCACCATAGTGTTCGTCGTGGACCCGAACCGCAGCGCGAACTGCGTGGTGTTCGCGACGTCGTTGTCCCGGACGGTGACGTTGTCGGCGTTCGAGACCTCGATGGCGTACGCGGAGCCGTTGACCGTGTTGCCGACGACGAGGCCGTCGCCGGCCGCCTGGAGCTCGATGCCCGTGACGCCGCCCCCGACCGTGTTGTTGCGGACGGTCGCACCGGGCTCTCTGGTGATGAGGATGCCGTCGCCGAACTGTCCCTCCGTGATCCGGTTGTCCGTGACGGTCACGCCCGGCACGGACTCGATGTGGATACCGCCATCACGGGCGCGGAAGGCGTCGTTGTCGGCGACGACGACGTCGCCGTCGATGTACTGGACGTGGATGCTGGCCTCGACGAAGTTGTCGCCACTGACATCGTTGTCGCG
This sequence comes from Haloglomus litoreum, assembly GCF_029338515.1. Taxonomy (GTDB): domain Archaea; phylum Halobacteriota; class Halobacteria; order Halobacteriales; family Haloarculaceae; genus Haloglomus; species Haloglomus litoreum. The sequence goes on along the minus strand of NZ_CP119988.1, from coordinate 2,718,027 downwards.
GATCTCGGCGCCGACGTTGACGGTGTTGAACCGCCCGTGGACGTCGATCCCGTAGTCGGTGTTGTCGACGAGCGTGTTCGCCGTGAGGGTCGTCCAGTCGGAGTTGCGGATGGTGATCCCCTCCACGTTGTTCCGGACGGTCATGCCCGTCACGGTCGTCCCGGTCGATTCGCGGACGAACACACCGTAGGTGCCCGCCTCGGCGAGTCCGTCGCGGACGGTCACGTTCCGCGAGGCGACGACGTTGACCGACTCGCCGGTCGTCCCCGCGACGGTCACGCGGCTCGCGTTGACGAGGTAGACGACCCCGCCACCGGTCGGCACGGTCGCGTCGCTCCAGTCCACCAGGTAGTAGACCGGGCGCCCGTCGAGCGTGTTGCTCGTGTCGATGTCGTGGACGAAGTTGACCAGCGGGCGCGTGCCGACGAACCGCCGGTCGACCGACAGCGACGCGTTCGTGATGACGTTGTCCCGCATCGTCACGTCGACCGCCTCCAGGAACCGGACGCCGGCCTCGACGCTGCCGTTGATCCGGTTCCCGACGAGCGTCGTGTTCGTGGACCGGTGGATCCGGATGCCGTCGTCGGCACCCTCGACAGTGTTGTCCTGCAGGACGTTGTTGTGGGCCTCGAGCAGCTCGAACCCCTCACGCGAGACGACCGTCGCGGTGTTGTTGACGATGCGGTTGTTGTCGCTCTGGAACGCGTACACCGCACCGCTGGTGAAGCTGTTGTCGGCGATGTGGTTCCGGTCGGAGTCACGGAGGTTGATGCCGAGGCCGAAGTCGTCGCTGAAGGTGTTGGCTCGCGCCGTCACGTTGGTCGACTGGGTGATCTCGAGGGTCGTCTCCTCGACCAGGTTGTCGGCGAACACGCCGTCGGTCGCGTAGTAGAACCGGACGTCCGCGCTCCGGGCGAACGTGTTCCCCTCGAGGACCGTCCCGCTGGAGAACCGGACGTCGACGTTGTCGAACTCGCCGAAGCGGCTGTTCCGGACCGTGACGCCCGTCGTGTTGTGGATGATGAGCGCGTAGTTGTTCTCCCGGAACGTGACGTTCTCGACGATCGCGTCGTCGGCGCTGACGATGACTCCGTAGTTCCGGACGAAGCTGCCGGTCGACCGGCCGACGTCTCGGATCGTCGAATCGCGCAGCTCCAGGGTCGACCCCCGCTTCGAGATGAAGTACACCGAGTCGAACCGGTCGGTCGACCCGATCTCCGAACCGCCGAGCACCCGGAGCGTCCCGCCGTCCCGGACCTCGATCCCGGAGGCCAGGTCGGTCGCCATCGCGAACCGGAGCGTCGTGTTCTGGAGCGTGAGACTCCCGCCGGACTCGACGACGACGAACCCGTCGACGACGAGGTCCCGGTCGGTCCAGACGGTGTCGTTGGTGACGGTGACGTTGCCGGTGATGGTCGTCGGGGGTGCGAGCGCGGGTGCGGCCGGCGGCGCCACCGCCGGCACGAACCCGGTGGTCGCCACCGCCTGCGAGGTGGCCCGGAGCGGCGACCGGCTGGCGTTCACGGCGGGGTCGGTGATCTCGAGCCGGAGCGTGCCGTTCTCGATGGCACCGTCCCGGTTGTCGATGGTGACCGTGACGGTGACGTCCTCGCCGGTGTCGTAGACGGTCCGGTCGGTCGAGAGCCCGAGGTCGGCGTCGAGGCCGGTGACGTCGAACGTCTCGGTCCGGGTCGTCGTCTCGCCCGTGCCCGCGTCCTCGCAGGTGGACTCGAGGAAGTACCGTCCGGTGATCGCCTGCGCCGGCAGGGCGACCGACAGCTCGACCGTCGCGGTGGCCTCGAGGTCGACCGTGGTGGTGCGCTCGTCGACACGGACGCCTCGGGGACCGGTGACGACGAACCGGCAGGTCGCGTCCGTATCGACGCCGCCGACGTTCGTCAGCGCGACGGGCACCGGGTCGCCGGCGGCGTGGGGCCCGTCCCCACCGAGGCCGAGGCGCAGGTCGGACGGCGGTACGGGGAGCGCGAACGTCCGCGAGACGCTCCCGCCGGGCCCGACGGCGACGGTCACGTCGACCGGACCGCTGGTGACGTCGGCCGGGAGCGTGAACGCGTGCTGGACGGTCGTTTTCGCTCCGGGAGCCACGTCGAGCCGGGTAGTGTCGACGTAGCCCGCCGTGGGGGCCTGGACCGTCACCGGGACGGGGGCGCCGAAGCGGCCGTCGTTCGTCAGCGTCAGGGTCGCGGTGACGCGCTCACGGGCCGCGGCCGACGCCCGGTCGAACGTAACGCTCGGGAGCCACGAGCTCGGGAGCTGGTACCGCCGGGTCACGGGGGACTCCCACTCCGGCGTGGTCGTGTAGACGAGTTCGTAGCTGCCGAGGGTGACGGGACCGGTCTCGACGGGGAACGTGACCGACCGTCGGTCGTCGGCCGGGAGCGCGAGCGAGGCGTTGTCGCGCCAGACGACCGTTCCGTCGGGGGCCCGGAGCGCGACGTCGAGCGTCGTGTTCGACGGGCGCGGCCCGAAGTTCACGACGGTGAACCCGACCTGGCTCCCGTTCTCGACGCTCGCCGGCAGGTCGGGGACCGTCCGGGTGAGCGAGTCGGGGACGGTGAACCCCGCGGAGTCGAACCCGACCTTCCGGTCGCCGACGTACGACTCGGCGACGACGGTGTAGACGCCCGGCGGGGCGTTCCTCGGGAGCACGAACGAGACGTTCAGCACGGTCGTCCGGTTCTCGAGGAGTCGGGAGACGGCCTCGTCGTCGAACACGAGCGTGCTCTCGGGGCCGACCGCCCGAATCTCGGTCCGCACCTGGCTGCGGCCGTCGAGCCGGACCGTCGCGTCGACCGTGTCGCCCCAGCGGTACTCGGCCGCCGCGAGCACGACGTCCGTGGTGACGTCGGGGCGGAACGAGAAGAACCCGCGGCTGGTTCGCCCGAGGTACTCCGTGGAGTCGCGGTCGCCGCGGTAGAACTGCGCCCACAGCCGGTCGAACGAGTAGACCGGGATCTCGTGGGTGATGATCCGCTCGCCGCCCGCGGGCACGGTCACCGTCTCGTTGAGCCAGCTGTTCCGCTCACCGGGAACCGTCGTCGGCGCACCGTACATCACCCGCGAGTTGTCCACCCGTCCGAAGTTGTGCGGGTACGACCACCACGCGGTGACCGTCTCGTCGGTGGCGCCCGCGTTCCGGATCGTGATGCGGAACGTCGCGTTGCCGCCGTTGGCGTACCGCTCGGCGTCGCTGGTCACCGCGAACGTGATGTCCTCGGAGGTGAACAGCCCGGTCGACCCGTCCTCGAACGCGCCCGCGGCGAACCGGCCGATGTCGCGGACGTGCTGGACCTCGCCGTAGCTGTCGTTCAGGAGGACGTACTCGAGTTCCCAGATGCCGAGACGGGCCGTCTCCGGCACGTCGTAGGCGACGGGGACCGTCGTGTTGGCGAAGCCGGCCAGCGGCAGTCGCGTCGTCTGTGAGCCCACGACCGTGCCGGCGCTGTCCCGGAAGTCGACCCGGACCGCGTCGGCCGTGACCGCGACGTAGCTGGTGACGTCGGCGGTCGTCGAGAGGCGGTCGCCCCGCTGGACGGTCTGGATGTCGTGGGGGCTGGTCGACCACCGGATGACGTTCCACAGCAACGCCCGGCCGCTGGCGGTCGAGGCGTGGTGGCCGAACGCCCAGTCGCTGTACGTCGTCGTCGCGAGGACGCGCCCCTCGCCGTGGCCGTAGGCGAGCATCGCGGGCTGCCCGTTGACCGTCCGCGAGAGGAACACCGTCGCGTTGTCCGGCCAGGTCGTGAAGTAGCCGTCGACGTTGACGGTGGCGGTCTCCGAGCCGACGGAGGCGACGGCCGCACAGTAGGTCGTGAGGCCGACGGAGCCGTACTGGCAGCTCTGGTCCTCGAGCCAGCCGTAGCCCGCCAGCTCGCCGGGGACCGGGTCGTACTCGTAGCCGCGCTGCTGGGGCAGGACGACGAGCGTCCCGCCGTCGGCGACGTAGTCGTCGAGCTTCGCCTCGAACGAGCCCAGCGAGTGGAGCCCGAGGAGCCCGCCCGACGGGACGACGATGACGTCGTAGCGGGCGAGTTCGGCCGCCGGGGTGCGGACATCGACGGAGGCCGCCGTCGCGTCACGTGCGGCCAGGAAGTCGGTGAACTCGTCGACGAAGCCCCGGTCCAGCACCGCGACGCTCGCCCCCCGGTCGTATTCGAAGCCGGGGTAGACCCGGTCGTAGCCGTCGACCGAGAGGTCGTGGTTGTCGTCGGGGTGGTCACCGCCCGGCGGGCGGTCGGGGTCGTCGTCGTCCTTGCACTGCTTGCAGCCCGCGTACTTCGGGTTGAGGTCCGTCTTCACGCAGTCACAGTCGACGGAGTCGATGGTGATGACCCGGGCGAGACCGAGGCCGGCCCCGACGCCACCGTCGATGCTGACGCCAGCGTTGCCCTGGAAGCCGGACGCCAGCCCGCCCTGGCTGATGCAGCCGCCGATGCCGGCGGTGACACCGCCGGCCGCTTCGACGGCGGCCTGCGGGCCGAGACAGTAGAACGTGATCCCCGCGAGCCCGGCCCCGCAGGCCGGGCCCTGGGTGACGAGCGGAGTCGAGTCGAGACCGGCGGAGACGACCTTCGCGTCGGCGAACAGCCCGATGTCCGTGACGGTCGCCTCGATATCACAGTCCTGCCCGGACGCGCCGTTGCTGAGGCCGCCGCTGCACGAGCTCTGCTTGGCGATGGTGACGTCGATCGCGCCCGGCTGGACGCTGCTCCCGGAACAGCCGCCGTTCCACCAGTCCAGCAGGCCGGTGGGATCGGTAAAGCGGAGCGGGTTGTTGCTGGCGTAGCGGTACATGTTCGCGCCGCCGGCGACGCCGATGGGGTCGAGCCGCGTGAACCGACCGGTCTCGGGGTCGTAGTAGCGCATCCGGTTGTAGTAGAGGCCCGTCGCCGCGTCGTAACTCCGGCCGGTGAACCCGTACGGCGTCGCCGTCGGGGGGGCAGCCGACGCACCGTACGGCGAGTACTCGTAGGAACCGACCGGGGCGCCGGTCTCGTTGGTCAGCGCCAGGACGTCGCCGCGGGCGTCCTGGTGGTGGTACGCGACCGTGCCGGCCTGCTCGACGACGAGCGGGCGGTCGACGCCGGGCGCGTGCGTGAACCGGCGGACGAGGGCACCGCCGTCGTCGTACTCGGCGACGACGTCGCTGCCGACGTACGCGTAGTAGGTCGTTCCGCTCGCGGTCGTCCGGCTGATCCGCTCGCCCGTCGGCAGGTACCGGTAGCTGACCGACTCGCCACCCGGGAGCGCGACGGTCTCGAGCCGGCCGCCGGCCCCGTAGGTGTAGGTCGTCACCTCGCCGTCGACGCGCTTCTCGACGAGGTTCCCCGCATCGTCGTACCGGTACTCGGTCGTGCCGACCCGAACGAGCCGGTTCCCTGCGACGTACGTGTACCGTTCGACGGTGCCGTTCACCGACCGTGTGAGCCGGTTCCCGACGGCGTCGTAGGTGTAGTTGATCGTCTTCCCGGAGGGGTACGTCACCCCGAGGAGCCGGTTCCGCGCGTCGTAGCGGTAGCTGGTGAGCGCCCCCCCGTCGGAACGTTCCACGAGATTCCCCGCGCCGTCGTACCGGTACGTACGGTTCACGAGAACCGTGGGCGTCGGTGTCGCTGTCGGCGTCGGTGTGGGCGTGGCTGTCGCTGTCGGTGTCGGTGTGGGCGTGGCCGTGGCCGTCGTCGTAGCTGTTGAGGTCGGTGTGGGCGTCGGCGTAGCTGTTGAGGTCGGTGTGGGCGTCGGCGTAGCTGTTGAGGTCGCTGTCGGCGTTGGTGTGGCTGTCGAGGTCGGCGTCGGCGTTGGTGTGGCTGTCGAGGTCGGCGTCGGCGTTGGTGTGGCGGTCGCTGTCGAGCGTGCAGGGCCGACCGTCAGGATCTGGCTGATCTCGCCGGCCGGCGTGTACGTGTAGTTCGTCGTGACGCCGTTCGCGTAGGCCGCGCTCGCGAGGCGTCCGTCGCCGTCGTAGGTGAACTCGCCCCACTCGCCGGAGGGGCCGTCGAGGCGGGTCACCCGGTCGAGGGCGTCGTACTCGTACGTCGTGGTACCGCCGGGACCGAAGAACCCGGTGACCCGGCCGTGTGTGTCGTACTGGTAGTCGATCTCGCTGGTGAGTCCGCCGAAGTCGTAGACGAGCCGCTCGACCCGGTCGGCCGCGAGGGTCCGGGAGACCGATATCGTCCCGTCGGCCGTCGTCGCGGCGACGGCCCGGCCGGCCGCGTCACGCTGGAAGGAGCCGGCGACACCGGCGGACTCCCGCCATGGGCTGAAACTGCGGCCCGTCGCGTCGGTCACCTCGTCCATGTAGCCGTCGATGTCGTAGCTGATTCGGGTGACACCCCCGAGCGGGTCGGTCCGCCGGACGAGGTTGTCGGCCGCGTCGTACTCGAAGCTGTAGCTGTGGCCGGCATCGTTCGTCTCGGAGAGCCGTCGGCCGACGGCGTCGTACGTGTAGTTCGTCGCCCGGCCGACGGGGTCGACGACCGCGGTCCGGAACCCGTGTGTGTCGTACGTGTACATCGTCGTGTGGCCGCCGAAACCGGTGTCCGCGACCGGGTTGCCCTGGGCGTCGTACCGGGTGGTCCGGGTCCGACCGGCCGGGTCGGTCTCCGAGATGCGGTTCCCCCGGTCGTCGTACGCGTACGTCGTCGTCCGACCGCGACGGTCGGTGTGGCTGGTCAGCAACGAGACGTAGCGGTCCGCGGTATCGACGGTGGTCCACCCCTGCCGGACCGTCCCGTTCGGCCCAGTCACCGCCACGGCGTTGCCGTAGGCGTCGTACTCGAACGTGTAGGTCCCCGTCCTGTTCCGGAGTTCGACGGGGTTCCGCTCGGCGTTCCAGACCGCGGTCACGGACTCGCCACCAGCGGTGATGGAGACGGGACTGCCCTGCGCATCGAGGGTGACGACCTGCTGATCGCCGCTGACGACGCTCGTGGCGGTCGCGGTCGCGTTCGGGCCGTCGTAGCCGAACACGACGCCGGACTCCGTGCAGTCGGCCTCCGGACTCACGCAGCGAACACGGTCGGACCCGTCGTAGTAGTGGATCGAGCGCCGCTGGCCCCCGGGTCGGGTCTCGCCGGCGAGCTTGTGGTTGCCGTAGTAGTCGTACTCGGTCACCCGGCCGAGCGGGTCGGTCACCGAGACGAGGTCGCCGACGCGGTAGGTGTACGCCACCGTCCGGCCGAGCGGGTCGGTCACGCTGCTGATGTAGCCGCCGGCGGTGTAGGTCAACTCGAGCCGCTTGCCGGAGTCGTCGGCGATGCTGGTGAGGTTGCCGTCGGTGTACGAGAGGGTGAGCCGGTTGCCGTTGCGGTCCTCGAGCGACTGGAGGACGCCATCCTCGTCGAACCGGAGGGTCCGCCCGTCCAGCCGGTCGAGCGTGAACCCGGCCCCGGCAGCGCGGAGTCGGGCGGTGACGCCGGGCGGCGCGTCGTAGCCGGAGCCACCCGACGACGGCGTGAAGGTGTGCGCCGAGCCGTCGCCGTCCAGGAACACGACGGTCCCGTCCGACCGTGTGACGAGCCGCATCGCGTAGTTGTGCGTCCAGCCGAAGCCGAACGGGCTGTACTCGCCGCTGCGGAGACTGTTGTACGACCGGACGAGCCGGATGTCACCGCCCCGCGCCCGGGTTCCGGCGTCCGCCGCCGAGACGTAGAGGTTCCCGTTGGCGGCGTTGACGACCCCCTCGAGGTGGTAGAGCCACGGCTCGTGACCGGTGTTCCCCCTCTTGTCGGGGGCGACCTGCGTCAGCGAGTCGGTCACCGCGCCCGTGACCGACGGCTGGCCGGCGTCGGGTGGGGCTCCCTCGGCCCCCGGAGGATCGATATCGGCGGACGACGCGCCGCCGAGTCCCCCGACGGCGCTGCCGCTCTGAGCCCGCACGACGACGACCGGTTCCAGCGTCGCCGTCACGAGGAGCGCCGCGACGACGACGACGAACAGTCGACTCACGGTCCCGTGCCAGTCGCGCCCACCCGCCCGTCCGTGTTCGCTGACACTTCCCCCTCTGCCCGGGATTCGATTACTCATGGCTCTATGGATAGCTGAGTTCGGACCCCAGGAACGTCAGCTGCTACCGCGAACAGTCGCCGAGAAAGGATATAACGTTTGTGTACCAGTTACACACACCGGGCCGCCGGATGCCGGATACGGGTTCCGCACCGTCGAGCGTGTCGTGACGAGGATAGGACGAGTCCGTCGGCGACCGAGCAGGCGAGAGCGTCGGTCCCGCCCCGGCACGTGGATACCTGGATCAGCGGACACGGGGACGGGCAATTCGTCGGACCTCTCGTCGCGGAATCCAGATCGCTACGGCTCGGCGTCGGGGGACGCCCCGCTGCCGAACCAGCGTCGGAAGTCACCCGCCGCGGCGTGCCCGGCCACCTCGCCGGCGACGGCGAGGCCCCCAGCGAGTGCAACGACACCGGTCGGGTCGAGCCCTGTCGCGAGGCCGATGCCGCCCCCGAGGAGTCCCGATCCGACGGCGATGACGACGGACTGCTCGGGGGTGTCACAGAACGGCAGCGTGAGGCCGAGGTCGAGAGCCATGCGTCCGGTTGGTGCTGGGGGCGGTTAAGCTCATGCCGCGCGAGTCGCGCGGGTGCCGAGCCGACCGCCTCAGACCAGCGTCTGGGGCCGGTCGGCGAGGTAGTCGAACACCGAGCCCATCGAGAAGCCGTACACCAGGTGGGCGACGAGCGTGATCAGGACGTACAGCACCAGCGAGGTGCCGCTGTAGCCGACGTTGAACGCCAGGACGAAGCCCGTCCAGAGGACGAACCCGTAGGTGAGGCCGGCGGTGGCGAAGTTCTCGCCGGGCAGGTAGCGCCCGATGGAGGCGAACAGCAGCGGCCACGTCGTCATCCCGCCGCCGAGGAAGATGACGTAGCCCGCCGCCAGCACCATCTCCGGCCCGAGGATGGCGTCCAGCCCGATGAGCTGCGCGGTCGTCCCGAACGACGACATCTCGAAGCCGCCCAGCGACGCCCCCACGAGGAACACGACGGTCATCAGCGAGGTACCCACGAAGCCGCCGAGCGCGCCCACGAGGCCGTCGGCGAAGATTCCGGCCAGGACCTCCATGTTCGGTTCGGCGTGCTCGTTGGCGAGCGTCGTGTCCACGTTGGCGTCGTCGACGCCGGTGTCGCTCTGTGACATGTGTGCGTGTCACGCTTCCCCACTTGATAAGGATTGGCACGCGAGGCCCCCTGCAACTAATAGCCCCGGTTAGGGCCGGGAGTACCCATATACCCTGACCGGCGAGTCAGTGTGGTATGGAACCGCACGTCTACCTGGAGCGGTTCGGGGGAGAGCCACTCCCGGCTGGGGAGCCCGACGCTGCCGCGGTCGCGACGCTCCAGGAGGCACACGTCCGGGGGGTCCCGTTCGAGACGCTATCGGTCGCGGGGGACCCGTTCGGGTCGCAGTCCGGGGGCGGTGTCAGGCTCGACCTCGCGGCCCTGTTCGAGAAGGTCGTCGTCCGGGGCCGGGGCGGGTACTGCTACGAACTCAACGGCCTGTTCGGCTGGCTGCTCGACGCCCTGGGTGTCGAGCAGTCGTACGTGGCGGCGAAGATGCTCCGGGCGGACGGCGAGGCCCGCCCCCCGGCGAACCACCTGGTGAACCTGGTGACGCTGGCGGACGAGCGGTATCTCGTGGACGTGGGGCTCGGGACGCCGACGATGCGCCGCCCGCTCCCGCTGGACGGGCGCGTGGTCACCGACGACGCGGGCGTCGCGTGGCGGGTGGTCGGCACGGAACGGCCCGACGCCCACGGGCTGACACAGTACCGGTGCCCGAGGACCGGCGAGTGGACCGACCGCTACCTGTTCGAGACGACGGCCCGGTCCCTGGACTACTTCGCGGCCACCAACGACCACCTCTCGACCGCTCCGGAGTCGCCGTTCACCGGTTCACCGGTCGTCACCCGCGCGACGGCGGACGGACACGTGAAGCTCACCCCGACCCAGTTCGTCGAGTGGATCGACGGCGAGGCGACCGAGCACCCGGTCGTCGGCGAGGAGGAGTGGCGTGAGCGCCTCCGGGAAGCCTTCGACATCGACTACCCCTGGTAGCACCACCGGCGAGCAGCCGTCGGGGACGCGGGTCTCCCGACTGTCCCGGGCGGCTGTCCGCCCTATCGCCGCGCCCACGCCAGCAGCCGCCGGTAGAAGTCGTCCGACTCCAGCGCCGTCGCGTCGCCCACGAGCGCGAGCGCCCGCTTCGCCCGCGTGAGCGCGACGTTCATCCGGCGATGATCCTCGAAGATGGGGCTCTCCACGTCGTCGGTGGCGACGAACGAGACGACGATGACCTCCTTCGCCGACCCCTGGAACCGGTCGACGGTGTCGACGGCGACGCCGGTGCCGTCGAGGCGCTTGCCGATCTCGGCGACCTGTGCCCGGAACGGCGCGATGACGCCGATGTCCTCGGGCGCGACGCCGGCGTCGAGGTACGCGCGCACCGTGTCGGCCACCGCGTCGGCCTCCGTCGGGTTCGTGTTCCCGACCTGCCGGCCGTCCGGGTCCACGAACGCGACGGCGTCGGAGAGGTGTGCCGGAAGCAGCGAGGGGTCCACGCCGTCGAGGTCGTCGAGCCGGCGGCCCGCCACCTCGGGCGTCGCCGGGCGCAACTCCCCGTCGTAGAACTCCTCCGAGGAGAACCACTGGACCCGCTGGCACATCCGGTACTGACGGTCCAGCATCACGCCCGCCCCGGGGTGGGCCTCGATGAGCCGCTCGAACAGCGACGTCTGCAGGTCGTGCTCTCGCGGGTCGCTTCGGTCCCCGCTCGAGTCCAGGGGCTCGCTTTGCTCGCCCCCGCTATTCTCGGCACGGACGACGGGCGGGAGCTGCTGGTGGTCGCCGACGAGCACGAACCGGTCGGCGCGGTTCGTCGCGAGGAAGGTCCCCGGCTCCGTCAGCTGGCCGGCCTCGTCGACCACGGCGACGTCGAACTCGCGTGATTTCACCGCCCGCGACCCGCAGGACGCGGTGGTCGCCGCCACCACGGGCGCCTCGCGCAGTTCGCGCGCGACCCGGTCGGGGTCCCCGGTCCGGTCCAGCAGGTGGTCGTGCATATCCGCGCGGACGCCGGACTTCGAACCGACGCGGAGGAACTCCTCGAACCCCTGGTCGCGCAGGGCCTCCAGCGCGTTGTCGACCGCGCGGTTGGTGAACGCCGAGAGGAGGACGCGATCACCGCGGTCGACGAGCGCGCGGACGAGCGTCGCCAGCGTGTACGTCTTGCCGGTCCCCGGCGGCCCGTGGACCAGCGCGAAGTCCTCGGCGTTCAGCGCGAGGTTGACGGCCTCGTTCTGCGACTCGTTGTTGTCGATGTGCGTCTCGTGGTCGTCGCGGAACGCCGGCTCGCGCCGCCCGAACAGCACGTCCTTGCGCTCGTCGTCGCCCGCGAGGATGGCGTCGTGGAGCGCGTTCAGCTGCCGGTCGACGGTCAACTCGGAGGGATACACGTCCAGCCGGCGGACGTCGAGCGGCTCGTCGGCCGTCAGGACGACCTCGCCGTCGGTGCCGGTCCCCAGCGACTCGACGCGCGCGAGTTCGGCCTTCGTCCGCGTCGGGTGGCCCTCGCTGGCGAGGACGAGGTCGCCCTCGCGGATCTTCGAGACGGCCTCGCTCGTCCGGCGGGCGCGCAGCTCCCACCGGCTCTCGGCCTCGCGCCACTCGCGGCCCGCCGGCTCCAGCCCGATGAGCGCGCGGTCGTCGTCGGCCCGCTCCTGGGCCGTCTGCTCCCAGAGCTTGCGGTACTCGTGGTGGACCTCCCGGCGCTCCTCCTCGATGGCACGGTAGAAGCGCTCGAAGTACGCCTGCTCCTCCTCGGCGACCGCGATGCCGGGGATCATCCCGGCTTTGGCCTCCTGTTCGAGCCGCCCCGCCACCGCCATGCACGGGTCCTGCTCGAAGCAGTACTCGCACTTCGCGTTCGCCTCGTACCCCGTCGGAACGGAGTGGTCGTGCTCCATCGCGGCGAGGTGGTTGCGCTCGCGGAGGACGTACTCCGCGAAGCCCCGACCGATGGAGAAGTCCTTCGCCGGGGAGAGGTCGCCGGACTCCTCGTTGCGGTCGAGTGCCGCGTTCTTCGTGTAGATGAGCGTCCCCGTGTCCGGGATGGCCGCCGCGGTGTCGCCGCCGCCGCTGATGGGCGTTCCATCCTCCGCTACGGCGCCATCGACGTCCGCGTACTCCCCCAGCATCAGCGCGTAACACGCCGCCTGCACCTTGTCCTGGAACCGGGGTTCGCCCTTCGTGTTCTTGCCCGTCTTCAACTCGACCGGCGCGCCCCGGCGGACGGCGTCGGCGCGGCCCTTGATGCCGAACGTCTCCGAGACGAGCGTCTGCTCCGAGCGCCACTCGTCCGCCTCGGTGAGCGTCCCCTGCTGCAGCCAGGCCTCGATGGCCGCCGCGTTCGCGCGCACCTCCTCGGCCACCTCGTCGGGGTCCAGCCCCAGGAGGCCGATGTCGAGCGCGGCCGCCTCGACCTGCCGCTCGACGGCCTCGTCCAGGTCGCCGCCGCGCAGCAGGTCGCCGAACACCTCGTGGACGACGGTCCCCTTCACGACGGGGTACTTCAGCGGGACGCCCTGCAACTTGTTCAGGTAGTACATCCGCGGGCACTGGACCCACGCGCGGATGCCCGTCACGTCGACGAGGAAGTCCGGCTCGACGACGACCCACGAGGTCGGGGTCGTGCTGTACTGCGTCTCGCCCTGCCACTCGTCGGTCTCGACGTCCGTCACCAGGAGTTCCATCCCCGGTTCGAGGTAGTCGACGGATTCGGCCCACTTGCGCCACAGCGTCACCTGCGTCGGCGCCGCTCGGCCCCCCTCCGGTCGAACCGTCACCTCCGCGAGGTCGGTCCCGCCGCTCACCGTCCGCGTCTCGCCGACCTCGACCACTGGCCCCCGAACGTTCACAGCCGTCCCTGTGCCGTCGGGGGAAAGAGCGTGTCGGTCACCCCCACTACTGGACCGGCGGGTGGCGTCGGGGACGACACGCTCTTGCCGTCGCCACCGTTACCCACCCTCATGCGCGTGCGCGACTGGCAGGACATCGTCGAGGACGTGGTCGACTCCGGGGCCGACCCGGACGGCTGGCGGGCCGTCGCGGGGGACCGCAGGGGCGGCCTCGGCGAGGATATGTTCATCGGGCACCCCTCGGCGGGCGTGTTCCAGCTCAAGACCTACGCCCGGAACCCGTTCGACGTGAAGGGCGTCGGGAGCGAGGTGGCCCGTCGCATCGACGACGACCTCGAACCGCTGTTCCCCGACCGGGACCACGACGGCCGGTTCGGCGTCCGCTCGGCCCCGGAGGACGAGGACGCCGCGAAGGAGTCGGCGAAGCGACTGGAGGAGGTCCTGAAGACCCACGCCGACGCGCCGACGACCGGTGACGCGCTGTTCGAGGACGTGATGGACGCGCTCGACTCGCCCGCGTTCGGCCCGATGGAGTACGAGTTCGACGGCCGCCCGGACGAGATGGACGAACTGACCGACACGTTCGAGGAGGCCGAGGAACTGCTGTCGAAGGAACTCGACGACCTCATCGAGGACGACGGCGTCGGTCGCGGCTTCGAGTGAGGTTCACTTCCACTCCGGTCACCGCACGCTTTTATACCACTTCGCCGACGGCACCGGCCATGCAGTTCTCCCGGGACGACGACGGGGCGGGTCGGGTCACGACGCTGGACATCGAGACGACACACTGGGACCCCGAGCAGGGCGAGGTGGTCGCCATCGGCGTCGGCATCCACGAGCGCGGCACGCCCGGCTCGGCCGCTGAGTACGACTGCGTGCTCCGGGCGGGCGACGACGAGGTGGCCGTCATCCGCGAGGCGTTCGACCGGCTGGCCGGGTACGGGGCCGACCGGCTGGTCACCTACAACGGTGCCGAGTTCGACCTCCCGTTCCTCCACACGCGGCTCGAGGCCCACGACGCCGCCCCCGTCGCGCTCCCACCCGTCGACCACCTCGACCTCTACGCCGACCGCAAGCGACGGGCGGACGACGCGGGGCGGAAGTGGCCCAGCCTGGAGGAGTGTGTCGCGGCCTACGACGCGACGCCCGCCGAGACGGTCTGGCGCGGCGAGGTGGTCACGAACACGCGCTTCGGCGAGGAACTCGGTCCGGCCTACCTCGACGGCGTGCGGACCGGGGCTGGCTCGGACCTCGGGGCGGTTGTGGAGCACTACCTGAAGACGGACCTCGAGAACAACCTCCTCGTCTACTGGGGTGATGTCGGGCTCCCGTTCGACCCGGCGTTCGCGGGGACGCGACGGGAGTTCTGAACGGTATCCCCGGAGCACATCCCCGGTCCACTGGAGGTGTCCGGCTCCGGTATCCGCTACTGGTCTCGCCGGTTATCAGCCTCGTCTCCGTCCTCGTCCTCTGCCGGACCCATCCCCATCACGATGCCGTCGATGCCGTCGCCCTTCTCCTCGTACTGCCCCGCGTCCGGGGTGTCGTCGTCCCTGGGCGGGCGAGTCGTGTCGCTTGCCTCTCCGACCCGGTACCGGACGAACGCCATCGTCGCGGCGTTGAGCGCGAGGCCGACCGGCGCAGCGACGAGGGCCGTCGCGAGGATGGTGGGCAGGCCCGCCGTGAACGCGAACGACGACAGCGGCACCGAGCAGACCGCCACGAGGGCGGCGTAGGCCAGCGCGAAGACGACGTAGTCCGCCGTGAGCGCCACTCGGGCGCCGCGCCGGAACGCCGGAACCACGTCGAGGTCCGCGGCGACACCGACGTAGACGCCCGGTGCCAGCAGGTAGTAGCCGACCAGCGCCGCGATGAAGACGGGGACGAACAGGGCGGCCGCGGCGCCCGTCCTGGCCGCGAGGACACCACCGCCGAGGACCAGCAGGACCAGCAGGAAGCAGAACTGGAGTGCGGCGAACACGAGGGTCACGGGAGCGTACCGTCGGAGGTTGTCGAGTGGGTCACTGGACTGCCCCGCGAGCGCGTCGTCGATGCTCCCGAGGTAGACGGCCGTCAGGAGGCCGACGAGGAGGAGGCTCCCGCCGGCGACCCCGACCCCGGTCAGGAGGAGTTCCGGCCGGTTCGCGACGGCGGTGCTGGAGTAGCCGAACACGGAGACGCCGGACTCGGTGGGCGCGTTCAGGAACGTCCAGACCCCGGCGACGGGCGTCGGGAGGCCGAAGTTGATCTGCATCGTCACGTCGGCGCGGGCGGCCCGTTCGAGCTGGTCGAGCGACAGGAGCCCCGCGACGAGCGGGGCCAGCGCCAGCCACGGGCGGCCGGCCGCCACCTCGACGCCACGCGAGAAGTACGAGGTCGTGGACGGGGCCGGGCGGCCACCGGTGTCCGTATCGGTGGTGGAGGGCGTCGACATCACGCGGAGGCTGTGCCCCGTCGCACTTCAACCGGCCGGAGACTCAAGCGCCGAACTCACCCTCCGTGACGCGGACGACGACCGTCTCGTCCACGTCGCGGAGGTCGTACTCGGGGAGCTCCGGGCCCGTCCGCGTGACGAACATCGGGTCGACGAGCTTCCGGGCGGGACCACGGCGCGTCTCGTCGTCGTTGCCCTCGTCGTCGGCTCCGTCGCTCTCATCGCTCGCGCCGTCGTCCCCACCGCCGGCCGTCACGACGCCGTACACCTTCAGGAACCGGTCGCTCTCCTCGGGGGTGAGTTCGTCGTCACGGAGGGCGGCCGCCAGGTCCCGCGAGAGCCACTCGTCGTCGCTGACGGACGGTTCGAGGACGAGCACCTGGTCGACGAAGCGGACGAGGTACCAGTTCAGGTCGTTCAGCAGCGAGACGGCGGCGCCGAGCGAGACGGTCTCCAGCGCCACCGAGTTGTGGTACGGCTGCCGGAGGTCGTAGGTCGCGAGCGCCTCACGGGCGGTCTCCCGCGAGAGCAACTCGTACCGGAGGTCCACGTCGTCGTCGCCCAGCAGACAGACCCGCGCCATACCACGACTGCCGGGGGCGCACCCAAAGCGGTTTCGACCGGGACGACGGCCGTGGTTGGTCGTCCCGGCTGAGCGGTCGCCCCGTTACTGGATGTAGGAGGGTTCCTCGGCGTCGCAGTTCTTCTCGTGGGCCGCCGCGTCGTCGGGGTCGTCGAACAGCAGGCCGCACGCCTCGCACTCGTACCACGTCTCGCCCTCGCGGGTAGTTTCGGCGACCATGTGCGGAACCTGACCGGCCGCGGACAAATGTGTTACTCCGGTGGTACCCCTGTGGGCTGCCGGGGGGATCCGGCAGTGGGGCCCGAACTTAAGTCTCGCCCGCACCAGTCTCCGACGAATGATCGAGGTCCGGGACCTTCGCAAGGAGTACGGGGACTTCGTCGCCGTCGAGGGGTCGACCTTCTCCGTCGAGAGCGGCGAGGTGTTCGGTATCATCGGTCCGAACGGGGCCGGCAAGACGACGACGCTGAAGACGCTCGCGGGCCTGCTCGAACCGACCGCCGGCGAGGCCACCGTCGCGGGCTTCGACGCCGCCGACCCGCGGATGCGCCAGCAGCTCGGCTTCCTCCCCGAGGAGTCGCCGCTGTACGAGGAGATGACCCCCATCTCCTACCTGACCTTCTTCGCGGACCTCTACGACGTCGACCGGGAGGTGGCCGAGACCCGCATCCACGACACGCTCGACCGGCTCGACCTGGAATACCGGGAGCGCCCGCTGGGCGACATGTCGAAGGGGATGAAGCGGAAGGTCGCCATCGCCCGCTCGCTGGTCAACGACCCGGACGTGCTGGTGTACGACGAGCCCGCCTCCGGCCTGGACCCACTGACGACCAACTACATCATCGACTTCACCCGTGACCTCGCCGACGAGGGGAAGACGGTCGTCTTCTCGGCGCACAACCTCTACCACGTCGAGTCCATCTGCGACCGCATCGCCATCATGAACGAGGGGCGCATCGTCGCCCGCGGGAGCGTCGAGGAGCTGCGGGCCGAGTACGGCCGGACCACGTACCACGTCTACACCTCCGTGCCGGTCGAGGGCTCCTCGCCCGTCGAGGGGAGCGACGAGCGCCACGAGACCGTCGTCGAGTCGATGGACGCCGTCGAGGCGGCGCGGGAGGCCGCGGCGGCCGCCGGCGGCCGCATGGTCGACATCCGGACGGAGGACCCGTCGCTGGAGCGCGTGTTCCTCGACCTCGCGGAGGGCGAGAGCGACGCCGAACGGGCCGTGGCCCGGCGAGCGGGCGACCCGGGTGCGGCCGGGGACGACGGCGAATCGGCCCGGGCAACGACGCCGGGGGCCGACGAGTGAGGCCACGGAAGGTCCTTCGCATCGCCCGCTGGGAGGTCACGAAGCACGCGGGCGGGCTCGACCGCCGGACGGTGGCGGTGGCGGTCGTGGCCCTCCTCTTCGCCTTCGCGCTGGCACCGGCCGTGGCGGGTGGCGGGTTCGCGCTCGACGACGGCATCTACCGCGTCGGCGTCGCCGATGACAGCGTCTTCCACCCGGCGGTGGCGAGCGACGACACCTTCCGGATCGTCGAGCCCGAACCCGGCCTCGTCGCGGCCGGCGAGGCCGACCTCCTCATCCGCGAGGGGTCGTTCGTGGTCGCGGACTCGGAGAAGGGACGGGCCGCGGTGGCGGAACTCCGGACGACGGTCCAGCAGTTCAACGACCGGCGGATGCTGGACGAGTCCAACGCGTCGGCCGCCTACCCCGTCTTCCCCGTCTCGCTGCAGTACGCGGAACGTGATTCGGGCGATGTCACCGACGGCGGCGACGGTGGGAGCGGCGGCGACGGCGGGGACGGCGGCAGCGGTGGCGGTGATGGCGGCAGCGGCGGTGACGGTGGAGGCGGCGGTGATGGCGGTGACGGTGGGGGCGGCGGTGGGCTCCCGTCCGGTGGCGGTGGCGGCCAGTTCGGCGTCCCCGGGCTCTCGGGCGGCATCTTCGGCGGCGGGACCAGCAACGGGACGCCGGGCGACCTCGCGCCGCCGTTCCCGTTCGGCTCGCTCGTTCTGGCGTTCGTGTTCGTCATCCCGCTGAACTTCGTCATCCAGGCGTACGGCTCGTCGGTGCTGAGCGAGCGGCTCAACCGGCGCGGCGAACTGCTGCTGGTCGCACCCGTGAAGCCCCGGGAGATCGTCGCCGGCAAGACGCTCCCCTACTTCGCGGGGGCGGTCCTCATCACGGGTGCCATCACCGGGCTCATCACGCTCTCGGCAGGTGGCGGGAGTCTCCTCTCCGTGGTCGCGGTGGCGGCGCTGGCGCTGCTGTTCCTCGCGGCGTCGTTCGTCGGCGCGATGTTCGCGCGCTCGTTCAAGGAGCTCACCTTCGTCACCGTCGCCATCTCCGTACTGTTGATGACCTTCGCGTTCGTCCCGGCCATCTTTACCGACGTGGGGAGCGTCGCGCTCATCTCGCCCCTCACGCTCGTGGTCCGGGACCTGACGGGGGCGAGCGTCGGCCCCGGCGGCATCGCCTTCGCCCTGCTCCCGACGACGCTGACGGCGCTGTTGCTGTTCGCACTCGGGACCGGCGTCTACCGCGAGGAGGACATGTTCACACAGCGCCCAGTCCACCTGAAGGCGATGGACGCGCTCGCGGCGCGCATCAGCCGCCCGCGCTCGCTGACGCTCGTCGTCGCGGCGCTCGTTCCGTTCGTCTTCGTCGCGGAGCTGCTGGCCGTGGCGCTGCTGTTCGCGCTCCCCGGTGGTCTCTCCATCGTGCTCCTGCTGACGGTCGTCGCGGTCATCGAGGAGCTGGCGAAGTCGCTGCCCGTCTACGCGGGCTTCCTCCACGCGCGCTACGAGCGGACCGCACGCGCGGCCGCCCTCGCTGGCGGTTTCGCGGGCCTCGGGTTCTTCCTCGCGGAGAAGTTCACGCTCATCGTGCAGGTCGTCGGCCTGGACCGGCAGATCTCGGAGGGGAGCGCGGTCTTCCAGACCGGTGCGAACGCCGGGCCGGCCGTGGCCCTGCTGCTGTTGCTCGCGCCGCTCGCGCTCCACGTCGTCACGACAACGCTCTCGGCGCTGGGTGCCACCCGGAGCCGCGACGGCTACGCGCTCGGCCTGACCGCCGCCATCGCCCTCCACATCGCCTACAACCTCTCGGTGGTGATCTTCCTTGTCTGACCGCGGTGGAGCGTCCGGTGACCGCTCGGGTTCGTTCGGTTCGGGGAGCCGCCCCATCCGGACTGACGGCGGTGAGGTGGACGGCCAGCAGCCCGACGGCCCGGATGGCACGGCGCGGACGGACGGCGGGACGGTGCCGGAGTCCGACGGGCGCGGACTCGGGTGGGCACTCCGTGTGCGCGGCGTGGTCGCGCGGCGCGACCTCACCTCCCTGACCCGGGAGAAGACCATCGTGCTGGCGCTGCTCATCCAGCTGTTCGTGGCCGCGTTCTCCTCGTTCCTCGTCGTCGGGCTCACGTCGCTGTACGACCCGTCGGCGGTCCAGGGCGAGGTGACGGTCGGTGCGACCGGGTCGGCCGCGGACGAACTCGTCGCGGCCGGCGCGGGCCGCGAGGGGCTCTCGACCATCCGCTACTCCAGCCGCGACGAGGCCGCGGCCGCGTTCGACGCGAACCGCATCGACGTGCTCGTGCTCGCCGAGCGGTACGAGGGCGAGAGCGGCGGCACCCGCATCCGCATCGAGGCGACGGCCCCGGCCAACAGCTTCCGTGGAACGCTCATCGTCGCCCAGCTGCGCGAGACGCTGGAGGCGCTCGAACGGGGGGAGCGCGAGGACCGCGCCGCGTTCCTCGACGCGCCGCTGGTACCGTTGCCGGACGAGGTGAGCGCAAGCCCGTACTTCGGCTTCTCGTACACCGTCCTCGTGCCGCTGTTGCTGTTCCTGCCCGTGTTCATCGCGGGCTCTGTCGCGGTCGACGTGGTGACCGAGGAGATCGAGCGTGGGACCCTCGAACTGCTCCAGGTCGCGCCGCTCTCGCTGACCGCCATCGCCGACGGGAAGGCGCTCGCGGCCGTGTTCCTGGGGCCGGCGCAGGCGCTGCTGTGGATGGCGCTGCTCTCGCTCAACGGCATCGCCATCGACAACCTTCCGGGGCTGCTGGTCATGACGCTCGGACTCTCGCTGGCGCTGGTCGCGACCGGCGTCGGGCTGGGGCTCGTCGTCCGGGAGCGCCAGCGTGCACAGCTGCTCTACTCGCTGGGCGTCCTCGGGGCGTTCGCCGGCGCGGTACTCCTGCCCGAGCACCCGGCCACGACGGCCGCCCTGCTGGCCATCGACTCGCCGGGCCCGTTCTCCCAGGTGCTGGTCGTGGTGTACCTCGTCGCCGGCGCCGCCCTGGCGCTAGGGGTGCGTTCGTTCGTCTCCCGCATCGACGCGGAGGGGCTGTAGCCGCCGGCGCCGAGGGGCGCTGACTCGGGTCTGCCCAAACCGCCAGCGTCAACCCCTCGACCCCCGGACGGGGGACCATGCAGGTGTACGGACTCCTCGGCAACCCGGTGGGGCACTCGCTGTCGCCGCCGATGCACGAGGCCGGCTACCGGGAACTGGGACTGGACGCCCGCTACGTCACCTTCGAACCGGCACCCGACGACTTCGACGACGCCGTCGCGGGGGCGCGGGCGCTCGGTGTCCGCGGTCTGAACGTCACCATCCCGTTCAAGGGCGATGCCCTGGCCCATCCCGACGTCGAGGCCGACGCGCTCGCCGAGCGCATCGGGGCCGTCAACACGCTCGACTTCGGTGGCGAGCACGTCACGGGACACAACACCGACGCCGCGGGTGTAACGCGCGCATTCGAGCACCACGGGGTCGACCTCGCGGGAGCGGGTGTCGTCGTCGGCGCTGGTGGGGCCGGACGGGCGGCCGCCTTCGCGCTCGCGGACGCGGGCGTGGACGTGGCCATCGCCAACCGCACGGAGTCGAAGGCCGTCGACCTCGCGGCGGACGTGCCGCGTGCGTCGGGCCACCCGCTCGACGCGGTGCCGGACCTCCTCGCGGACGCGGACCTCCTGGTCAACGCCACCAGCGTCGGGATGGAGGAGGACGCCTCGCCGGTTCCTGCCGACGCGCTGCACGCCGACCTCGCGGTGCTGGACGCGGTCTACACGCCGGTCGAGACACGCCTCTTGCGGGACGCGGCCGCGGTCGGCGCGACCACTGTCGACGGGGCCTGGATGCTGCTGTTCCAGGGTGTCGAGGCGTTCGAGCGGTGGACGGGTGAGACCGCGCCGGTCGACGCGATGAACGGGGCGCTCCGGGCCGAACTGTAGGTGCGTGCGGGCCGACGGGCTGTGGGTCCAGGTGGGCGACCGAACCGGCCCACGGAGCCATCGTGTTGGGGTTTAAGTCCAACCCCTTCCTGCGCTCGAATATGACCCTGTTCGACTCCATCCTGTCCATGCTCGGGCTGAAGTCGACGGACTCCAGCGAGCAGCAGAACCAGGAGTCCACCGACGTGACCGTCGAGCACGACCCGGACGCCGAGAACGAGGCGGCGGTGAAGGGGACCGACGCGGCCGGCTCCACGGGTACCATGACCGAGGAGCCGCCAGAGGAGGGCGGCCCCACCGAGGACGCCGAGGCGACCGACGTGACCGACCACGCCGGCACCGAGCAGGAGGCGGCCGAGCCCGCCGAGGCCGCCGGGCCGACCACCGACGAGCCGGATACGGAGGCCGAGCCCGCGCCGGTCGACGAGAGTCCGGACGGCGAGCCGGCGGTAGAGGCGGACGAGGAGGCCGCCGAGGCCGAGACTGACGCCGGCGATGCCGACACCGACACCGAGGACGCGGCTGCGGCCGGCACCGACGCCGCTGGCTCCACAGGGAGCGTGACCGAGGAGCCCCCGGAGGAGGGGGCGGCAGCCGAACCCGCCGAGGCCGCGGGCGCCGTCAGCGAGGAGGACGACGAGCACGAGGCCGCCGAGCCCGCCGAGGCCGCTGGCCCGGTCGGCGAGGAGCCCGACCCCAGCGAGGAGTCCGCGGGTGCCGCGGACGACCCGGCCGACACCGTCAGCGGCATCGGTCCGGCCTACGCGAGCAAGCTCGCCGACGCGGGCGTCGAGACGGTGGGCGACCTGGCCGCCGCCGACCCCGCGGAGCTGGCCGAGCAGACGGACATCTCGGAGAAGCGGCTCAGCCGGCTCGTCGAGCGTGCCGCCGAGCGACTCGAGGAGTAGCGCCGGCAACCACATCGATTAAGACCGCCGTACGACAACGCCACGCCATGTACCTGCCACTGCAGGCCGTGAACACCGGAATCATCGACGCGACCGGCTGGGTCGTCGGACTGGCGAGTCTCGCGTTCACCATCGCCTGGCTGGTCTACCTGTTCCGGTAGGTCCGCCGCCCCGGCCGCTCACTCCTCCTCGACGATGTCGACCCGGTCGCGGAGCCACGCGGCCGCCTCCTGCACCACTCGTTCCTCGTCGCCCTGGAGCTTGACCCGGACGTGCTCGCCGGGGTACGACCCGACCTGTACGTCGAACTGCTCGCGGAGCTGGGCGAACCGGTCGATGAGCGCGCTCTCGGGCTCGGCGGCGGCCACGAACGCGACGTGGGTCTCGGTCCCGGCGAACCGGTCGGCGACCGACGCGAACATCGCCTCCATCTCCGCCGGGACGCCCGGCAGGACGTAGACGTTCTCGATGACACAGCCCGGCGCCACCCCCTCCTCGTTGTGGAGCGGCTCGGCGCCCGCGGGGATGTCGGCGGTCCCCTCGGCGAGGTCCTGGCGGGCGTAGCCGTTCTCCGCGAGCCACTCCAGCGCCGCCCCGTTCTCGGTGACGGGCACGTCGAAGGCGGCGGCGACGGCGTCCATCGTCAGGTCGTCGTGAGTCGGCCCGAGCCCGCCCGTGACGAGGACCGCGTCGTACCGCTCGCGGTACTCGTCGACGACGCTCGCGATGTCGGCCACCCGGTCGGGGACGGTCGTCGACCGCTCGACGTCGACGCCACGCTCGGCCAGTTGCCGGCCCAGCCACGCCGCGTTCGTGTTCACCGTATCGCCCGCCAGCAACTCGTCCCCGACGGTCACGATGGCCACGCGCATGGCCGGTGTTCGCGCCGGCCGGACAAAAGCCCCCCGCGACGGGGCGGTGCCGCTCCCACCCCCCAACCCGGGGCGGTGTCGGCTACCCCATCCCTGGCGGCGGGTCGCGGCCGTCGTCGTCCTCGATGTCCACGTCGAGGCCGACCTCCTCGCGACGCTTGACCGTCTCGCGGATCTGCAGGTAGTAGTACGCGCCGCCTCCGAGGCCCAGGACGAGCATCAGCGCGACGAGCCCGCCGAACAGGAACAGGTCACGCTGGAGGTAGTACCGGACCAGCACGGAGCGCGCCCGCGTCACGGAGTCCCAGCGGACGTGGACCTGGCCGTCGATGCGCTCGGCGCTCGACTGCGAGGGCTGGACCTGTGCGAGGATTGGGAGTCCGACACGGGCCCCCTCGGGCAGCACCATCTCGTAGGAGCCCTCGACGAAGGTGGGTGTGGCGACCTGCTTGCCGTTCTTGGGCGCGGTGAACGCCAGTTGCCCGGTCTCGTTGGTCGGGAGGCGGACGGTAGTCCGGCGGCGCGACTTCGAGACGGCGAGCTTCGACTCGGGCACGTCCACCGTCTCGCCGTCCCGCAGCATGACGAGGTTCGCGCCGTCGTCGGTCTCCTGGTACCGGAGGGTCGTGCCGTTCTCGTAGCGGAACTGGAGCGCCTCGGGGTCGATGGGCTGGTCGGTCCCCAGCGCGTCCCGGGTGTACAGCTCCATCGTGAAGTTCTCGCCCGCCTCGGTGCTGCCGGTCGTCCGGTTGCGGACCGCGTAGACGGCGGTGTAGTTGCCCCGGTTGACCTCGATGTAGGCGTCCTCGGTCTGGTTCCAGTCGTAGGGCGGGGCCGGGTCGTCGGCGAGCGCGCCCTCCTGGACGGGGCCGGGACCGAACACGGACGAGCAACCCGAGAGCGCCAGCAGGGCGCCCAGCAGGACGACCCCGGCGGCGAGCCGGCGGCGGCTGCCTCGGGCGGGCCCGTCGCCCGCCGCGGTGTCGTCCCCGTCGTCGGTTCCGTCGCCGCTCGCCCCGGTCATGGCACGACGCAGAGCAGCTCCGCGGGGAGGTACTCGCCGACGGCCGACAGCAGGCCCGGCGGGTCCGTCCCCTCCTTGCAGACGACCGACTGCTCGAGCAGGCCCAGCCGCTCGACGGTCACGATGTCCTGCGCGTGGCCGGCACGGTTGACGGTGGCCCGTACCTCCGCGCGGGTCGCGCTGTTGACGTTGAGCCGGCCGGTGCCGCGGGTCCACTCGTAGAGGCGGTCCTGCTCGGCCTCGGCGAGCGACACCACCTCGGTGCCGTCCTCGTCCTCCGTGATGGTGTAGCGCAGCGGGACGTGCTGGACGAGACCGAAGCGCTGGCGGATCTGTCCGGCGTCGCCCGGCCCCAGCCCGAGGTGTTCGGCCTCGATGCGGACCGTCTCGCCGAAGCCGACGTCGAGCGTGAGCCCGTCGTCGTCCCAGCGCGCGAGGGTGCCGACGTAGGTGCCGCCGGGCTCGCGATGTGGGGTGAGTTCGCCCCACTCCTCGGCGAGGGCGTTGCGCGCGGCCGTCGCGTCGGGGCCGGAGATGGTGACGCTCGGGAACTCGTCCTCGCGGATGCCGAGGTCCCAGTCGATGTCGAGTTCGCCGATGGTGTTGTCGACCTGCGAGCGCAGCGAGTCCAGCGCCCGCTCCCGGGCCTCCCCCTCCACGTACAGCTTCGTCGCGAGGACGACCATCTACGCCTCGGCCTCGGGTTCCGGGATGTGGAGTTCCTCGCGGAGCTCGGCGATGCGCTGCTCCATCGCGTCGACCAGTCGGTCGTTGGACATGGAGGTGAGTTCGCCGCCGCAGTTGGGGCACTGGAAGCCGAACTCCATGGCCTCGCCGAACTCGAAGCGGATGGAGTCCTGCTCGCAGAGGTAGAACTCGTTGTCGCGCTCGTAGTCCTCGCGCTCCTCCAGCGCGTCGAGCAGGCGGTGCATCTCCTCCTCCAGCCGCTCGGGGATGTTCTCGTACTCGAACGTCCAGAGGTAGGTGAGCCACCCGGAGTCCTCGTCGCGGAGCCGCCGGTAGCTCGCGAGGTCGTTCTCGTAGAGGATGAACAGCGCCCGCCGCACGTCGTTGAGCTCCATCCCCAGCTCCTCGGCCAGCTCCTCGTCCGTCACCTCCCCGTCCGGGGGGGCCGCGGCGACCGGCATCCCGGTCGGCCCCACCAGCTCGTGGAGGTACTTCTGTATCACGGGGTCCTCGAGTAGATCCTCGAACGCCATTACTGTCTAATCCGCCGGTCCGCCGGGTAAAACTTCCGCTCGGGCCGTCTCGTGCGCCTCGGCTGCACTCGCCCGGCCCGCCGGATTCGCGGGACGGAAGTAGGTCGCCCCCCGACAGGTGGTATGGACGACGCGTCCACGAGCGAGCCCGCCCCGTCGACGCCGTACCGGGGCGATCCACACGGCTCGCCTCGCCGCCGGTTCGCCGTGGTCGCGGCGCTGGCCGTCGTCCCCTGGACGGTCATCCTCATCTACGGCGAGGTGACGCTCGTCTTCCCGTTCGGCTTCCTCAACACGAACCCGCCCGAACTCATCGATACGTACACGCTCCTCGTCGTCGCGAAGGGGGGCCTGCCCCGGAACCCGGAACTGCTCCCGCTCTCCATCCTGTTCTACCTCGTCGCGCTGGCGAGTGCGGGCGCCGGGCTGGTCGGCCGCGAGGACCCGCGTTTCACCGCCGGCCTCCTCGTGCTCGCCGGCGGCTCGCACCTCGGCGTCGCGTACGCGTTCAGCCACCGGCTCGCCTACACCCCGGTCCCGTTCGGGGCCGTCATCATGTTCGCCGTCGCCTGGTGGTACTACTGGCCCAGCCTCAGAGCGACGGTGATGGCACCAGTGGAATAGCCGGGGAGTGACGTTCGAATCGTCGGTTACCAGACGCAGCGGCACAGGTAATTGGAAAATACTGGTTTTTGACTGATTATTTGAGAAATATTCGTATTGTGGCGCCCAAACGGGCGGCTACTCCCACGTCTCGATCTGCCCTTCACGGATGTCCTCGACACAGCCCTGGCAGTCCGTGTGGTCGGCGTCGTAGCAGACGGGACGGGCCTCCTCGTCGAGGTCGACGGCGCGGCGCTCGGCGTAGCGGCGGCAGACGATACGCGCCCGGCCATCCTCGTCGGTGGGGAGGTCCGCGAGCGCGCGCTTGCGGGCGGTCTCGTACTCGCGGCGGGCCGCCTCGACCTGGCGGCCGGCCGACCGGAGCTTCGACCGCAGGAACCGCCGCCACCGCCCTCCATCGCTCATACCGGAGCGTCGGACCCCGGGCACATAGGCCCGTTGGCGTGGGTTCCAGGGCTCCGCCCTCCGTGGGACGCCGATGCACACCGGGGAAACGGATACGTCGACGGAGTGACCCATCCTCTCCATGCCAGGACCAGTGTTCCTCGAGACCGACCGGCTCGAACTGCGGACCGTCGAGGCCGAGGACGCCGACGTAATCCAGCGCGGGCGGATGCATCCCGAGGTGCGGCGGTACATCAGCGGGTTCGACGCCCCCCGGAGCCACGAGGCCGTCTCCGAGGAGGTTCCCAACGACGACGGCGTCCGGCTCCTCGTGGTCCCGAAGACGGGAGAGGGCGACGGCGAGCCGGTCGGGGAGGCCTCCCTCGACTACATCGACGACGGCGACGGCTGGGCCAACATCAGTTTCTGGCTGTTCCCGGACGCGCAGGGCCACGGCTACGCGACGGAGGCCGCGGCCCATCTGGTCGCGTTCGGGTTCCACGAGCGGGGCCTCCGCCGGATCACCGCCAACGCCGCCGCGCCGAACGAGGGCTCCATCGCCGTCCTGGAGCGGCTCGGGTTCGTCCACGAGGGGACCCAGCGCGAGAAGACCATGGTCGACGGCGAGTACGTCGACCTGGCGTTCTACGGGCTCCTTCGCCGCGAGTGGGAGGGGGTCGAGTCCGTCCTCGACGGCTGACGCGGACCGCCGCCCGGACCGGCCGATGGGCTCAGGTCCGGAGGGCCTCGCGGTAGCGGGCGGCCAGCGTCCCGACGAGTCGCCGCTCGGCCGGCGCGAACCCCAGCCGCCACAGGACGGCCGCGTACGCCGCCAGGCCCACGATGGTCCCGACGGCGACGCCGGGGAGTCCCGGCAGTAGCGTCCGTGCCGCCAGTGTCGCGGCCGTCAGCGGAACCGCGGCGACGAGCGGTCTGGCGTGGGCCCTCGTGAGCGGCTGGAGGCCCTCCAGTCGGTAGAGGGCCCCCACCTCGGCGATGTTGTTCGCGGAGAGCATCAGGAGGTAGACCACCGCGAGGCCGGGCAGGCCGAAGTGCAGCGTCACCGGGACGGCGATGACCGTCAGGACGCCGGTCAGGCTGGCGTTGACGAGGAACGAGGCGCGCTGGTTGTCCGTCATCAGCAGGAGGATGCCGACGCTGCCGGCGACACAGGCGACCCACTGCGCGAGCACGAAGGCCGGGAGCAGGTCGGCGTACCGGACGAACGTCGGGCCGAACACCCGCATCACGGAGGCACGGAAGACGACGACCGGGACGGCAAGGGCCGTGACCCCGACGAGGACGAGGCGGCTCGTCGCGCCGTAGAGCCGGGCGAGGGCCTCGCGGGCGTCGTCCCCGTGGAGCGCGGCGGCGACTGGCGGCATGAACTGGTTGATGCCCATGAGCGGGAGCCGGACGGCCAGCCCGACCAGCGCGCCGACGGCGAAGACGGCTCCCGCCACGTCGTCGAGGAACAGCGCGAGCAGGACGTAGAACCCGAAGTGCTGGATGCTGGTGGCGACGGTCCCGCCGAGGGTCGGCGCGGTGTAGCGGAGGTACCGCCGGCGGAGCGCCCCGGCGTCCGGGCCCCGGAGCCGGGGGCGGAGTCCGCGCTCGCGGCCGAGCCAGACGGCGGCGGCGACCCCGACCAGCCCGGCGGCGAGCAGCACGCCGATACCGACGGACAGCAATCCCCCGGCGACCACGCCGGCGACGGCGACCCCGACCTGGAGGAGCGGGAAGCCGAGGCGCAACGAGACCGTGAGTGCCGTCACCTCCTCGAGCCCCCGCAGCAGCTCCGTGACGCCGAGCAGCCAGGCGGACGCGGGCAGCCCCAGCGCGAACACACGGAGGAACAGGACGAACTGGTCGCCACGGCCGCCCAGCGCCGCGAGCGACGGTGCGACGAGGTAGCAGCCGGCCCCGAACGCGGCCGCGACGGCCACCGTCAGGAGGATCCCGAACGTCGCGACGAGGTCGCGCTCGACCCCGGTGTCGGCGTTGGGCAGGAACCGGCTCAGCCCGGTCCGCGCGCCGGATGCGATCGCCAGGAGGAACTGCTGGAGGCGACGCGCGAGGACGAACACGCCGTATCCCGCCGCCGAGAAGCCGTTCGTGAGGGCGGCCGTGAACGCGACGCGCAACGCCTGCTCGGCCACGATGCCCGGGACCGAGACGACGGCGCCGTGGGCCACACGCTCCAGCGCGTCCGCCAGTCGGGCGTCGGCGGGGTCCGCCGGCGGTTCGTCGCCGGGCCCGTCGACGCCCGCGTCCGCCACCCGGTCGCCGGTGGCCCCCAGCGTTGCCTCGTCGCCTGTCACGCGCCGTGGTTGCGGACCCGCCGGAAAGACGGCTGCGGTCGCACGTGAACAGGCAACGCACCCGGTCGCGGGGCGCTCATCTGATAGCCCGCCGGCGCTGTGGCGCTGGACAGGTGGATGGCGGCTAGAGCGAATATCTGGGCTCCGAAGCCGACGATTCCACTTCCACTCCGGTCGCGTAACTTCTTATACCATCGGGCGCCAACCGGCGTACGCCTCCCATTGAAAACACGCGGAGGCGGGAAGCAACCATGGCAGACCTACAGCGACACGCCGAAGAGGTACACGACCAGTTCTCCGACCAGCTCGACATCACCGTCGAGGACGTCCAGGAGCGCCTCGAGACGCTCGTCAACGAGTACAAGGTGCCGGCCGACGAGGCCCGGCGCAGCGTCGTCTCGACGTACCTGGACGAGGCGGGCATGGAGCGCGACCAGCTCGGCGGCGGTGGCGGCGGCAACGCCTCCCTGCTGGTCAACGAGATCGACCAGGACGAGCAGTGGGTCGACCTGCGCGTGACGGTGGCCGACCTCTGGGAGCCCCGGAGCGACGCCGTCGCGCAGGTGGGCCTGCTCGGCGACGAGTCGGGCACGATCAAGTTCGTCGCCTTCGAGACCAGCGACCTCCCCCTCCTGGAGGAGGGTCAGAGCTACGCGCTCGGGAACGTCGTCACCGACGAGTACGAGGGCAACTACTCGGTGAAGCTCAACCGCACCACGAGCATCACGGAACTCGACGAGACCGTCGAGGTCGGTGACGACTCGACCGAGGTCGAGGGCGCACTCGTCGACATCCAGGACGGGAGCGGCCTCGTCAAGCGCTGCCCGGAGGCCGACTGCACGCGCGTCCTCCAGAACGGCCGCTGCAACGAGCACGGCGAGGTCGACGGCGAGTACGACCTCCGCATCAAGGGCGTCCTCGACGACGGTGACGAGGTGACGGAGGTCATCTTCGACGAGGAGGCCACGACCGACCTCACCGGCATCGGGCTGGACGAGGCCATCGACATGGCCAAGGACGCGCTCGACACGGAGGTCGTGGTCGAGGAGATGCGCGAGGGCGTGCTGGGGCGCTACTACCGCGTCCGCGGCCCGACCTTCGGCCGGTACGTCCTGGCCGACGAGACCGAGCGGCTCGACGGGCCCGTCGATGCCGAAGCGACGCTGATCAAGGCGAGGTCGATCTGACATGAGTTCCATCCCCACCCGCGAGGTCGCACGCCGGGCGTTCGCCCGCGAGTTCAACGACGCCGGCTACACGTTCAAGGAGTCCGAAGACGACCGCGCGCCCCTGTACGCGCTCCTGCCCACGGGCGAGCGCGCCAACCGCGTGTTCGTCGTCGGGACCCTGATGGAGACCGAGGACGTCGGCGACGAGTCGGAGTACTGGCGTGGCCGCATCGTCGACCCGACGGGCACGTTCTTCACGTACGCCGGGCAGTACCAGCCCGAGGCCGCCGCGGCGCTGCGCGAGCTGGAGACGCCCGCGTTCGTCGCCATCGTCGGCAAGCCACGCACCTACGAGACCGACGAGGGGGACATCCGCGTCTCTCTCCGGCCCGAATCCATCACGGTCGTCGACCAGGCGACCCGGGACCGCTGGGTCGTCGAGACAGCCGAGCGGACCATCGAGCGCATCGAGGCGTTCGACCCCGAAACGAGCGAGTACGCCGCGATGGCCGACGAGCAGTACGACCTGCCCGTCGACACCTACCGCGACCAGGCCATCGCCGCGCTGGAGTCGCTGGACGACGGCCAGACGGCCGAGGCGCCAGCGCCCGACGCGGCCGACTGACCGCCTCCGCGGTTCGTAGCGTTCGCCAACCGTTCTGCGATTTCTTCACCGTCGAGAGCGACACGCTCGTCCACCGACCGCTCCCGGGCCGGGAGCGCGTGGTGAGGCCCGGAGCGGCCGAACCCGCGCGACCTGGGGGAGGGCAGGGGCATCGCTCCGGGACACGTTCCACGTTCCCTGGTGGAATCGAAGGGCGAGCGCTCTGGACGAAGCACGCCGACGTAAGCACCACAGGGAGCGAGCGGAGCGAGCGACCGAGGAGCGCAACGAGGCGCGCGAGTCCAGAGCGGGAGGGCTTCGTAGAGGTGGCTGTTGTGAGTGTTGGAGGGAGAGGGAACGAGGACGTCGTAACTGTTCGCGCTCGCGGAATCGAAGAAGGTCACACCTAGCACCCGAACGCTTTAGTGATAACCCACAGTTATCAGCCGAACATGGAACTGCCGACGGCCGCCGAGTTGCGCGAGCGGCGGAAGACGGACCTCGACATGACCCAGAGCGAGCTGGCGGAGATGGCGGGCGTCTCCCAGCCGCTCATCGCGCGCATCGAGGGCGGCGACGTGGACCCGCGGCTGTCGACGCTCCGGCGCATCGTCAACGCGATGAACGAGGCCGAGGGCGCCATCAAGCGCGCCGAGGACATCATGAACGAGGACCTCACGTTCGTCTCCCGGGACGACAGCGTCGCGTCGGCAATCGACCTGATGGGCGAGGCCGGGTTCTCGCAGTTGCCGGTGGTGGACGAGGGCGGGACGCCCGTGGGCCTCATCTCGAACTCCGACGTGCGCCACTACAGCGCCGACGAGGTCGACGAGATCCCCGTGGCGGAGGCCATGAGCGAGTCCATCGTGACGGTGGGGCGCGATGCGACGCTCGACGAGATCAACGACTACCTCGACCACAACCCCGCCATCATCGTGATGGAGAGCGGCGCGATGGTGGGGATCATCACCGAGGCCGACGTGGCGACACACCTGCGATAATCCTACGTCGGTCCGAACTCGGCTGAGGCACCCCTGCTCTGTTGGACGGTCGTCCCTGACAGAAACCGCTCCGAAGCCCTCGCGCTCTCGACCGGTTGCGGCTCGCTGTCGTTCGAAAGGCGGCAACGCCGCCTTTCGTGATGACGAGAGACGCCAACGGCGTCTCTCGAACCACGCTCCTCGATCACGTTGCTCCCTGCGGTGCTTATTCCGGAAGACTCGCGTTGCTCGTCTTCCGTCGTTCGCGCCTTCGGCGCTCACCGTCGCCTCACCGGGTCGACAGCCCTCGCCCTTCGATTCCGCCAGGCCCGCACGTTCGTCGGTCGGACAGTGTATGCCTCGTCCCTCCCCAACCGCCTGCGCTCCTCGCTCGTTCGCTCCGCTCACTCACTGCGGTGCTCAGCCCTCGCACGTAGCGCGGCGGCTGGCCTCCGGCACAGCCGACAGCGCGCGCCCGCTCAACTGACCGCAGTCGCGTACCTGTGGTGGGTTTTCACTGTCTGACCACTCTTTTAAGATCGAATTCGGAAAATTTCCCAATAATTCGTGCTTCAGCTCACCTATCGATGCGGTCCCGCATCCCGTTGTGGATGATGTCGCCGATCATCTCCGAGTTCAGGAACTCCCCGGGGAACCCCATCGACACCTCGCTGGCCTCGTTCAGTTGCGCGACGTGCTCGTCGGCGAGCGACACGTCCAGCGCGCCGAGGTTGTCCTCCAGTTGCTCGGGGGTGGTGGCGCCGACGATGGGTGTGAAGCGGACGCCCGTCTCGGCCTCGCGGGCGTCGAGCCACGCGAAGACGACCTGCGCGGGCGAGCAGCCGGCGTCGTCGGCCACCTCGACGACCGCCCGGGCCACGCGCTCCTGTTCGTCGGTCATCTCCCGGCCGGTGGTCGAGAGGCGGCCGTCGGCGTCCGCGTCGAGGTACTTCCCCGTGAGGACGCCGCTGTCGAGCGGCGACCAGGGCGTGACGCCGAGGCCGAGTTCGCGTGCGAGCGGCAGGAGTTCGCGCTCGGGTGTGCGCTCGGTGAGAGTGTACTTGATCTGCAGCGCACAGGGCGTCACGTAGCCGCGCTCCTCGGCCAGCGTCACGGCGCGCGAGGCGGCCCACGCCGGGTAGTCCGAGAGGCCGACGTGGTGGACCAGCCCACGCGAGACGAGGTCGTCCAGCCCCCGCATCGTCTCCTCGATGGGCGTCATCCCGTCGTAGGCGTGGACCCAGAGCAGGTCGATGTAGTCCGTATCGAGTCGGTCCAGCGAGGCCTCGACGGCCTGGGCCATGTTCTTGCGCCCGTTGCCGCAGGCGTTCGGGTCGCCCGGCCGGGTCGCGGAGGTGAACTTCGTCGCGAGGACGAACTCCTCGCGCCGGCCGTCGAGCAACTCGCCGAGCATCCGCTCGCTGGAGCCGTTCGTGTAGTTGTTCGCCGTGTCGATGAAGTTCCCGCCGGCGTCGGCGAAGCGGTCGAGCATCTCGCGGGCGCCCTCCTCGTCGGCCCCCCAGCCCCAGTCCTCGCCGAACGTCATCGTCCCGAGGCAGTACTCGCTCACGCGGAGGCCGCTGTTGCCCAGCAGTCGGTATCGCATATCGGTCATGCCACGGGCTACACCCGGGGCAGGCATAACTGTCCGCCGCGCAGCGCTCGGGCGCGGTCCGTCAGGAGAGCGTCAGCCCGCGGATCTCGACGGTCGCCTCGTCGCCGTCGGCGTCCTCGACGCGCCCGATGACCCGGCCGTCGGTCGCCGCGACCACCTGCTCGGCGTCCTCGGGGGCGAGCGCGGCGACGAAGCCGGTGCCCATGTTGAACGTGCGGTGCATCTCCTCGTCGTCGACGCCGCCCTCCGCCTGCACGAAGTCGAAGATGGGGTCGGCATCGAACGGGTCGTCGACGACGTAGCGGAAGTCACCGAGTCGCGTGAGGTTCGTCCAGCCGCCACCCGTGACGTGTGCGGCGGCGTGGGCGCCGGCCTCGCGGAGCGGGTCCAGGAGGTAGGTGTAGATGCGCGTCGGCTCCAGCAGTACGTCGCCGATGCGGGGCGTCTCGCCCTCGTCGACGCGCGAGCAGTTCGGTGTGCCGTACGTCTCGACCGGGAACGGGTCCGTGTAGGAGTGTTCGCGCGTGCTCGCCTGCCGCGCGAGGGTCAGCCCGTTCGAGTGGATGCCCGAGGACGGGACCCCGACCAGGGCGTCGCCGGCCTCGGCCTCGCCGGGGAACAGGTCCTCGTCGGTCGCGAGGCCCGCACACGTGCCCGCGAGATCCAGCCCGGTCACGACCTCCGGCATCACGGCGGTCTCCCCGGCGACGAGTTCGATGTCGGCGGCCTCACAGCCCGCGCGGAGTCCCCGTCCGACCTGCTCGGCGAACCTCTCGTCGGGTTCGTCGACGGCGAGGTAGTCGACGAACGCGACCGGCGTCACGCCCGCGGCCGCGAGGTCGTTGACGTTCATCGCGATGCAGTCGATACCCACCGTCGAGTAGTCGCTCAGGGCCTCGGCCACCAGCAGTTTGGTTCCGACCCCGTCGGTCGCGAGCGCGAGGTAGCGGTCGCCGATGTCGAGCAGGCCGGCGTAGTCCCCCGAGACGCCCTCTACCGCGCCCACGAGCGCGGCGGTAGCGGCCTCGCTGGCATCGATATCGACACCGGCGTCGGCGTAGGTGAGTCCCTCCTCGTCGGGGACCTCGTCCGGGCCCTCGCCGTCCGGTGCGTCGTCCTCCCCGGTCGCGCCACGGTCGGTCATGGGTGAGCGGGGGGGCGAGCCCTGCAAAGGCGTGTCGGTCCCCGGTGGGTTTTCCCCCGTTCGACACCCGCTTCCGGCAGAGAGCACGCCGGACGCGGCCGTGTGTGGTTTCCATGCCGGCGAGGCCATCGCAAAAGGCTTATGCGGGTTTTGGCCCCCGGTTCGGGCAATGAGTCAGTCCTCGAAGTCGATCTCGGAGCAGGTCGAGGAACTCGACCTCTCGACGGAGAAGCTCCGTGAGGTGTACCACATACCTCTGCTGACACTGCTGGTCGCCTTCTCGCTCTGGGTGCGGACACGAGGCTGGCAGAAGTACACGAGCGGTGACCAGATCCTCTTCTCCGGGAACGACCCCTGGTACCACTACCGGATGATCCAGTACACGGTCGACCACTGGCCCGCGGCGATGCCGTTCGACCCCTGGACGGGGTTCCCGGTGGGCAAGAACCCGAGCACGTTCGGGACGCTGTTCGACCAGCTGGTCGCGACGGCCGCGCTCATCTACGGGCTCGGCTCGCCGACGGCGGAGCAGGTGAAACTGGTCACGCTGTTCGCCCCGGCGGTGATGGGCGCGCTGGCGCTCATCCCGCTGTACGTCATCGGGAAACGCTTCGGCGGGAAGGCGGGCGGTCTCATCGCGACGCTGGTCGGCGTCGTGACGCCCGGCCTGTTCCTCACGCGGGGCCTCGTCGGCGTGGCTGACCACCAGGTCGCCGAGGTGCTGTTCATGGGTATCGCCGTGGCGTTGCTCCTCATCGCCCTCGATGTGGCGAAGCGCGACCGGCCCATCTGGGAGCTGTTCACGGCTGGCGACCTCGACGCACTCCGGCCGACGCTCGTCTGGTCGGCGCTCGCGGGCCTCGGCCTCGGCCTGTACGTCTGGGTCTGGCCGCCGGGCGTCGTGCTCGTCGGCATCGTCAACCTGTTCCTCGTGCTGTACCTCCTCGGGACGTTCATCCGCGGGGGGGTCCCCGACCACGTCGGTATCGTCGGCGTCGTGGCGCTCGGGGTCACGATGCTGCTGAGCATCATCCAGATGGAGTCGCTCGAACTCTCCATCGACTTCTCGCTGACGCAGCCGCTCGTGGCTGGACTGGGCATCATCGCCTGCATCGCCATCGTCGCCGGGAGCCGCGCCTGGGAGTCGATGGACCGTGACCTGCCGCGCTGGCAGTTCGGCGTCGGCCTCCTCGTGCTTGGGCTGGTCGCCGTCGGCCTCGCGGCGCTCCTCGTCCCGGACGTGGTCGGCTACTTCCAGCGCCAGGTCGTCCGGGTCTTCGGGACCAGCGTCACCGACACCGCCTCGACCATCGGCGAGGTCACGCCGTCGGGTGACCCCATCGGGTTCTTCTTCCAGTCGTTCGGCTTCGCGTTCTTCACCGGCATCGCCGGTCTCGTCGCGCTGACCTACCGCTCGCTGCAGGACGACGCCATCGCGCCGGCCGGCCTGTTCGTCGTCGTCTGGTCGCTGTTCCTCTTCGCGATGGCCAACACGATGACGCGGTTCGCGGTCTACATGGTGCTCCCGCTCGGCGCGCTGAACGCCTTCCTCGCGAAGGAGGTGTTCGAACTGCTCGGGCTCTACGACCTCTCCGACCTCACCGACATCGAGGGGTACCAGGTCATCTCCGTCGTGGCGGCGCTGCTGCTCGTCACCGCCCCGCTCGCCGTGACGGTGAGCCAGGGCGGGTTCTCCAACGCGGCGCTGGACACCGCCGAGGCACGGGGGAGCGGTTCCCCCAGCGCGGCCCAGTGGGAGCCGGGACTGGAGTGGCTCCAGGACGAGACGCCCGAGGAGGGTCAGTGGGGCGAGAACCCCGAGACCGGTCTCGACGAGGGGTACTACGGGACCTACAGCCGGACGGACGACTTCGAGTACGGGTCCGGTGATTACGGTGTCCTCGCGTGGTGGGACTACGGCCACTGGATCACCGTCCTCGGCGAGCGGATCCCCAACGCGAACCCGTTCCAGCAGAACGCCAACTACGCCGCGAACATCATGCTCTCGGCCAACGAGTCGTACACGGTCGAGGCGACCGCCGACACCGGCGGGGCGGGTGAGCAGACCCGCTACGTGATGCTGGACTACCAGATGGGGCTCGCCGGCACCGCGAAGTTCGGCGCACCGACGGCGTTCCAGCGCCGGTACGCGTACGACACGACGAACCGGGAGTTCGTCGTCCAGGAGTACGGCGAGGACAACGAGATCGACCAGGAGGGCCTGCGGGGGATGCGCTCCAGCGACCTCCAGCAGTCGCTGTTCGTCGTCCAGCAGACCCGGGGGAGCAGCCAGCTGGTCGGGCGGTACGGCGTCCACTCCCAGCGCTCGATGGAGAGTCTGCGGACGCGACTCTACCAGTTCCACGGGAGCCGTGCCGAGCCGACGTTCCAGGACGGGAGCGTGGTCGTCGCGGACTGGTCCCGCGTCGACTACCGGGGGACGACCATTCCCGGCATCACGGCCTCGACCCAGCCCGTCCGGACGTTCCCCAACATGAGTGCGGCCGAGCAGTTCGTCCGACGTGACGGCACCGCCCAGGTCGGCGGCGTGCTGGGCAAGCCGAGCGAGCCGGTGCCCGCGCTGGAGCACTACCGGCTCGTCTGGGCCTCCCAGCGGACCGCCCAGACGCCCATCAGCCGGGCATTCACCCTCTGGTCGCGGCTGAACGAGCGTGCGGCCCGACCCATCGAGACCCAGCCCTACCTGAAGACCTTCGAGCGGGTCGAGGGGGCCACCATCGAGGGCGAGGGCCCCGCGAACTCGAACGTCACCGCAACGGTCCGGATGCGGATTCCGACCAACGGCCGGACGTTCACGTACACACAGGAGGCCGAGACGGGGCCGAACGGCGAGTTCACCATGACGGTGCCGTACTCGACGACGGGCTACGACCAGTTCGGCCCCGAGGAGGGTCGGACGAACGTCTCCGTCCGCGCGACCGGGCCGTACCGGTTCACGGCGCCGACGGTGGAGACCGATGAGAGCATCACCCGCTACGGGACGAACGTGACCGTCTCCGAGGCGAAGGTCATCGGCCGTGACGACGAACCGGTGA
Organism: Haloglomus litoreum; assembly: GCF_029338515.1. Taxonomy (GTDB): domain Archaea; phylum Halobacteriota; class Halobacteria; order Halobacteriales; family Haloarculaceae; genus Haloglomus; species Haloglomus litoreum. The sequence goes on along the minus strand of NZ_CP119988.1, from coordinate 2,680,896 downwards.
CCGTGACGATGGAGGGTGACGTGGTCAACGAGCCCGCGGACAACGACACGAACTCGACCTCCACGCCGACCGACGGGACGAATTCCACGGATTCGGGTGGCTCGGACACGAACTCGACCTCGTCGACACCGACGCCGACCGGCACGTCGACGCCGACGGCGACCCCGGCCGCCACGCCGACCGCGACGCCGTCCGAGTCGCTCGCACCGCCCGCCTGGCTGACGACGCCGCTCGCCGCGCTCCGCTGATGGCGGAGCCGGAATCGTCGGGCACCGAGCAGACGGTCGACACGAGCAGGGAGGCCTCCGTCCTCCCGTGGTGGCTGTCGGTCTACCTGAAGGGCGCCGCGATGGGCGCGGCGGACACCGTCCCCGGCGTCTCCGGGGGCACCGTCGCGCTCATCGTCGGCGTCTACGAGCGGCTGGTCACCGCCATCACCGAACTCGACCCGCTCGCCGTGCTCCTCCTCGGCGACGTCCACACGAGCGCGGGCCGGACGGCGCTCGTCGAGCGCCTGCGGGAGATGGAGGTTCCCTTCCTGCTCGCACTCGGCGGGGGGATCGTGACGGCCGTCGTCACCCTCTCGCGGGTGCTGGAGGTCCTGCTGGAGCGGCACCCGGCGCCCACGTTCGCGTTCTTCTTCGGCCTCATCGCCGCGAGCGCCATCGTACTCTACGGGGAGGTCGACGTGGGGACGCCACGGCGGCTTGCCGTCGCGGCCATCGGCGTCGTCGCCGCGTTCCTCCTGACGGGGCCCATCGCGGCGGCGTTGCCCTCGACCCTCCCGGTCGTCTTCCTCGCGGGTGCCATCGCCGTCACGGCGATGGTCCTGCCGGGCATCAGCGGGTCGTTCCTGCTGCTCGTGCTGGGGCAGTACGAGTACATGATTACGCAACTGGGCGACTTCGTGGACGCGCTGCTCGCGGCCGTCACCGGCGGTGGCAGCGGACTCGCCGCCGCCGGGAGCGTCGTGGTCACGTTCTGTGCGGGCGCGGCTGTCGGCCTGCTGACCGTGGCCCACGTCATCCGGTGGGCCCTGGACCACTACCGCGCCGCGACGCTGACCTTCCTCGTGAGCCTGATGGTCGGCGCGCTCCGGCTCCCGGCCCGGGAGATCACCGACGCCACCACGCAGTTCACGCCGGAGACCGTCGCACTCCTCCTCGTCGCCGGGCTCGTCGGCGCCGTCCTCGTGCTGGGACTGGACCACGTCACGGCCGACCTCGGGCTGTAGATGAACGAGGCGCCCGCTGACGATGATGGAGGGGCGGCCGGCAGCGCGGACGCGGCACGCGGCCCGGTGGCCCGTCTCCTCGCCCGCCTGTTCGGCGACGAGGCCGACGTGGTCCGGGACCGGACGTTCCAGATCCTCCTGCTCGGGAGCGTTGTCTCACCGATGGGGGCGTCGGTCGTCTCGCCGGTGCTGGAGTCGCTGGCGACGCCCTACGGTGTCTCCGTCGCGCGTGTCGGGTTACTGATGGCCGCGTTCACCGCGCCCTCCATCGTCGCCATCCCGCTCGTGGGGGCGCTCTCGGACCGCATCGGGCGCCGTCCCGTGCTCGCTGCGGGACTCGCGGTGTTCGGCGTCGCGGGCGGCGCGGCCGCGTTCACGGCCGACTTCCGCATCGTCGTCGGCCTCCGACTCGTCCAGGGTATCGGCTACTGCGGCATCGGGCCGGTACTCATCGCGAGCGTGGGAGACCTGTTCGCCGGCGAGCGCGAGGCGACCGCGCAGGGGGTCCGCTTCGCCACAGTCGGGCTCTCGCTGACACTGTTCCCGGTTCTCGCCGGTGTCCTCGTGACGCGGGACTTCCGGCTCCCCTTCCTGCTGTTCCTGCTTGGGCTCCCCGTCGCGCTGGTCGTCCTCCTCGTCTTCGACGAGCCGACGGGCGCAACCGACGCCGGTGACGATGGCGACGAGCCGGTGCCGGAGGCCACTGCGGGCGCGCTCGTCGAGCGGCTGCGGGACCCGCTGGTGGTCGCGGCGCTCCTGGGTCGGGCGGTCCCCTCCTTCCTCTGGTTCGCCTTCCTGACCTACGCCTCGGTGGTGACGGGCCGGTTGCTGGGTGCCACGCCCGGGGTCGCGGGGCTGGTCGTCGGGCTCGCGAGCGTCGGCTCGGCGGTCGGCGGGACGCAGGTCGGACGCCTCACGGCAGCCTTCGACGGGCGAGGGATACCGCTCGTGGCTACGATGGCCGTCTTTGGCGCCGGGCTCGCCGCCTTCGGGTTCGCGGACTCGCTCCCCGTCGCAGCCGTGGGTGCCGCGCTCGTCGGCGCCGGCTTCGGGACGGTCCTCACCCTCTACCGGTCGACCGTCACCGGCCTGGCGGACGCCAGCGCCCGCGGGGGCCTCGTCAGCATCGGCGAGTCGGCCGGCCGACTCGGGTCGACGGCCGCGCCGCTCGCGCTCGGCAGCGTCATCGCGGTCGCCACGCCCGTCTTCGGCTTCGAGACCGCGGTCCGGTACGTCCTGCTCGGGACGGCGGCTGCCGGGACGATCGCGGGCCTCCCCCTCGGACTGCTCGCGGGGCGGGCGCACGGCAGAGCGACCGACGACGCGGGCGTCTTCGAGGCGGACTGACGGACAGCTCTGCCCCCATTCGCCCTGCTGCCCGCGGTCAGACCACTTCCACTCCGCTGCCGAACGATTGAACAGGCCAGCGGTCGGAGTCGGGGACGAGATCACGATGCGCCTCGACGAGTTCATGGACGGGCTGGACGACGGGACGGAGGCGCTGAAGCGCCAGCTCGCCGAGGAGAAGTCCTACGCCATCACGGACCACCTCGACGAGGTGCAGCGGCGCTTCGACGAGGTGGCCCAGGGTGACTCCCTGTTCGGCTCCACCTCGCCGTCCATCTTCGTCGGGCGGAGCCAGTACCCGGACGTGACGGCCGGCGTCCTCGCGCCCGTCGGCGACGAGGAGCGCGCCGAGCGGTACGAGACCGGGAGCCACTGGTACCGCGAGGGGTTCGGCATCGAGGACGTGTTCGAGGCGCGCACGAACCTGCTGAACTCGACCAAGCGGACGAACGTCCACGTCGCCGACGAGTGGACCGGCTTCACCGGCGTCCAGCGCGAGGTGGCCATCGCGGACCGCCCCGTGGACGTGGAGGTCGGCCTCGACGGCCCGCTCGACCTGGACCTCGACGTGGGGTTCGACGACATCGCCACGCCGACCGGGCCGCGCGCACAGGCCGAACACGCCGAACTCACGGAGAACCCGCACGTCCCCCGCGCCGTCGAGAAGACCCTGGAGGACGACGACTGGAAGGCAGAGGGCGCGATGAGCTACCTCTACAACCGCGGCTTCGACGTCTACGAGGTCAAGACCATCCTCTCGGCCGGCGCGCTGGGGCAGACCCAGGAGCGCCGGATGGTCCCGACCCGCTGGTCCATCACGGCCGTCGACGACACCATCGGCGGCTTCCTCCGCGGCGGGCTGAAGAACGCCCCCTCCGTCGACGAGGTGGAGGTCTGGTACAACGAGTTCCTCGGCAACCGGTTCTGGGTGCTGCTCGCGCCGGGCGACTGGGAGTTCGAACTGGTCGAGATGAAGGCGCCCGGCAGCGTCTGGAACCCCCACGAGGACCGCGGCTACCGCGTCGCCTCCGACCGCGAGGGGTTCGAGGGCCGCACCACGTACGTCGATGAGACCTCCGGGGCGTACTACGCCTCGCGCCTCGGGGTGCTCGAACACCTCCGCGACCGTGACCGACAGGCGAAGGTGCTGATACTGCGCCACGTCACGGAGGACTACTGGGGGCCCGCCGGCGTCTGGCAGGTCCGCGAGACCGTCCGAAACGCCTTCCGCGACGGCGCGCCGGGCGTCGCCGAGACGTTCCACGACGCCGTCCGTGAGGTGGGCGAGCGTCTGCCCGTCTCGATGGATACGCTCCGGCGGAAGTCCGAGATGGTCGCCGGCCTGCAGTCGACGCTGAACGCCTTCGGGAACGGCGGCGGTGTCGACCCCAGCGGGACCGTCGGTGACGGGGGGACGCTCGACCGGGACGCCGGCGGCGATACGACGCTCTCGGACTTCGAGTGACGCCGCGGGTCACGGGGGCCCTGGCTTTTTGTCGCTACCGAGTGCTGTCGCGAACGATGCTCATGCCTCTCCAGGTCCCTGGCGGCCCCGAACTGCTCATCATCGCGCTGAACCTGCTGTTCGGTATCGCCATCCTGCTGGCGGTCATCGGCGGGTTCTACTACTTCGTCGACCGGACGAAGAGCGGCGGGAGCATGGACGAGCGGTTCGACCGCGTCGAGCGCGAGGTCGGCGGCGTCCAGGCCCGCGTCGACGACCTCGACGACCGCGTCACTGAACTCGAGGACCTCCAGAACCGCGTCGAGGAACTGGAACGGGCGGTCGGCGTTGGCGAGAATCGAGAGTAGGTATCGAAGCTGAGGTATTTTCGGCTGGTAGCGCGAATTCTTGAATAATATTGGGGATTCTTCGTTTGTATACTCTCTAACAGATCAATGCCTCGGGGAAACGAGCTACTCCGCCGTGTCCAGGTTCGCCCACGCAGCCTCCACCAGTTCACCCGTATCCGCGATGATATCGGCCATCGTCTCGTCGTCGGGGGCCATCCCGAGGAGCCGGGCGGCCTTCATGATGGAGACGTGGTAGACGACCTGGACGCCGGGTTCCTCCTGCCAGACGACGACGTTGCAGGGGAACAGGCCGCCGATGCGGTTGTCGCTGGCGTCGAGCGCCCGGTCGGCCATGTTCGGATTGCACGCGCCGAGCACGTAGTAGGGGTCGCGGTCGGCGCCGATCTTCTCGTTGAGCATGTCCGACGGCGAGAACTCCGTCGCGACGCCGAAGCCCTCCTGCGTGAACGCCTCGCGGACGTGCTCGACGGCCTCCTCGTGGTCCATGTGGAGCGTCGCGCGCTTCTCGCCGATGTCGTCGCCGTCCAGCTTCGTCGGGTCGATGGGGAGCACCATACCGGAGCGTGGGCCGGCGACCGGAAAACGGTTCCGACAGATATGTGCTCGGAGTGCAAGGCTGTACCGAGCGGTCGGGATGGCGCGGCGCCGCAGAACTGCGGGAGTGGATACAACACCTGCGGGTGCGGTGACACCCTATGGCCGAGGACACAGGACATCTCGATGCGCTCGTGGAGGGCCTCACACGGAGCGAGAAACTGTCCCTGGTGCGCGGCGCCGCCGCGGAGAGCGGGACCGTCCCCGAAGGGACCTCGGGCTACCTCCCGCCGGTCCCCGAGCACGACATCGGCGAACTGACACTGGTGGACGGCCCCGTCGGGGTCCGGGGCGCCCCGGCGACGGCGTTCCCGGGGGCCGTCGCGGTCGGTGCCGCCTTCGACCCCGACCTCGTGCGACGGGTCGGCCGTGCGATGGGCCGGGAGACGCGTGACCGAGGCATCGACGTCCTCCTGGGCCCGGGCTGCAACCTCGTCCGAGTCCCGCAGTGCGGGCGCACCTTCGAGTACTACGGCGAGGACCCGGTCCACACGGCCCGGCACACGGCCGCGGCGGTCGAGGGCATCCAGTCGGCGGGGGTCGCCGCGACGGTCAAGCACTACGTCGCCAACAACCAGGAGCACGAGCGGACGACCGTCGACGCGCTGGTCGATGAACGGGCGCTCCGGGAGCTGTACCTGCCCGCGTTCGAGGCCGCCGTCGACGCCGACGTGGCCAGCGTGATGGCCGCCTACAACCGCGTGAACGGGACCTACGCCTGCCAGCACGGGCGCCTGCTGACGGAGGTACTGAAGGGAGAACTCGGCTTCGACGGCCCGGTGATGTCCGACTGGTGGGGCGTCCACGACGGCCTCGCGGCGGCCCGCGCGGGGCTGGACCTCGAGATGCCCGGGGTCGACGCGGTCGACCTCGTGGCCATGGCGGACTCGCGGGGCGAGCGGCTGGCCCGACTGCGCGACCACTGGCCGGACGCCCTCCCGCTCCCGGGGCCGGCGGACTGGGCCGCGTGGGTCATGAACCGCCACGCGACGCCGCACGGGATGCCCGACCCGGTTCCGTCGCTGTTCGCCGACTCGCTGCCGGACGCTCTCGCGCGGGGCGACCTCCCGGCGGACCGGCTGGACGAGATGGTCCGTCGGGTCCTCCGCCTCCACGAGCGCGTCGGGGCGCTCGATGGCGACCGCCCGACCGTCGAGGCCGACTACGACGCCCACCGCGACCTCGCCGCCGAGGCCGCGACACGCGGGACGGTCCTCCTGAAGAACGACGCCCCGGACGGCGACCCCGTGCTCCCCCTGGCCGACGACGCCACGGTCGCGCTGGTCGGGCCGAACGTCCACGAGGCCAAGACCGGCGGCGGCGGGAGTTCCGAGGTGACGCCGACGGAGACGGTGAGCCCGCTGGCGGGACTCCGCGACCGGAGCGAGGGGCGGGTCCTGGAGGCGCGCGGACTGCCACCGGTCCGGAGCCCCTCGATGACCGACGTGGACATCGACCTCGGGCGCTTCCGACGGGGCGGCACGGAGCCGACCGCCGAGGGGGCGGTCGCGACTGCCGAGCGCGCGGACGTGGCCGTCGTCGTGGTACAGGACGGCGCCACCGAGGGCCGTGACCGTGACCTCTCGCTCCCCGGCGAGCAGGACCGTCTCGTCGCCGCCGTCGCGGCCGCGGCCGACCGCACCGTGGTGGTGCTCCAGACGGGTGGCCCCGTCGAGATGCCGTGGCTGGAGGCCGTCGACGCGGTCGTCGAGGCCTGGTACCCCGGGCAGGAGGCCGGCCGGGCGCTCGCGCGGGTCCTGTACGGCGACGCCGACCCTGGCGGTCGGCTCCCGGTTACCTTCGGCCGCGCCGCCGGGGACTACCCCGCGAACGCACGTGCCCAGTACCCCGGTGTCGTCGGCGCGAGGGGCCACCTCGAATCCCGGTACACCGAGGGCGTCTTCGTCGGCTATCGGAGCTTCGACGAGCGCGGGGTCGCACCCCTGTTCCCGTTCGGGCACGGGCTGAGTTACGCCGAGTTCGCGTACGATGGAATCGACGGGACGGTCGACACGCCGGACGGTCAGGTGACGGTGACCGTCGAGAACACGGGCGACCGCGCCGGCCGCGAGGTCGTGCAGGCCTATGCGAGCCCGCGTTCGAGTCCCGTCCCCCGCCCGCCGCGGGAACTCGCCGGGTTCGCGGCCGTCCGTCTCGATGCGGGCGAAGCGCGCGAGGTGACGCTGTCGCTCGACGAGCGGGCGTTCGGTTACTACGAGACGGCGGCCGGGTCGTGGCGGCTCGACGCCGGAACGCACGACCTGGCGGTCGGACGGTCGTCGCGGGACGCCAGGGTCGAGACGACGGTCCCGGTCGGAGAGTAGGGGGAGTGGTCGCCGGAATGGCGGCCATCGGGCCGCCGGGGTTGGATTTCCGGCTCCCGTGGTGTCAGTCCTCGGCGGTCGGGACCGGGCCCGTTCCGACAACGGACTCGACGGCGCTCTCGAGCGCGTTGCGGGTGTCGAAGTAGGTCTCGTCGGTCTCCGCGAGCACGTCGCCGAGTTCGCGGGGACCGTCGGGGGTCCGGATGACGGTGTCCCCCTCTCGGCGGACGACCTCGCTGTGCTCGATGCCGTAGTGGAGTCGGTGGGTCACCCGTGCGAGCGGCGCGCCCTCGACGTCGGCACCCTCGCCGAGCTCGACGGCGGGCTCCTCCTCGGTCTCCTCGTCCTCGTCGCTCATGGTCGAGTGTTCACGGGTTCGCTCATACCGTTTTCGAAGCCGGAGCGTGGTCGGTGCCCCCCGGCACGCCCGCGACCACAAACGACACGTCCCGTCCGGCCGCGACCTGTGCCATGTACGAGACTGGTGTGCCGCGACGGCGACCGGGGGCCGAGCCGTGAGCGAGGTCCGACTCGCGGGCGAGGGGCCCGCCACCGAGGCCGTCGCGGCGGCGCTCGCCGACACGGACGCCACGGTCGACCGGACGGCGCCGAGCGAACTCGACGGCGGCGACCTCGGCGTCGTCGTGGCGCCGGTGGGGGCAGAGGCCTTCGAGACGGCGACGGGCACCGCACGCGAGGCCGGGACGCCGTGGCTGGCGGTCGAACTCAGGGGTGTCGGCGGGCACGAGATCCAGGGCGTGGATGCCGCGGTCGGCGGGTTCGGCGCCGGGACGGCCTGCTTCGACTGTCTCCGGACGCGCGTGGCGGCGGGGCTCGGGGAGGAGGCGGCGGGACGAATCGCCGACGGCACCGCGTCGGTGCCCCCGACCACGGCCCGGTTCGCCGGTGCACTCGCGGGCCGGGCGGCCGCGGACCTCGTCGCCGGCCGCGAGACGGCCACGCTGGGCAGCGTCGTCGAGGTCCCTCATGCCGAGCGCCAGTTGCTCCCGGTACCGGGCTGTGCCTGCGAGCGTGACGCGCCCGGTCCGGCCCTCGACCGCACCGCCGTCGACCGCTCGCTCGACGAGTCGGTCGACCGGCTGGAGCGCGCGGTCGACCGCCGGCTCGGGCCCGTGGCCGAGATCAGCGAGGCCGAGTCGTTCCCGGCGCCGTACTACCTGTCGGAACTCGCGGGGACGAGCGGGTTCAGCGACGGGACGACCGGCGGGCTCGCGGCCGGCGTCGCGGCCGACTGGAACGGCGCGCTCGGGAAGGCGCTGGGCGAGGGACTCGAACGCTACACCGCCGCCGTCTACCGCACGGCCGACTTCGAGCGCGCGCCGGCCGCCGGGGTCCAGGGTGCGGTCCCGCCCTCGGCGTTCGTCCGCCCGGTGACCGACGGCGAGGACGCCGACGGCGGGTGGCACGCGCCCGATCCGAGCGAACCCATCTCCTGGGTCGCGGGCGAGGACCTGGCGACCCGCGAGCGCGCCTGGCTCCCGGCCGAGTTCGTCGTCTTCCCGCCGCCGAGGGGTGCCCACCACCGCCCGGCCATCACGACAGGCCTGGGCTTCGGGAGCGGCGTCGACGCGCTGCTCTCGGGGCTCTCCGAGACCATCGAGCGCGACGCGGCGATGCTGGCGTGGTACTCCACCTACGAGCCGATGGGGCTCTCCGTGCAGCCGGACGCGCTGGCACGCGCCGGCGAGGACGGCCCGCTCGCGACCTTCGACACGCTGCGGCGGCGGGCCCGCTCGGAGGGGCTGGAGACGACGGCGCTCCTGCTCACGCAGGACGTCGACGTTCCGGTCGTCGCCTGTGCGGTCCAGCGTGACGGGGGCCCGGGCGGCGATAGTGGCGACTGGCCATCGTTCGCAGCGGGGATGTCGGCCGACCTGGACCCGGCCGTGGCCGCGCGCGACGCGCTAGCCGAGGCGCTGCAGAACTGGATGGAGCTCCGCGGCATGGGCCGGCAGGGCGCCGCCGAGCAGCAACCCACCGTCGCCCGGGCGGCTGACCTCCCGCGCGACGTGCAGGCGTTCTGCGACCCCGAGACGACCGTCCCGCTGGGCTCGGTCGGCCCGGCGGACCCGCCGACGGGTGCCGCGGGGCTGGACGCACTGCTCGATGCACTCGACGAGGTCGGCCTCGACGCGTACGCCGCCCGCCTGACGACGCGTGACGTCGAGACGCTCGGCTTCGAGGCGGTCCGGGTGCTGGTTCCGGGGGCCCAGCCACTGTTCACAGGGACGCCCTACTTCGGCGAGCGGGCCCGCGAGGTGCCCGGGACGTTCGGCTGCGAGTCACGTCTCGACCGGGCACACCACCCGTTCCCCTGAGCGGGGCAGGCTGCCGGGCGGCGAGACGGACCGAGCCTTCAGATACCGAACGTCGCGCGCAGCATATCCCGGCTCCCCGGCCCCAGCCCGACCGCGAGGATGGCCACGAGCAGGAGGACGGCGTACCGGGGGCTCTCCTCGAAGATGCGCCGATCGAAGACGTAGACGACGGCGGTCGCGGCGACGAGCTTGACGACGAGGAACGGCCACGAGGTCCCGATGGCGGCCGAGAGCCAGTCGGGCTGGACCCCCTGCGTGACGTCGACGATGATGCGGTTGATGGGGTGTTTCGAGCCGTACTCGACGGGGACGCCGATGTAGTCGAGCCAGTCCGCCGAGAGGACGTTCGCCACGCCGTCGACCGCGTGGCCGAAGATGACGACGAGTCCCGCGAGGCCGGTCCCCTCGTTGACCACGGGTGCGTAGCGCTCGGCTCCCAGGTAGATGGCGAGCGAGAGGACCACCGAGAGCCCGAGCGTCACCAGCGTCATCAGCGGGTAGACCCCGACGCCGGGGGTTCGGGGGGAGGGGGCGACCTGTGTCGGGACGAACCAGAACAGGAAGCCCGCAGTGACCAGCAGTGCCACCGTTCCGACGGCGAAGACGAACCGGTGGTAGCGTTCGACGGTCCCGCGCCGGTCCAGCACGACCCCCACGACGAGCGCCGCGAGCGTCACCGCGAAGACGGTGAAGTAGATGATCGGGCTGATGATGAGCGTGTTCAGCGGGTACGAGAGGAACGTCTCGATGCCCGCCTCCAGCGCGGCGTTGTTGGCGTCCTCGACGACCCGGAGCGCGCCGCCGAAGAACATGAACGGGGTCAGCGCGAAGAACAGGTCCAGCCGCTCGCCGACCTCGAGGTAGCGCAGCAGGTAGAGGACCCCGATGAGGAAGAAGATGAGCGTGATGGCGTAGCCGGCCTCCGAGACGAGCGTGTAGCCCGGCTCCGCGACGATGTCGCCCGCGGCGCGAGCGGCGTCACACGCGCTCTCCTGGAAGACGAGTTCCGGTCCGGCGTCGGTCATCACGGCACAGCGGGCCCCCTGCGCGTCGGCGAAGACGGGGCCCCAGAAGTAGTGCCAGAGGAAGCGGTCCCAGACGAGGCGGGGAAGGGCGACGGCGCCCGCGGCGAACGCGACGACCGCCGCCGCGAGCGTCGCGAGCCACGCCCGCTCCGGGCTGATATCGATGTCGAACCGCTCGGTCGCGGCCATGTCCGGAGTCCGGCGCCCCCGATGTTTGAGGGTTCCGGACCTGTGCCCGGACGACGCACCGACTCCCATGGTGCCTTGGGCGGGTATTTTCCCCGACCCCGCCCGCGGCACGCGTATGGATGTCCTCGTCCCCGGCGGAACCGGCTTCCTCGGCCGGTCGGTCTGCCGTGTGCTGGACGACCGCGGCCACCGGGTGACGGCCGCCTCGCGCTCGCCGGACGCCGTCTCGCTCCCCGACGGTGTCCGCCGGGCCCGCGCCGACGTGACCGACGACGACCTCCGGGGGCTGGTCGCCGGCCACGACGCCGTCGTCAACCTGGTGGCGCTCCCCTCGCACGTCAAGCCGCGTGCGAGCCACGAGTCGGTCCACCTCGGCGGCACGCGGCACCTGCTCCGGGCGAGCGAGGCCGCCGGTGTCGACCGCTTCGTCCAGCTCTCCGGCCTCGGCGTCGACGCCGGCGTCGAGACGGCCTACTTCCGGGCGAAGCGCCGCGCCGAGCGGGCCGTCCGCGAGTCCTCGCTGGACTGGGTCATCTACCGCCCGTCCGTGGTGTTCGGCGACGGCTGTGCCTTCCTGCCGTTCCTCGAACGCCTGGCCCGGTTCGGCGTCGTCCCGCTCCCCGGCGGCGGACGGACGCCCCTGCAGCCGATGTGGGTCGGCGACCTGGCACCGATGGTCGCCGGGGGTGTGGCCGGTGAGGCTCACGTCGGCGCGACGTACCGGCTCGGCGGCCCGGAACGGCTCACGCTCGCGGCCGTCCTCGCGATGGTCGCCGACGACCCGCTCGTGGTCCCGGTACCGATGCCCGTCGCACGCGCCGGCGCTGCCCTGCTGGACCGGATTCCCGCTGCTCCGGTGGGGCTGGACCAGTACCGGGCCACGACGCTCGACAACACGGTCGCCGACAACGACGTGACCGCGTTCGGCCGGGCGGAGACCTCGCTCCGCACACTCGGCGACTACCTCCGGGAGCGACCCGGCGACGGGACGGGACCACGACGGCCGGCCGCGACGACCGGCGGTGGTGGGCGGTGAGTGCGCCCGGATACGGTCGGGCCGAGGGGCAGGTCACTCCAGAGACCGAGCGGCTCCGGCTCGCCGGCTACCGACTGACGGACCTGAACGCCGCCGCCGGTGCCGTGGTCTGGCTGGCCGCGCTGGTCGCGGCGACGGCCGATGCCGTCCCGCTCTCGCCGGTCGACCGGTTCGTCGCGCTGGCGGTCCTGGTCCTCGTCCCGCTGGGCCTCGGCCTCGTCGGCGTCCCGGACTCGCGGATCGCCGTGGCTGCCGCCCGGGCCGCCGCCGTCGCGTCCCTGCCGGCCGCGCTGGCGGCGCTGGCGGGGCTCGCGCTCCCGGTCGGGTCGGCAGCGTCGGTGGCGCTGGCCCTGCCCTGGCTCGCCGTCACCGGCGCCATCGCCGTCGTGGGCGTCGTCCGCCTTCGGGATGCAGGCACCATCTCGCTCCCCGAACTCGCGGTGAGCGCCGCGTGCCTGTACGTCCCGGTCGGCGCCGTCGCACTGGTCCTCCACCGCGCCGGCGTCTTCCTGCGCTTCGAGCCCATAATCGTCCTGCTGACGGCGGTCCACTACCACTACGCCGGGTTCGTCCTCCCGCTGGCCGTCGGGCTGCTGGCGCGCGTGCTGGCCGACGGCGACGGCTTCGAGGGGGTCGCGGGTCGGGTGGGGGTCGCGGCGCTGCTGGTGCTGGTCGGCAACATCGCGCTCATCGCGGTCGGCATCACGTTCTCGCCGCTGCTGGAGGTCGTCGCCGTGGCGCTGTTCACCGTCGCCGTCGTGGTCTTCGCGGGGCTCGCGCTCCGCCGAGCGATTCCCCGACTCCCCCGGTTGCCCGGGGTGCTGCTCGCGGTCGCCTGCTGTACGCTGTTCGCCTCCATGGCGCTCGCGCTGGCCTACGGCTACTCGGCGTTCCGGCCGGCCGAGGCGCTGGTCGGCATCGGCACGATGATCCGCTGGCACGGCGCGCTCAACGCCTTCGGCTTCGCGGTGCCGGCGCTGCTCGCGTTCCGCCTGCTGGACTGACCGGGCCGACCCCGTGAGGGATATATTCTATAATGGAGAAATTTCTGAATTATATGGCAAATTAGAGTGGGAATTTCTGCGATATGAATTTATTTCGTCAGTCTCGCCATCGTGAGCGGCCGACGAGCCAGGTCAGGAGGGCGGCCCCCGCAGCCAGCGCGGTGGTGAGCCCGAACCCGGGGCCGTCACCGAGGGCGGGCCCCTCGTCGGTCCCGGCCCCGTCCCCGTCTCCGCCCCCGTCGAGCGGCCCCGGTTCCGGCGTCGCCGTCGAACTGCTCGCGTCGTACGGGTCGCTCCCCTGCTCCAGTTCCGCGGCATTAGTGACACCGTCGCCGTCCACGTCCTCGCTCGTCGTGACGGTGAGGACCGTCGGCTGCCGGCCGTAGAACGTCTCGACGCGCAGGCCGGCCTCCCCGGCGGGCAACCGCACGGTGGCCGGGTCACCGCCGGTGACGTTCACGGCCGCCGTCGCGTCCGCCGGTCGGACGACGACGCCGGCCTCGGGATGTCGAACCTCCAGCGGGATGCCCGCTGGGAGCGGCGTCTCGGAGAGCGAGACCCACTCGTCGCCCCGACGCCACTCCGCGGCGCCCGGGTCGACGGTCACACCCGGACCGGGGTAGGCGTCCGGGTCGGGCCTGGGTGCGAGCGCCGGACCGTCGACGTGGCGGTCGAGCCACTCGTCCTGGGGCTCGACCGCGGTCGCGGCGACCATCGACCGGAACTCCGCGTACGTGACGTTCCCCTCGTGTTCGTTCACCCGCCGGAAGACGTCCTGCAGGCTGCGCGAGCCGTTCGTCGCGGTGCGGATGCGCCGGTCGAGTGCGGCCAGGGTCCGGGGCCCCTTCGTGGCCCACGCGCGGTACTGCGCTGCCGTCGTCCCCGTGAGGGTGGCGTCCCGGGAGCGGTCGGCCACCCGGAATCGGCGGTCGAAGCGGCGCTCCGTGATGGTGCCGCGCTGGTGGGGTGTCACCGTCATGTAGTAGAACGCGCTCGACTCCGTGAACCAGGCCATGTCGGCCGCGAGGCTGTAGTTCTGCCGCGTGTGGACGTACTCGTGGACGAAGATGGGCTCGCTCACTCGCGTCCCGTCCGGTCCAGCCATCGTGGCCGCGTCCGCGGCGACCCACATGTCCGCGCTCGTCGCCAGGCCGCCGACACCGCCCTCGCCGCCGTCGGCGCCGATGGGCGGCGGCGCGATGAACGCCGTGACTGTCGGGTCGCGAGCCCCGACCCTGATGTCGTCGGCGACCCCTGCCAGCGTCTCCGCGTACGCCGCCGCGCTCGCGTTCGTCGAGACGACTGTCGGGTGGACGACGGTGAACTGCTGGCCGGCGGCCGAGGCGTTCGCCAGTCGGTACTCCCCGAGGTAGGCCATCGAGCGGCCCCCGTAGCCGTCCGGGACGGCGAACCGTCGGTCGTAGCTCGTCGGGCCGAGGCTCCGCCAGGAGAAGGCGACGTCGAGGTCCGTCATGTCGACCAGCGCCCAGCCATCGGTGGCGGCGAACCGGATGCTGTCGCCGACCGTCCGGTTGACCGGCGCCCGGTAGGTCACCGTGGGCCCGTCGGTCCGGCCGTCCCACTCGTAGGTACTCGTATCGACCCGGTCGAACCCGTCCGTGGCGGTCACCTCGGCATCGGCGGGGAGCGTGACCCGGAACTCGGTGGTCGGCTCCGTGACGCCCACGCCGAGTTCGACCTCGACGGACCCGGGGTCGGCCAGCCGGATGATGTGGCGTACGGTCCCGTCGGCGGGCCGGCTCGCGGCAGCCGCGTTGCCGGTGGCCGCTGCACCACCTGTGGCCACGTCGGACGCGTTCGAGACTGTCGCTGCCGCCGGAGCGCCGCCCGTCGCGAGGAGGATGCAACACGCGAGGACGACGGCCGGCAGCCTTCGCATGCCCCCCAGTCGACCCCTGCAGCGTATAGCGCTTCTGGCCACCGGGCCCGGGCTCCCTGCGTCGGCCTGGCGTCCGCCGTCAGTCCGGGCGCTCGGCCTCGATGGCCCGGGCGGCCGCGAGCACCTCGTCGTGGGCCTCGCCGTTCGAGGCGACCAGCCCCTGTGCGTCGTGGCGCCACGGCTCGCCGTGGATGTCCGTGACGGTCCCGCCAGCCCGCTCGACGAGGTGTGCGCCGGCCACCGTGTCCCACGGAGCCCCGCGGACGTTCGTGATGGCACCCTCGAGCGCTCCCATCGCCACCGCGGCGAGGCTGTACTGGACGGTGCCGAACCGCCGGAGGTCGTCGAACCGCTCGACGATCTCGCGGCAGGCGGCGGCGAACTCCGCGCGCCGGTCGTGGCCCCACCACAGCGTCGGCGCCACGGCGAACTCGGCGGGGTCGGTCCGCTCGCTCACCGCCATGGGCTGGTCGTTGAGCCACGCGGCGGTCCCATCGGCGACGAAGACGTCCTCCAGCATGGGGGCCGCGCTCGCCCCCGCGACGGCCGCCCCGTCGACGACGGCCGCGACGCTGGTCGTCCAGACCGGGACCCCCCGGACGAAGTTGTTGGTCCCGTCGATGGGGTCGACGACCCACGCCGGCCCCGTCTCCGGCACCGCGTCGACCACCTCGTCGGCCTCCTCCTCGCCCACGACCGGACCCTCGAACCCGCGCTCGCGGAGCGCCGTGACCACGGCCGCCTGGGCGTCCCGGTCGGCCTCGGTCACGAAGTCCGTCGCGTTCGTCTTCGCCTCCACCGCGATGTCCGTCCGGAACGCCTCTGCGGCCACCGCCGCGCCGGCCCGCGCCGCCGCGTCGGCCGCCCGCGCCCGCCCGGACAGCCCCTGCTCGTCGCTCGACTTGTCGGTCACATCCGGGCGTGGAGCGAGCGCCCCATAGCTCCGGCGTTCCGCGGGACGTGGCCGCCGCTCGTCGCTGGCGGAGGTGTGAGTGATGCGGGGGAAGACCGCTCCGAGGCGGCCTTCCGCACGTTGGACGTGCGGGGGACGGGATTCGAACCCGTGGACCACCGGAAGGCGTTCCTGCTCGCTCGCTTCGCTCGCTGCGCGGGCCTGCGACTTCCGGGCTCTCGTTCGGTCGCCTCCGGCGACACTCACGAGAACTCTACAGGAGCGGATCTTGCGTCCGCCGCCGTTTCCAGGCCTGGGTGGCTGTCGCTGGCGGAGGTGTGAGTGATGCGGGGGAAGACCGCTCCGAGGCGGCCTTCCGCACGTTGGACGTGCGGGGGACGGGATTCGAACCCGTGGACCTCTACAGGAGCGGATCTTGAGTCCGCCGCCGTTTCCAGGCTTGGCTACCCCCGCGCGCAGCGGTGAATCCGGTGCTGGCGGCCAAAACCGTTGCGGAGGCCGCCGGCGCTGGCCGCACGCTCTGAATCGGGCCGCTGAAATCGCTGCCACCCCTGGTCGGCGTATGACCAAGCCGCCACACCTCTACCGGGACCCCGAGCCGGAGGCCCGCGACGACCTTCTCCTCGAGATCGCCGTCGGGAACAGCCGACGCCGCCTCGAGCTCTCGGACCGCGTCGTCTCGCTGCTGGTCGACGACCTCGGCTACGAGCAACCCGACGTGGTCCCGTTCCTGCTGGCGAAGGCGTTCGTCCTCGCCGGCGGCGCGACGCTCCCGGAGCGCGGGGGCGACGACGAGCGAGACCTCGCGTGGCGGCTGGGCGGCGCCGACGGTGGGCGCAGGCCCTCGAGTGCCGACCTCGAACGGACCGCAACCTACCTCGAATCCGTGGAGGTGCCGGACCGGTCACTGGAGCCGTTGCGGGAACTCGTCCGGTCGAGTCGCCTGGCCGATGTCTGCGACCCGGAGGACATCAGGGACCGCTCCGAGCGGGTCAACCGACTCCGCGACATCGCGCGCGACCTCTGAGCCCGGCGTCCCCGCCCCCGGCTCAGGCGACCAGCCGGACCTCGCAGGACGGGCACTCGGGTTCGTCCAGCAGCTGCTGGCTCGCGAGGTCGTCGACGCAGAGGTGACAGTAGTACGCGCCACAGTCCGCACACCGCTCACCGCCGGGGACGCCGACCTCGACGGCATCACCGCATCGCTCGCAGTCGACCGTCTCGCTCGCCGCGTCAACGTCCATGTGCCGTGGTTACGGGGCACATGGCAAGAATCTTCGGCCACCCGGACGCGACCGGAGTGGCCAAAATATTTAACTCAGGTGTCTCATGGGCCGGTATGGAATCTCGGGGGGTCATCAGTCGCTGTCCAGAGTGTGATTCGCAGGTCAACCGGAGCGTGAACGGGACCCGGTGTCCGTTCTGCAGGGAGAACGTCTTCTGACGGCGCGCCTGACCGGGCGCGACCGGACTGGTCCGACGCTGGCGGCCGGGCGGTCGTTGCGCCCCGCCTGACCGACGGCGTTACGACCCTCGCGGCGGAACGACACCGTATGGACGACCACACCCGCGACCCGACCGTGGGGCCGCCGGCCCGCGGCGACCCGGCGGGGTGGCGCGATGACGGCCGCTGGGAGCACGCCACCCTGCGGCGCGCGACCGAACACGGGGTGCGTCTCTACAATTCGGGTGAGTTCCACGACTCACACGACTGCTTCGAGGACGAGTGGTACAACTACGGGCGCGGCTCCATCGAGAGCAAGTTCCTCCACGGGATGGTGCAGGTCGCCGCCGGCGCGTACAAGCACTTCGACTTCGAGGACGACGACGGCATGCGGAGTCTCTTCCGCACGGCGCTCCAGTACCTCCATGGCGTCCCCCGGGACTTCTACGGCGTCGACGTGCTCGACGTGCGGACCGTCCTGACGAACGCGCTCGAGGACCCGGCGGTCCTCCACGGGTGGCGTATCACCCTCGACGGTCACGAGGAGGCGGCCGGCGAGGCGGACTTCGCATACGCCGAGTCGCTGGAGCACTGACCCGGTCGCGGCGGCGGGCCTCCGAGCGCCCGAGAGTCATCGGCGGACCGGCTTCCGGAGGAAGATTTATGCGCCTCACCCGGCAGACCGCCGCGTATGGACGAGGCCCTCCAGCGGAAGCTCGACCGTATCGAACGGCGACAGTGGTACATCCTCGTGCTCCTCTGTTACCCGTATCTCGCGGGGGGTGTGTGGCTCGCCACCGAGAGCCTGCTTCTCACGGTGGCCACCCCGGCGGTGGGCATCGTCGTCGTGGCGTACCTGGTGACGCTCGTCCGCGCCCGGACGGGTTCGAGCGGCACCGCCGGGGAGACGGACGCCACTGGCGAGTGAGCGTCCGGGAGAACCAGAACCGAGAACGCCGTGTCAGCCGAGGCGGAACGACGGCTCCTCCTCTTCCTCGCCGGCATCGAGGTCGTCGAGGTGGATGACCTCCTCGCTCTCCTCCTCCTCGAGCTTCTGCGAGAGCTTCGTGACGTACTTCTTGTACTCGTCGAGCTGCTCGCGGAGGTGCTCGGACTCGAGTTCGAGGCGCTCGTGCTCGCGGACGAACGATTTGGGCACCTCGACCTTCGGCGGGAAGGACTCGGCTGGCGAGGTGGTCGAGTCGTCGAGCTGGTGCTCGGGGACGACCTGGACCTGTCCGTCGTGGGCAACGAGCATCTCGACGTAGTCCCGGAAGACCGCCGAGAGCGAGATGTCGCGCTCCTCGGCGATGCTCTGCAGGGCCTCGAACGACTCCTCGTTGACCCTGAACGAGATGGTCTTGTTCTTGTTGCCCATCGTGCCCATGTTTCGTCGCTCGTCCTACTTCAACGTTCGTCAGACACGCGTCATCCGGATGGCCCCGGCGGGGCCGGTGGGCGCACCCCCTGGCCGCGGCTTTATCGCCCGGCACGTCCAACCCCCGGCCATGGGACTCGACGTCGAGCCACCGGCGCCGCCGGAACTGGAGCCGAACCTGGACCCGGACGACTACGACGACGCCGAGGTCCAGGGCGACGACTACCGCCGCGAGGAACTCCAGGCCTTCCTCGAGGACGGAGCCTGGGAGGAGGCGTTCGCCGAGTGGGCCGAGCACGCCGAGATGGACGAGGACGACTGGCAGATCGCGATCGACCTCGACCTGCCGTCGCGCTTCGACTTCTTCTGGGACGACTTCGCCGACCGCGTCGGCTACCACGCGCCCGGGCTGCCGGAGGACTGGAAGGTCCGTGACCTCCACCCCGAACTCGACTCCTGGGGCACCGTCTCGGCGATCAACGCCGGGCTCACGGAGCTCGGCCAGATCGTCTGCGAGACCCTCAAGGAGGAGTACATCGACTGGGAGGCGGACTACGAGCCGCCCGAGGACCTGCCGGACTTCTAAGAGCTTTTTTGACGACTCGGGTGCCACTTGACCGGCGGCGAAGCCGCCGGTCTGCGGGTACCGCTCGTCGCAAAAAACGTTCAGAAAAAATGCCGGCACTCGGCCGCTTCGCGGCCTCGTGCCGGTGAAACGCGCGCCTTCGGCGCGCGTAAACCGTCTGGGAAGTGAATATGTCTACTGAGTGCTGGGTAAATGTGATATGTCGAGCACATATAAAATCGTCAAGAACGCAGTCGAAAGCGGGCTGTCCGGAGCCGCTGTTACTCCCGCTGCCGGAGCCGTTCGCGCACCCGCTCGGTGAGCTCCTCGCGGAGTTCCTCGACCTCGATCTCCTCGAGGACGGGGACGTAGAACCCCTCGACGAGCATGTTCTTCGCCAGACGCTCGTTCACGCCGCGCGAGGTCATGTAGAACAGGTCCTGCTGGTCGACCTGTCCGACCGTCGCGGAGTGGCTGGCCTCGGTGTCGTGGTTGTTGATGATGAGCTTCGGCGAGGCGTCGGCCTCGGACTCGTCGCTCAGCATCAGCGTGTTCTCGCGCTGGTAGCTACTGGTGTCCCAGGCCTCGCGGCCGACGTTCTGGACGCCCTCGTACACCGAGCGCGCGCGGTCGTCGATGACCCCGCGCGTGACGAGGTCGGCGGTCGTGTGCTCGGCGTTGTGCCAGACGCGTGCGTCGATGTCGAAGTGCTGGTCGTCGTGGCCGTAGAAGGCCCCGACCATCTTCGTCTCCGAGGAGTCACCGTTCAGGTGCGTCTCGACGGAGGCCTTCGTCAGGCGCGAGCCGATGTTCACGTCGATGAAGTCGACCGTGCCGTAGGTGTCGACCTCGGCCTCCTTCAGCTGGTAGTTGTACGTCGTCTGGTCGAGGTCCTGCAGGCTGCCGTACTGGACGTAGGCGTTCTCGCCGCCGACGATCTCGGTCAGCCCGGAGTAGTAGCGCGACCCGTCGAGGTCCTCGCCCGTCTCCTGGCGCTCCAGGATGGTCACCGACGACGATTTCTCGGTGACGACCAGGGTGTAGTTGAACAGCGACCGGCCGTTCATCGTCGTCCGGATGGTCACGTCCTCGGCGTCGACGCCCTCCGGAACGTAGATGACCGTCCCCGTGGTGAACAGCGCCGTCGACAGCGCGGTCAGGTAGTTCGTCTCCGGGTCGACGACGGAGCCGAAGGCGTCCCGAACCAGGGACTCCTCGGCCTCGACGGCCTCGTGGAACGGGAGGACGTCGATGCCCTCGTCGGCCTCCCACTCCTTCTCCTCGGTCTGGGAGAACGGATCGACCATCGACTCGTAGTCGAGGTCTGCCAGGTCCGTCCACTTGCGGCCGGGTGTCTGGATGACGTCCGGGAACGGCAGGTCGTCGAGCGCCTCCAGGGCGTCGAGCCGCTGCTCGAGGAGCCACTCGGGCTCGTCGCGCTCCTCGCTCAGCTGTCGGACCGTCTCCTCGCTGATGGTCTCGAGTTGCACCGACATCTTAGCCCAGCGACCCCTCCATCTCGAGCTCGATGAGGCGGTTGAGTTCGACCGCGTACTCGATGGGCAGTTCCTCCGTGATGGGCTCGATGAAGCCGGCGACGATCATCTGCTTGGCGTCGTCGTCGTCGAGGCCACGCGACTGGAGGTAGAACACGTCCTCGTCGCCGATCTTGCCGACCGTCGCCTCGTGGGCCACGTCCACCTTCGACTCCTCGATCTCCATGTACGGCATCGTGTCCGAGGTGGACTCGTTGTCGAACATCAGCGCGTCACACTCCACGCTCGTGCTGGAGTTCTCCGCGCCGTCCGAGATGTGGACGAGGCCGCGGTAGTTGGTGCGGCCGCCGTCCTTCGCGATGGATTTGGACTCGATGGTGGACTTCGTGTTCGGCGCGTTGTGGTAGACCTTCGCGCCGGTGTCGATGTCCTGCCCCTCGCCCGCGAACGCGATGGTGATGTGGTTGTCCGTCGCGCCGGGACCCTTGAGGATGGTCGACGGGTACAGCATCGTCGCCTTCGAGCCCATCGAGCCGGAGACCCACTCCATCGTGGCGTCCTTCTCGGCGATGGCGCGCTTCGTGTTCAGGTTGTACGTGTTCTTCGACCAGTTCTGGACGGTCGAGTACTGGACGTGGGCGCCCTCGTTGACGAACACCTCGACGCCCCCGCTGTGGAGGTTGAACGAGGAGTACTTCGGGGCCGAGCAGCCCTCGATGTAGTGGACCTCGGAGTTCTCCTCGGCGATGATGAGCGTGTGCTCGAACTGGCCCATCCCCTCCGAGTTCATCCGGAAGTACGCCTGGACCGGCATGTTGACCGTCGTGTCCTCGGGGACGTAGACGAACGAGCCGCCGGACCAGATGGCGCCGTGGAGCGCGGCGAACTTGTTGTCGCTCGGCGGCACGCACTTCGTCATGAAGTGCTCCTTGACGATCTCGGGGTGCTCCTGGACCGCGCGGTCCATGTCCATGAAGATGACACCCTTCTCCTCCCAGCGCTCCTGCATGTTCTGGTAGACGATCTCGGACTCGTACTGGGCGCCGACACCGGAGAGCGCGTTCTTCTCGGCCTCCGGGATGCCCAGCTTGTCGAACGTGTCCTTGATGTCCTCGGGGAGGTCCTCCCAGTCGTCGACGCCGCCGCGCGTGTCGATGTCGGGGCGGATGTACGGGACGATCTCGTCGATGTCGACCTCCGAGAGGTCTGGCTGGCCGGGCCAGTCGGTCGGCATCGGCATCTCCTGGAACTGGCGCAGCGCACGCAGGCGCCGCTCCAGCATCCACTCGGGCTCGTCCTTGTCCTCCGAGATGACGCGGATGGTCTCCTCGGTCAGGCCCTTCTCGGATTTGAACGCCGAGGCCTCCTCCTTCTTGAACTCGAAGCGGGCCTCGGTGTCCGTCTCCTTCAGGTGGTCTTGATCTGAACTCATGATTTCGGTGTGTCTGTCGTTTACGTCTGTGTACTCATTAGCCTGTGCGTAACCATCCGAAGTTACGCCGTCTCGAATACTTCCTCGCGGACCCAGTCGTAGCCCTCGTCCTCGAGCTGCTCGGCCAGGGAGGCGTCGCCGCTCTTGACGACCTGTCCGTCCAGCATGATGTGGACGTGGTCGGGCTCGACGTAGTCGAGGATGCGCTGGTAGTGGGTGATCTGCAGGATGCCGGTGCCCTGCTCGTCACGGAGCGCGTTGATCCCCTTCGAGACGTCCTGGAGGCGGTCGATGTCCAGTCCGGAGTCGATCTCGTCCAGCACCGCGATGGACGGCTCCAGGATGGCTGCCTGCAGGACCTCGTTCTGCTTCTTCTCGCCGCCGGAGAACCCCGCGTTCAGATAGCGCTGGGCGAACCGCTCGTCCATGTCCAGCTGCTCCATCTTCTCGGCCAGCAGCTCCTGGAACTCCGCGACGCCGACCTCGCCCTCGTCGGCGGGGCCCTCCATCGGGGAGGTGTCGTACCCCTCGTCCTCCTCGTCCTCGTCGGCGGCCGCCTCCTCGTCCTCGAACAGCTCCTCGCGCTCCTCGAGTTTCGCGTTGAGCGCGGTCCGGAGGAAGTTGACCATCGTGACGCCCTCGATCTCCGCCGGGTACTGGAAGCCCAGGAAGATACCGAGCGCGGCGCGCTCGTTGGGCTCCAGGTCGAGCAGGTCCCAGGTGCGCTTGTCCTCCGGGATGTCGAAATCGTCACCGAAGTCGCCCTCCTCCAGGTGGAGCAGGACCTCGCCCTCGGTCACCTCGTACGAGGGGTGGCCGGCGACGATCTTCGCCGTGGTGGACTTCCCGGAGCCGTTCGGGCCCATCAGGGCGTGGATCTCGCCGGACGATACCTCGAGGTCGACACCGCGGAGGATGGTCTCCCCACCCTCCTCGGCGACCTCCGCGTGCAGGTTCTTGAGTTCTAGCGTTGCCATGATGAGTACCTTCGGTCGACCAAAACTCGGGGTGTGACGTGCATAATGGTTTCGGGTTTCCACGTCAGGGTTCGCGAATCGAAAACGAAATCTTCGGTCTGTGAAATCCCGTGTCACGATTCCCTGTCTGGCTGGTGTGCGCTCCAGGCCAGTAACCAGCTCGTTCGAATGGGTGTGATTCGTGTATGGGTCCGATAACTGTGTAGAATATGGCTTATATATCGAAATATTGTATTTGGGCGTCTGAAGTATATTTTTCTGACTTACATGAACGACCCGAGTCCGGTCTGTTCCTGCCCACTTTCGACCTCCTGCCAGGAGATGTCCAGCGCCTCGAGGATGCGGGCGATGGGCCCCTTCAGCGTCTTCTCCAGCATCTTCTCGTAGTCGACGTGGAACTCCTCGGGCACCTGGTCGGCGAACTCGAAGCAGATGACGTCCGGGTCCCGCTTGAACTCGCCGTACAGTGGGTCCGCATGCGGGTCCAGCCCCTCTTCCTCTTCCATCCGCTCGAAGAACGAGGCGTCCACGTTCTCGAGGTAGAGCCGCTTGGGTTTCGACCCGCGCCCGAAGTTCGTCCCCAGCAGCAGGTTCGCGTACTTCGCGCCGCGGACCTGCGCGGTTGCAGTGTCGTAGGCGTCGAGTTTCTTCCCGATGCCGCCGGGGATGCCGATGTCGTCGTAGTCCACGTTGCCGGCTTTGAACGAGTCGATCTCCTCGTGGACGTACGTGCGCACGTCCTCCAGGTCCGCGCCGGTGACGATCATCTCGATGACGCGGTGCTGCACCCGCTTCGTGACGGGCGCGATGTCCGAGCGCTTGTACTCGAACCCCGTGATGTCGATATCGTCGACGTCCTTGCCCTCCTTCCAGACGATGTGGCCGGCGTAGCGCTTCTTCTTGCCCGCCTGGAAGAACCGACGGTAGAGCTTCTCGAACTCGATCTGGAAGCGGTGCTCCTCTGCGTTCAAGTCTTCGCGGGCGAACTCGTCGTACGACTCGTTGACGCGCTCCTCGATCTCGAACGACTGCTCGATGGCCTCCTCGGTCGAAACGTCCTGTCCGAGTTCCAACATGACCGAGTCGGTGTCTCCGTAGACGATCTGATAATCCATCTCGGAGACGACCCTCTCCGTATACCGAATTACATCCCGGCCTGTAGCTGTTACAGCGGCTCCCATCTCCTTGTCGTAGAGCCGGAACCGGTCCCATCCAAGTACCCCATATAAAGAATTCATAATAACCTTGACAGCTTGTTGCTGCCGGTCGTACTGCTCGTACGGGTCGGTTCCGGGTTCGTGGTCGTTTCGGAGGACCTTCTTCTCCTCGCGCTCGGTCAGCAGGTCGTCGACCATCGTCCGGATGATGCCGTCCGGCTCCTTGCGGAACAGCGTCCCGTTGGGGGCGCGGTAGGTCTCGCCGTCGTAGTCCGGCCCGACCTTCGTCTCGGGTGACGCGTTGATGGTCACCATCGACATCGGGTACAGGCTCTTCAGGTCCAGCACGCTGACGTTCTCCTTGACGCCCGTGATGGGGTCGAAGACGGCGCCGCCCTCGTAGTCCTCGGCGTCGACGGTCCCCTTCGAGGGCAGGACGAAGTCGCCGAACACCTCGTGGAGGATGTACATGTCCACGGCGTCGCCGGGCGTGGTGGCGTCCTCCAGCTTGCAGCCCACGAAGGAGGCGACCTCCTGCCAGAACGGGACGATCTCCTGCTTGCGGTCGAGTTCGACACACAGCTCCACGTCCCGGAGGTTGTACTCCAGCAGGCGCTCGGGGTCCTCCTCCCAGAGGTCGCCGATGTCGCCGGCGTAGCGCTCCTTCCCCACGTCGAGTTCGGTCTCTCCCACTGCATCGAGCCGGTAGGAGTCCAGTTCCGTGAACTGCGTGCGCTTGTAGGCGTACAGCAGGTCGAAGACGACGCGACCCTTCACGTTGGGGCCCTGCCAGTCCGAGCGCCAGACCTCGTTGACGCGCGAGGTCGGGTCGATGGCGAGGCCGTTCTCGGGCGTGGCCAGCTCCTCGATGCGGTCCAGCAGGTAGGGGGCGTCGAAGTCCGTGAAGTTCCAGCCCGTCAGCACGTCCGGGTCCGTCTCGCGGATGTAGTCGACGAACTCGGCCAGCATCGTCTCCTCGCGCTCGAACGACCGCACCTCGACGTCGAGGTCGTCCTCGATGGGCTCGTACCCCGGCAGCGCGTCCGGTCCCTCGATGCCCTCGGGCGCGGTGTAGAGCCAGACGACGTACTCGTCGTCGTAGGAGTCGTGCGAGGTGAGACAGACGATGGGCTCCTCACCGTCCTCGGGGAAGCCCCGACGGTCGTCGACCTCGATGTCGAAGGTGCAGACGCGCGGCTCGACATCCATCTCCACGGGTTCGAGTTCGCTGTGGTGGACGTCGATGGGGACGTCGCCGTCCCCGGCTCCGTCGGGTGCCCCGTCGCCGTCCTCCTCCCGCCGGATGGGGACCCGCACGCCAGACCGGATGTCGCGATCGATGAGTAGCCGGTTCGGGAAGAGGATGTCCGCCTCGTAGTGGTCGAACCGGTCGCGCAGCTGCCCCACGTCCCGCGGCGTCTGTCCGGTGATCTTCAGCAGGCGTTCGCCACGGATGCTCTCGAACGGCTCCCCGTCGGCGTCGGTGAGGTGGCGCCCGGTCAGCCGGTCGAACTGCTGTTCGGGGTCCTGCATCGGGTCGAGGTCGTCCTCGGTCCACTCGCTCGGGTCCATCTCGGCGGCCGCCGCGTCGGTCACGAAGTTCGAGAGTGGCGCGTAGAAGTACGGCTCGAACTCGTGGACCCGGACGTGGACCGACTCGCGCTCGGCGTTCCGTCCGAACACGTGGAGGACGGGTCGCTCCTCGTCACCGTGGCCCTCCACGGTGTAGTCGACCTGCGTCACGGCCAGCGTGGTCGTCCCCTCGGCGTCGGGGTAGCGCCGCTCGGCCATGTCCACGACCGCCGTGCTGTCACCGCCGCCGTTCCCGGCTACCGCCTCGGCGATCTCCGCCTCGGTCCCCTCGTCCGGGCTCCCGTCGTCGTCCGCGCCGGCGCTCCCGAAGTCGGTCAGCGATTGCTGGGAGTCCTCGGCCATTGTCGGCGTTCCGTCGTACGGGGTGAAAAAGGCACGTATCGGGCGACGGCCCGGGGTCTGTCCGACGGTTCTCTGGGGGTCGCTCCCGCCGACGGATTCCCGTTCCATCCGGCTATCGGGGTCGGGTTCACGCTCCGAAAATGCCCACAAGGGATATATGTGTGTCAATCCTTCCCATATCCGGGTACAACCACCATGCCTGACCCCGACGCTGACGTCGATTCGGAGTGGGATAGCCCCGAGAGCGAGGCCGACGCTGTCGCCACGACAGAGGCCTACGAGACGGACTCGGGCGTGGTGCTCTACGACGCCGAGAACCCGCTCGCCTGGATCCAGGCGGACAACGCCCGCGTACTCGAGGAGATGGCCTGAGCCGCGCCGAGAAACCCTTTTGCGGTCGCACCACCTGGACCGAGGCGTGAGCGACGGCGACCCGTGGCCGGACGAACCCGACGAGCCCACCAACCCCGGGGAGAAGTACCTCCACCGGTACGACGGTGAGGGTGCGGAGTCGGACCCGGAGTCCGACCTCGCGCCCGACATCCCGGACGAGAGCAACGTGCCGGAGGGGCTGTTCCGGGCGTTCTGGGGACTGGTCGCCACCATCAACCTCGGCCTGTTCGCCGCCAGCCTCGGCCTGATGCTGGTCGTCTTCCGCGGCCAGGTCCGGGAGGGCGGCGCGGTCTTCCTGCTCGGCGTCGCCGCCCTGGCCTACGCCGGCTGGAAGTACCGGGAGGTCCAGTCGACGGACTACGACGACGGCGCAGATGCCGACGAGTCCGATGCGGAGGCGGAGACCGAAGACCGGCCGCCTGCCGACGACTGACCCGCGGTGACTGCCGACCCGGGCTGCCTCACGGCGTCCGCCCCGTCCGCACCGCAATCCTCACGCCCGTCCGCCCGATAGGGGAGCGTGTGCAGCCCGTCGAGGACGACGATGGCCGGCGCTACCTGCTCGTGAAGCGGTCCGGCGAGTCCAGCCTGGTCCGCGACCCCATCACCGGCAGCGAGGCGTACCGCCCGAACGAGGAACTCACGGCGGTCGAGGCGTCGGGCCTCGAACTCGCCGCCGAGGCGGTACCCGAACCGGTCCGACGGGTCCTGCGAGCCACCCACAACGACCGCGCGCTGGGACTCCTCCTCACGCTGGAGGACCGTGGTCCGACCGGGGTCCGGACACTGCTGGACCGGACGGACCTCTGCGAGTCCGATCTCCACGGACTCCTCGGGGAGTTCCGCGCCGCCGGCCTCCTCGCCGAGGCCGAGGTCGCGGGCGAACGCGGCTACGAGACCACCGCCCTCGCGAGCGAGGGGCTCGCCCGGCTCCGCGGCGATACGGTGTAGAATATCATCTCTATCGAATCGATTATCATTTAATATCGAATATATGTTTCTGAAATCATTTATAATTGAATGGTTGGTGTCACGACATATCAGTCGTCGCCCTCGGCCACCTGTGACTCCAGCGCGCCTGCCTCGACGGCGTTCGTCCGTTCGACGCGCGAGCGGTTGCTGGTCGGGTCCTTCTCGACCCGGACGAGGTCGTCGGCCGCGCCGACCAGTTCCTCGTCGTGGCTCACCACGAGGATCTGCTCGACGCCGAGCTCCCGCATCGACTCGACGAGGTCGACCAGCTTCGAGACGTGGCCCGAGTCGAGGAAGACGGTCGGCTCGTCGAGGATGAGCGGCGGCATCGGTGCGGTCCCCTCGATGCCCTCGGCGAGCAACCGGTAGATGGCACACCGGAGCGAGAGGTTGAACAGCGCGCGCTCGCCGCCCGACAGCTGCTCGGGTTCGAGCGGCTCGTCGTCCTTCTGGAAGACGGTCAGCTCGTAGGAGCCGTCCAGCTCGATGTGCGAGTAGGCGTCGTTCGTGTAGACGAGGTCGAACGTCTCGTTCAGCAGCCGCTCGAGCTTCTCGACGTTCTGCTGGCGGAGTTCGGCCCGCAGGTCGGCGTACATCGACTCCAGCTGCTCGGCCTCCTCGTACAGCGAATCGAGGTTCTCGACGGTTGCGGCGAGGTCGCCGCGTCGCTCGCGCAGCTCCTCCAGTGCCTCGATCTCGTTCTCCGTCGCGCCGATGGCGCCCTGCAGGTCGTCACGCCGCTCGCGCAGGTCCGCCAGACGCCCGTCGACCTGCTCGATGTACTGCTCGGCCCGCTCCAGTTCGTCCTCGGCGTGCTCGACGCGCTCCTCGTCGAACTCGGCCTCGAGTTCGGTCTTCCGGTCCCGCTTCTCGGCCAGCGAGTCCCGCCGGAGGTCGTTCTCGCTGGCGAGTGACTCGCGCCGCTCGCGCAGGCGCTCGACCTCGTTCTCGAGGTCCGCGGCCTCGTCGAGTGCGTCGGCCGCCTCCTCCAGCCGTGTCCGGCGCTGCTTCAGCGTCGCCTTCTCGCCGTTCAGCTCGCCGATGGCGGCCTTCGCGGCCTCGGCCCGCTCGTCGGCCGTGGCCGCGGCCTCGCGCTTCGCCTCGGCTTCGTCCGCGAGCTCCGCGGCCCGCTCGCGGAGGTCGTCGATCCGCTCCTCGTCGTCGTCGAGCCCCTGCTCGCGCTCCGTGAGGAGTTCCCGGGCGCTCTCGCGGTCGCTCCGCACCTGCTCCAGTTCGTCGGCCCGTTCGGCGAGCGTCTCGGCCGCGTCGAGCGCGTCCTCGCGCTCCGCGACGGTCTCGCGGGCCGCGGCGAGCTCGTCCTCCAGGTCAGCGACCCGCTCGCGGTCCTCGTCGACGCGTTCGACGTGCGGCGAGTCCTCGACCGCCTGGCCGCACTCGGGGCACTTCCCCTCGGCGAGTAGCTCCTCGGCCTCCGCGACCCGCTCGCGGGCGTGCTGCAGGTCCCCCTCCAGCGATGTGACCCGCTCGCGCGCCTCCGCGACCCGCTCGCGGCGTCGCTCGACCAGCGCGTCGGCCCCGTCGGGGTCGCATGGGGCGTCGTCAAAGACGGCCCGGAGGTCGTCGATGCGCTCGTCCAGGTCGTCGATGCGCTCGCGCTGCTCGGCGACCGTCTCGCGAGCGGCCTCCAGCTCCGACTCCAGTTCGTCGGCCTGCTCGCGCTTCGCCTCGGCCTCGGTCGTGAGTTCCCCGGCCCGCTCCCGGGCGGTCTCCGCGTCGCTCGCGTGCTCCTGTTTCTCGAGTAGCCGCTCCTGGATGCGGTCGTCGACATCCTCGATGCGGGCCTCGAGTTCCGCGACCGCCGCATCCAGCGACGCGGGGTCCGGGTTCCCCGGCGTGACATCGACCCGGATATCGGGGTCGTCGTCCTCCTGGGCCGTGTCGACGGCCGTACGGGCCGCGTCCCGGGCGGCTTCGCGGTGTTCCTCCGCGGCCGTCGTCAGCTCGGAGACGCGCTCGGCGGCCTCCTCGCGTTCCTGCTCGGCCGACGCGATCTCGGATTCGAGCTCCTCGATGTCGTCGGCCAGTTCCGCGATCTCCTCGCGCCTGGCCTCGTGGTTCTCGATGATCTCCCGGGCCTGGTCGCGGGTCTCGACGGCCGTCTCGCGCTGGGCCTCGAGATCGTCGATCTCGGCGCTCACCTCGGAGAGGTCGCCCTTCAGCCCGTTCAGCCGCTCGTGGAGGTCCCGGTCCTCCTTCTCCTCGATCTGCGATTCCACGTCCCGCAGGACCTCCCGTCGCCCGTCGCGGACGCGCTTGACGCCCACCCGCGCGTCCGACGCCCGCTCGCGGTACTCCTCCAGCGTCCCGAGTTGCAGGAGGTCGTCGATCATGTCCTGGCGGGTCGACGGGTCCGCGTTGATGAGCTTGTTCACCTCCCCCTGCCGGACGTACGCGCAGTTGACGAACGCGTCCGTGTCCATCCGCAGGAGGTCGGTCACGTACGCCCGGACGTCCTTGACGCCCTCGATGGGCCCCTCGGGCGTCTCCAGCACGCACTTGTCGTTGGTCGCGCCGCCACCCCGGAGCTTGACGCGGCGCTCGACGTGGTAGTCGGCGCCCCCGTGCGCGAACCAGAGTTCGACCGTCGCCTCGTCGGCGCCGGTCGTGACGACCTCGTCCAGGTTGGCGTCCAGCGCCCGGTGGCCGTACAGCGCGAAGAAGCACGCTTCGAGCAGCGAGGACTTCCCGCTTCCGTTCACGCCGTGGACGACGGTCACGCCGGGATCGAGGGTGAGGTCGGCGTCGGCGTAGCACTTGAAGTTCTCCAGGACGACGCGGCGGAACCTCACGCGAAATCACCCAGCGAGCCCTGGCCATCGTCGTCGGTCGCCTCGGCGTCCCCCTCGGTCGTCCCCGTCGCGCCGGAGGCCTCCTGCCCGGTCTCGGGCTCCGCCCCGTCCTCGTCTCCGGACTCGGTCCCCGCGTCGCCGCCGTCCCCGGCGAGTTTCTCGGCCGCGGTCCCGGTCTGCTCGGCTGTCGTCTCCGAGACGTCCGGCGCGGGCCTGAAGGCCGACTCGTCGCCGTCCTCGACGAGTTCGCGCACACGCTGTTCCACGTCGTCGGCGACCCGCGAGTCCGGCGTCTTGCTCTCCCGGACCGTCTCGTCCAGCGTCCGGGCGGCGCCGCTCAGCCCGAGTTCGCGCACGCGCTCGCGGACGGCCTCGTCCGGGTCCGCGAACGACACCTCGACCGCCTCGCCGGCAGCCTCGAACTCGCGGCGGTCGTTCACCCGCGCGACGAGTGCGCCCTGCTCGTTCATCCGCTCCTCGACCTGTGCCGGGGCGACCCGCTCGCCCTCGCCCGTGATGGTCACGACCGCGACGGCGTCGCTCAGGTCGTACTGTGTCACCTGCTCGTTCACCCGCTCGACGCCCTCGTCCGCCTGCAGCTCCACGTCGATGAACCGGAACTCGCGCGTCGGGAGCGAGCGCCGGGTGATCTGGACGCCGTCGGCGCCCGCGCCGTCGAAGGTGACGAGGTTGTAGCCCCGGTCCTCGCGCTCGTCCGCGCTCGCGCGCTCGGTCGACCCGCAGTACGTGACCCAGGCGTCCACGCCGTCACCCCCGTCGGCGCTGTCACCCCCGTTCCCGCCGCCCTCGTCGGGTTCCAGTCGCTCCTGCCCGGGAGCGTGGTTGTCGCCCAGCAGCATCGCGTCGAAGTCGACGGAGGCCTCGGCCAGCACCTCGCGGGCGTCCCAGTCGCCGTGGTCGAACGGCTGGAACAGGCCGTGCGTGACCAGCGCCGCGTGCTCGGCATCGTGGTCGGCAAAGGTGTAGTCGAGGTCCTCGCGCCGGGAGCGTGGCACGAAATCCAGGCCGTACACCGCCACGTCACCCACCACCCGGGGCTCGTCACCCAGGCGCTCGGCGTAGCCCAGCGAGGCGAACAGGTCGAGCCACTGCGCATCGCGTTTCGTCTCGTGGTTCCCGACGACCGCGAGGAAGGGGATACCGGCGTCGTCGAGCCGCCGGAGGACGCCGATGGTCCCCATCAGGTCGACCAGCTCGGGCCGGCGGTCGTGGAACAGGTCCCCCGCGTGGATGACCGCGTCCACGTCCGCCTCGATGGCGTCCTCGACGACCTGCCGGAAGGCGTCCAGGAAGTCCTGGCGGCGTGCCGGCTCGTTGTACTGCCGGTAGCCGAGATGAGTGTCCCCCGTGTGGAGCAACCGCGTCATGCGCCCGGGTTGGTCGGGTCCCCGTAAGAACGTGTCGCGGGCTCGGTGGAAGTGGAATCTCCCTGCCGGGAACCGCCGAAGGCTTCCGTCAGGTGCGCCGGAGGACGCCGGGTGGTCAGTCGACGATCTCGTCGATGATGTCCTCCTCCGCGGCCTGGACCTTCATCCCCTCCCAGGAGTCGAAGTCGGTCGTGTCGGCGACGTACTGGTCGAGCGGCTCCTGGGCGGTGTTCTGGACGTCACCGATGTCGTCGACGGCCCAGGGGCTCTGCTCGCAGAACGCCTCGAACGAATCGAAGGTCGTGTGGGCGCGCATGAACGAGGGCGGGAAGAAGGCCTCCGAGGTGACCTGGGTCCCCACCTGGAGCGCCGTGACCCTGTCGAGCGCGGTCTCGACCCGCTCTTCGAGCTCCTCCAGTCCGTCCACCTGAAGGTCCATGGCCGGGGTCGCGCCTCGCCGCGGGTAAAAGCCACGGCCGGCCGACGGCGAGTGTGGTGGCCTCGCCGAGAGCGAGTATCACGCGCGTACCCCAGCGGGACCCCCACGGTTACGTCACCCGCCGCCCCAGCCCCACCCATGATCACCCTGAGTTCGGACTTCGGGGCGCCGTATCCGGCGGCGATGAAGGGCGTCATCCTCCAGCGTGTCGACACCCGGCTCGTGGACGTGAGCCACGAGTTCCCGCGCCAGGACGTCCGGGCGGCGGCGTTCTGGTTGCGCGAGGTCCTTCCCTGGTTCCCGCCGGCCGTCCACCTCGTCGTCGTCGATCCCGGCGTGGGCACGGACCGTCGAGCGCTCGTTGTCCGGGCGGGCGACCACGCGCTCGTCGGCCCCGACAACGGCGTCCTCCTCCCGGCGGCGCGGCGACTTGCCACGGCCTCGGAGGCGGTGAACGACCGTGGTGGCGGCGACGGTGGCAGCGGTACCAACGGCGAGGTGGAGGTGTTCGACTACGCGTACGGCGACCCGGCGAGCCGGACGTTCCACGGGCGCGACGTGTTCGCACCCGCCGCCGCCGCGGTCCACGAGATCGGCGTCGACGACCTCGGCGCGGCCGACCGCCTCACCCCGACCGACGACTACGAGGCGGTGTCGTTCCCCGATCCCTCGCTCGACGAGACGGGGGCCGACGGGGAGATCCTCGTCGTGGACGACTTCGGCAACGCCGTCACGAACGTTCCCGGGGAGGCGCTGGCCGACCACGTTGGCGACCGGGTCGAGGTGAACGGCGTCGATGCCCCGATCGTCCGGGCCTACGCCGAGTGCGAGGCGGGCGAGCGCCTCGTCACGGTGGGGAGCCACGGCAACGTCGAGTTCGCGGTCAACCGGGGGCGGGGCGACGAGGCGTTCGGACTCGCCCCGGGCCAGTCGGTCCGCCTCTCGTGGTGAGGGACGGGCGTCGGTCACCGCCGGACCGACCCACTCGACGGCTCCGGTGTGCGTCCGGATGTTACACGGCAATCTCTCGGCGTATATTCTGGACATCTCTGGTATGTGTGAAATATCCTCACTACGACACACGTTTCAGTCGCAGTGTCGAACCAGCCGACGACCATGACCGCCGAAGACCTCGGTCTGACCGAGTCGGTATCGATGGCGCTCGGTGGGATGATCGGCGGCGGCATCTACGCCGTCATGGGCGTCGTCGCCGGCATCACGCGCTACAGGACGTGGGTGGCGTTCGTCGCCGCCGGCATCGTCGCGCTCTGTGCCGGCTACTCCTACATCAAACTCAACACGATGACCGACAACCGGGGCGGCTCGGTGACGTTCGTCCAGTGCTACGTCGGCAACTCCGACCTGGCGGGGATGGTCGGCTGGACGCTCCTGTTCGGCTACATCGGCTCGATGGCGATGTACGCCTTCGCCTTCGCCGAGTTCACCGTCTCGTTCGCGGTCGTTCCGGCGTCGGTCGCCGGCCTCCCGCTCCGCCCGCTCATCTCGGTGCTGGCGGTGGCCGGCTTCGTGGCGCTCAACCTCGCCGGCGCCCGCACCACCGGCAGCGCCGAGAACGTCCTGGTGGCGCTCAAGGTGTTCATCCTCGTCGCGTTCGGCGTCCTCGGTGTCGTCTACGCCCTCGGGTACAGTCCGGCGTCGTCGCTCCGGTTCGGCGTCGGCTCGCTGGCCGGGTTCGGGCCCGTGGTGGCGGCGGCCATCTCCTTCGTCGCCTTCCAGGGCTGGCAGCTCCTGTTCTACGACCAGGAGTCCATCACCGACCCCGAGGAGACGCTCCGGAAGGCCGTCTACATCTCCATCCCGGCCGCCGTGGCCATCTACGTCCTCGTCGGCGTCGTCACGGTCAACCTCGCGCCGGAGGCGCTCCAGCAGCACCCCCACGTCGCGCTGAAGGACGCCGCCCGGACGATGCTATCCCCGTACGGCCTCGCGACGGCCGGCGGCGTCGCGCTCGCGCTCTCGGCGCTGTTCTCCACCGGGAGCGCCATCAACGCCACCATGTTCTCGGCGGCGCACTTCGCGAAGGGGATGCTCGCCGACGACCTGCTCCCGGACGATATCGGTGACGCGGACGCCGACGGCATCCCCGAGCGGACGCTGCTCGTCATCGGTGGTGTGACCGCCGTGTTCACCGCGGTGGGCAGTCTGGGTGCCATCACCTCGTTCGCCTCGCTGGCGTTCATCCTGATCTTCGGCGCGATGAGCCTGCTCGCGCTCCGCGAGCGCGAGCGCGACAGCGTCAACCCACTGCCGCCCGCGGTCGGCCTCGTCGGTACCGCCGCGTTCCTGCCGCTGATGGCCTACAACCTCTACACCCGCGAACCGGGCACGTTCGGGATGGTCGTCGTGGTCGCGCTGGCGGTCGTGAGCGTCGAACTCCTCTACTTCAAGCGCGACGTGCTGGAGGAGCAGGTCGTCCCCATCGAGGAGGAGCGCATCGACGACGCCGTCGACAGCGTCACGGACCACGTGCCGGATGCGGAGTAACGGGCCTCCTTCCCGACCGGCGACGTGTGGGACTAAGTTCCGCGCGCGCCTTCTGCCTCCCATGCTCGACCTGTATCCCGAGGCTGCCGCACTCGACCCCGAGGAGGGCGAGGTAGCGACGACGGAACTCGTCGTCACCGACGACGTGCTCGTGAAGGCGTTCGCGCTCGGCCCCGGCGCCCGCGTCGAACCCCACGAACACGCCGACGCCACCAACGTCTTCCACGTCCTCTCCGGGACCGTCACGGTCGTCCGGGACGACGAGGAGGAACGGGTCCCCGCGCCGGGCGTCGTCCTCAACGAACGGGGTGCCGTCCACGGCGCGCACAACGACACCGAGGAGGTCGCCGTCCTCACCGCGAGTCTCTGCCCGCTGCCGGGCGGGGGTTGACTTAAGTATCTCGTCGGCCGCCGGGGCACGGCTCCTCGCCCGGTACGGCGCCCGAGAAAACGCATGACGGAGAGACGACGAGCGTCGGACGCCGCCCGCCGGTCACACGGCTGTCTGACGCGGATTTATGTTCCTCCCGGGGATGGCTATCGGTGGGCGCGCACTGACGGCCTCAACACATCCCCATCCTCCCCACCGCGCGCCCGGACCTATCTCCTTTCCGGGGATGCAGAGGCCACATACACTCTCTGCTCCGCTCGCTCCGGAGCGGAAGCTCACCCATCGCGAACCCGAGTGACGGCTGTCGAGGCGAGGAGACCGGGGACCCGTCGACGGATACTGTCGAGACCGCCCTCAGGCGCTGGCTTCCGCGTCGCCGTCCGGGTCGTCACCCTGGACCATCGCACGGACCGCGGCCAGCGAGTCGCCGTCGGCGATGACGGCCAGCCGGTCGCCGGCCTCGATGGTCGCCTGCGGCAGCGGGATGTTCAGCGGCTCGTTCACCCGGCCGTGGGCGTAGATCCGCGAGCCGGCAGGGAGTTCCACCCCGACGACCCGGCGCCCGACGAGCGGGGACTCCGGGGGCACGTCGACGGTCGCCGCCGTCAACGACTCCGTCAGGTCCGCGAGGACGTTCAGGTCCCCGCCCAGCAGTGCCGTCTTCGCGCCCGCCGCGCCGAGCCGTTCGGGATAGACGATCTCGTCGACGTCGGCCGCGTACTTCTCGTAGATCTCCTCGCGGTAGTCCTCGTCGATGCGCATGACCGTCCGGATGTCGTGAGCCTCGCCGGCCATGCAGGCCGCGAAGTTGGCGTTCAGGTCGCCGGTGAGCGCGGCGATGGCGTCGACGTCCGCGATGCCGGCCTTCTCGAGGAGCCGGTCGTCCTGGCCGTCGCCCTCGTGGGCCTGGAACCCGTCGTCGGTCGCTTCCGCGACCTTCTCCGGGTCCTCGTCGACGATGGTTACCTCGTGTCCCTCGGAGGCGAGGATCTGCGCGGTCCGCAGCCCGACCCGACCGTATCCGACGATGAGGAATCGCATACTCGCCCTTCAGCCCCCCACGTCAAAACCGTTCGGCCCGACACCGCGGCCTCGTGCGGCCATGCCGCCCCGGTACGGTTCGGCATCCAGGGGACCACCTTCATGCCACCGCCGCGCGTCGACCGTCGCATGTATCTCGCCGACGAGGCGTGGCCGGATCTGGAGGCGTACTTCGAGGCCGAGTCGCTGGCCATCGTCCCGCTGGGCTCGACCGAGCAGCACGGGCCGCACCTCCCCGAGGGCACCGACCACCTCATCGCCGAAGGGCTGGCCCGCGAGGCCGCCGACCGGACCGGCTACCTCTGCACCCCCACCATCAACATCGGCGTCAGCCCGCACCACAAGCAGTTCCCCGGGACGATGTGGGTCGACGCGCCCCAGTTCCGTGACTACGTCGAGTCGTTCACCCGCAACCTCACCTACCACGGTATCGACCGTGTCGTCTACGTCAACGCCCACGGCGGCAACATCGAGCACCTGCAGGAGGTCGGCCGACGACTGTACGACGACGAGACCGCCTTCGCCGTCGAGTGGATGTGGGACGAGTCCATCCCCGACCTCGTCGACGACCTCTTCGAGCACAACGGGCCCCACGGCGGCCCGAAGGAGACCGCGATGATACAGCACCTCCACCCCGACCTCGTCCACGACGACCGCCTCGACGAGGCCCGCGACGGCGGGGTCCTGATGGAGGAGGTGGAGAACGCCGAGCCGGACGGCCGCCGGCGCGGGATGGTCCACGGCGCCCGGGCCTTCTACGACGCCGCCGACAACACCGACAACGGCGTCCTCGGCGACCAGACCGACGCCACCGCGGAGAAGGGCGCCCAGCTGTTCGAGGCTGCCTCCGACCAGCTCGTACAGCTCTGCGAGTGGCTCGCCGCGCGCTCGCCGGAGGAGCTACGACCGAAGCCACACGTCTGACGCGGTTTCTTGTGATGCCGTCACGAAGCACGGTGCATGCATCGCGTGGGGGAGGACCTGTACGTTGGCGATCTCGCCAGCGTGGGCGACGGCCGGGCGCTGCACGCAGCCGGCATCGATGTCGTCGTCGGCCTCACGCACGACGCTCCCACCGACGGCTATCCGACGGGGGTCGACGTCGTCCGTGAGCCGATGGTCGACGGGCCGCGCAACGACGGGAGCGCGTTCGAGCGAGCCGTGGACGCGACGCTCGATGCCCTGACCGACGGACACCGGACGCTCGTCCACTGTTCGGCCGGCTCCTCGCGGAGCGTCGCCGTGGCCGCGGCCACGCTCGCTGAGACGACCGACCGTGACCTGGAGGCGGCCTTCCAGCGGGTGCTGGCCTGCCGCCCCCCGGCCGACCCGCACCCCGCGCTGGTCAGGCGGGCGGCGGCGTACGTCGGGCTGGAGCGCGCGGGGAAGATGTAGCGGCTGCTCCCGTCCGCTCGCTCGGTTCCAACCGGGAATCGGGACGTTCGAGAGATGAGGGCTGACGCCTGGAACGCACCATCGCGCCGACTCTCGGGCTCCCGGTAGTGCCGGTCAGGTCCCGGCCTCCTCCTCAGCTGTCCCCAGCCAGCCAGGTCGCTCGACGGGCACGTCGCCCGTCGCGGTCGTGCGGAACTCGACGAACAGCCGCCGGGGCTCGCCGTCGCGCTCGCCGTCGATCTCGACGTAGCCGCGGTGGATGACCCCCCGCTCGTCGACCAGTAGCTCGGCGCTGGCGTCCGTGATGGTGGTGCTCTCGTTGATGGCCGTCCGGTCGACCTCGTCGAGCGTGTACCGGGCCATCCGTCGGCCGTCACGCTCCACGATCTCGGCGCTCGAGAGGTTCGCGAACTGGAAGACCGTGTTCGCGGATCGGAGGACGTCCGCCCGGCGCTCGTGGTACGTCGCGAACGACCCGGTGGCGTTCCGGACCCGGTACGAGGTCCGGCCGGCGGCGGTCTGCCGGCGGTAGAAGTCACTCGTGTTCCGGAACACGGCGACCGAGGTGTCCTGCTGCCCCGTGACCTCGAACCGGCCGAGCGAGCGCTCCCTGTCGAGGTCGCTCCGGACCACCGAGGTCGCGTGCGTCCGGTTCTCGCCGATGGCCGCCACCTGCGTGAGGTTGATGGCGTAGTCCGTCCCGGACACCGCTGCCACGTGGGCGTCGAACAGCGCCGTCGAGTCGGCGACGCCGGAGTCGTCGACGCCCTCGGGGTACTCGAACGAGGACCCGCCGTCCGTCCCGTCACCGCCGGCGTCCCCGGAGCCATCGCTCTCCCCGTCGTCCGCCGTACCGCCATCGCCGTCGTCGCTCCC
The DNA here is from genome assembly GCF_029338515.1 of Haloglomus litoreum. Taxonomy (GTDB): domain Archaea; phylum Halobacteriota; class Halobacteria; order Halobacteriales; family Haloarculaceae; genus Haloglomus; species Haloglomus litoreum. The sequence goes on along the minus strand of NZ_CP119988.1, from coordinate 2,642,582 downwards.
GGCACCGCCGTCACCACCACCGCCGTCGGGCGCCGCCGTCCCGGACGGTGACGGCGACGCGGTCGGTTGCGTGCTCGTCCCACCACACCCGGCGAGAACGAGGAGACAGCACAGGCCCACCACCAGCAGGCTACGGCGCATGGCGGCTGTCTGGACTCGCCCCGGATAGTGCTGGTGGCGGCGGCAGACCTGGCGACGTGCTTCCGGGGGCAGACCTGGTGTCGCGACATCGGTGGCGCTCTCGGGGCCCTCATCGTCCGCGGCAGTCGCCGACGGTGCCGGGAGCGAACGGCTTTTGCCGGGGCGTCGGCAATCGGACGCTCATGCACCTGCTCGTGGTCGGGGCCGGGACGATGGGCCGCTGGTTCGCCCGTAGCGTCGCCCCTGCCGTCGACCGCGTGGCCTTCGCCGACGACGACGAGACCGCCGCCCGGGCGGCGGTGGCGGCCTTCGCGGAACGGGTCGCCGACGAGCCGGACGCCCCCACGGCGACCGTCGATGACGGCGGGCCGGTCGACCTTGTCTGCGTGGCGGTCCCCATCTCGGCAGTTCCCGAGGCCGTCGCCGAACACGGGCCGCGGGCCGAGCGCGCCGTCGTGGATGTCTCGGGCGAGATGGAGACGGCCGTCACGGCACTCGCCGACGCCGCTCCGGACCGCGAGCGCGCCTCCTTCCACCCGCTGTTCGCCCCCGACAACGAGCCCGGGAACTGCGCCGTCGTCGTGGACCGTGGTGGCCCCGCGGTCCGGGCCATCCGCGAGGCGCTGGCCGACCGGGGGAACCGCGTCTTCGACACGACGCCCGCGGAGCACGACCGCGCGATGGCGACCGTCCAGGCACGGACCCACGCCGCGGTCCTCGCGTTCGGCCTCGCCGCAGAGGACGTGCCCGAGGAATTCCACACGCCCGTCTCCGAGCCGCTCGCCGACCTCGTCGCGAACGTGACCGGCGGGAACCCCGACGTGTACGCCGAGATACAGGCCGCCTTCGAGGGCGCCGACGCCGTCGCCGACGCCGCCCGGCGCGTCGCCGAGGTGGCGGATGACTTCGAGGCCTTCGCCGAGCTGTACGCCGAGGCCGGCGCGGCGCCGTTCGGCGGGGCCGCCGAGGGAGCGCCGTCGAGGACGGCTGCCGACGACCGAACCGACGGTGACGACACATGATGGATGAGACACAGCGCTCGGACCTGCGGGACACCGCCCGGTACCTCCGGAGCGTCCGGCCGATCGACCCGGAGGAGGTGTTCGAGTACGTCGAGGGACAGCCCCATCCCGCCGTCGTGACGCAGGAACTCCGGGCGCTGGCGCCCGACCTCGGCCTGGTGGAGACCGACGACCGGACCTTCGTCCCCGTCTCCGGCGAGCCGGTTCCAGCGTGGCGGGCCCGCGGCGTCGACGAGCGCGTCACCGCGCTCCCGGACGCCCACGCGACCCGGCTTGAGGACCTGCTCGTCGAGCGCTACGGCGCCGGCTGGCCCGACGGCGAGAGCGGCGACCGGCTCCGGCGCCGTCTCCGCGAGGTCAAGGAGCACTACCTCCACGGCGGCGCGGTCGAGTACGACGACGAGACGGCGCTCGCGTACGCCGTCTACCACCTGCCGGGCTACTACGCGAGCGTCCAGTACGTCCTCGACGACCTCGCGAAGGCCGACCTGCTGGGCCATCACCTGCGCGTGCTCGATGTCGGTGCCGGCGTGGGCGGGCCGGCACTCGGGCTCGCCGACTACCTCCCGGACGAGGCGCTCCTCGACTACCACGCCGTCGAGCCGGCGGCCGCGGCCGACGTGCTGGAGTCGCTGCTGGGGGACCTGGGGCGGAACGTCCACCCCACGGTCCACCGCGAGACGGCCGAGGCGTTCGACCCGGCAGCGCCCCTGGACGACGCGGCGGTGGGCGGGGACGACGCGCCCGCCGGCTGGGACCTGATACTGTTCTCGAACGTCCTCTCGGAACTCGAGGACCCGTCCGGGACGGCCCGGCGCTACCTCGACGCGCTCGCACCCGACGGCTCGTTCCTCGCGCTCGCCCCGGCCGACCGGAACACCGCGCTGGGATTGCGTGGCGTCGAGCGCGCGCTGGCCGACCACTCCGGCGAGGACGCCGCGACGGTGTGGGCGCCGACGCTCCGGCTCTGGCCGGACGCCGCCCCGGCCGACACCTGCTGGTCGTTCGACGTGCGCCCGGACCTCGAGGTGCCGGGGTTCCAGCGCTCGCTCGACCGGGGCGAGCGTGGCCCGGACGCCGGTGAGGCGACCGCCGACCCGGCCGCTGCCGATGACCGGGCCCCAGGCGACGGCGAGTTCGTCAACGTCGACGTGCAGTTCTCCTACAGCGTGCTCCGGCGGGACGGCCGCCAGGCCATCGACTTCCAGCCGGCGCACGACCGCTTCGCCCGGCTCGCCGACTCCGAGGCCCACGTCACCGACCGGGTCAACGTCGCGGCGGTGAAACTGAGCCACGACCTGACCGAGTCCCCCGACGCCAACCCCCTGTTCCGTATCGGCGACGGCTCGCAGACGACGGACCACTTCGCCGTCCTCGTCGACGAGGACAGCCTGAACGCGCCGCTCCGGGAGGCCGACTACGGCGACCTGCTCACCTTCGAGCGGGTGCTGGTGCTCTGGAACGACGACGAGCGCGCGTACAACCTCGTCGTGGACGAGGCGGTCGTCGTGGAGTCGGTGCCCGTGCCACCCTGACCGGGGTGTCGGCTTCCGACCGTTCCCGGGCCCTGGCCACCCTCAGAACCGTATCTCGAACCGTGCGCCGCCGGCCTCGCTCTCGCCCGCCGTGACCGTCCAGCCGTGGGCCTCGACGATGCGGTGGACGATGGAGAGGCCGAAGCCGGTCCCGTCAGCCGCGTTCGTCACGCCATGCTCGAACAGCGGCCCCGCGATGTCCTCCGGGATGCCGACCCCGTCGTCCTCGACGGTGAACCCCGCAGGCGCGTCCGGGTCGCCGAGTGGGCGGACGGTGACGGTGAGGTCGGCCGCCGAGCCGGCGTCGCCGGATTCCGTCCCACCGCCACCGGTGCCGTGCTCGACGGCGTTCGAGAACAGGTTCTCCAGCACCGTCTGCAGCCGGTCGGGGTCGGCCTCGAACTCGGCGTCGTCGGGGACCGAGAGGGTCGCGTCCCCGGCCTCGACGACCGACCAGGCTTCCTCGGCGAGGGTCGCGAGCGAGACGGGCTCGGTCTCGCCGACCGTCTCGCCCTCCCGGGCCAGCGTGAGCAGGTCGCTGATGATGTCGTCCATCCGCTCGGCGGCCCGTGCTGCGTGCCCCAGCTTCTGCGTCCGGCCCGTCTCCTCGTACAGCTGGAGCCGCCCCTTGATGATGTTCAGCGGGTTGCGGAGGTCGTGGCTCACGACGCTGGCGAACTGCTCGAGGCGCTCGTTCTCCCGGCGGAGCGACGCCTGTGACTCGACCCGCTCGGTCACGTCCCGTGCCACGCCCACGATGCCGGTGAACGGGCCGTCGTCGGGCGGCCGGAGGGTCACGTGGCACTCGTATATCCGGGTCGTCTCGCCGGGCGGCGTCACCTCAATCTCGGCCCGCTCGTGGTCCGAGCCGGCCAGCAGGTCCGCCACGATCTCCGTGTACGTATCGAGTACGTCGGCCTCGAGGATCCCCTCCGAGGCGAGCTCGTGGAACGGTTTCCCCTTCAGACCCGCCATATCCTCGCCGATCATCTCGGCCATCGCCTCGTTCCCGCCGACCATCCGCCCGGTCTCGTCGATGACGAACACGCCGTCGGGCATCGTCTCGATGACGCGTTCGTGCTGTTCCAGCGACCGTTCCCGGGCGACCCGGTCGGTCACGTCCCGCAACGACGCCATCACGACGGGGTCGCCGCCGTCCCTGGTGCGGGTGAGTGTCGCCTCCAGGTACCGCGTCTCGAGGCTGCTCCCGGCCGCCGGCGTTCCCGGCGGCGGGGGCTCGTCGGTCGGGAGCTCCCAGACCATCCGGCGGCGCTCGTCGCCCGCGACATCAAGCCCGGGCCCCTGTGCGAGCCGCGAGTCCAGCGTCGATCCCGTCGGGTCCCCGTCGAGCAGCTCCACCGCGGTCCCGTTGGCGTACGTGACGGTCCCGGACTCGGCATCGAGAACGAGGAGCCCGTCACCGAGCGCGTCGAGGAGCGGTGATCCGACGGTCGGCTCGCTCCCGGGCGACGGGTCGGACATCGTTCCCGGTGTTCGGCCGCGCTCGGCATCAACCTTCGGCCCACGGCCTCACTTGTACGAGGAGCGCCCCGGAGCCGGCCGCAGGCACGGCTTTTTGCCCCACCCGGCCGGAGGTGAGGCATGGAGGTGCTCCTCACCAACGACGACGGCATCGACGCCGCCGGGCTCCGGGCGCTGCGGGAGGCGCTCGGGGACGTGGCGGACGTGACCGTCGTCGCGCCCGCCGCCGACCAGAGTGCGGTCGGGCGGAAGATGTCCCGCGAGGTGACCATCGACGAGCGCGAGGACGGCTTCGCGGTCCACGGAACCCCGGTCGACTGCGTGGTGGCGGGGACGCAGGCGCTGGATCTCGAGCCGGATATGGTCGTCGCGGGCTGCAACCGTGGTGCCAACCTGGGCGGCTACACGCTCGGTCGCTCCGGAACCGTCTCCGCCGCGGTCGAGGCCGCGTTCTTCGAGATCCCGGCCATCGCCGCCTCGCTGTACTTCCCCGGGACCGACGTGCGCTACCAGGAGTTCGACCCGGACACCCCGGCGTACGCCGAGGCCGCCCGCGCGACGCGCTTCCTCGTCGACCACGCCCTCGAAGCGGGTGTCTTCGAGCACGCCGACTACCTCAACATCAACGCCCCCCTCCCGCCGGAGTACGAACCGGACTCACCCGCGTCCGAGGCGCACGCCCCGATGCGGGTCACACGCCCCTCGCACGTCTACCGCATCGACGCCGAGCGCGAGGGCGAGAGCGTCGTCATCCACGACCACATCTGGGAGCTGATGGCCGAGGGGACCATCCCCGACCCCGACGGCACCGACCGCCGCGCCGTCGTGGAGGGCGAGGTGTCGGTCACGCCACTCGCCGCGCCTCACACCACCGAACACCACGAGGCACTCGACGGGCTGGTGGCCGCGTACGGGGATTGATGGTCGGATAGCACTGTCGGATCGGATTCTGTCTGCTTCTCGCCGACATGACACAAGAACCGGATATCACGAGCCGCTGGTCGGATTCAGAGGGACTCCGGGACGATCGTGTCGATGGGGGTGGCGTCGGCCGACCCGGCTCCGTCCGGCATCGCGAGGCCGCTCTCGCCGCGGACCGGGACCAGGACCTCGGAGGCGTCGTTGTCGATGCGGACGCCCGCCGAGGTACGGGAGTTCTGATAGGCGACGTCCGCCGTCGAGAGGGTCACCCGGAGCCGGTCACCCGGCTCGAACCGACGCTCGATGCCGGCGAGCTCGAACGAGAGTTCCTGTGGCTCGCCGATGGTGCCCGCGACCTCGTAGGGGGTCGTCTGGTTGTAGACCAGTTCCTCGGAGCCGTCCCCGCGGACGTGGTACACCTTCGCGAAGACGAGCGGGTCGCGCCCGAGCGGCGTCACCGTCAGCGACACCTCGGGGACGCCGAGGACCTCGGTCTCCGCCTCGACCGGGTAGTCGAAGTCGGCGTACGTCCCCTCGGCGTAGTCGTCGTTGCGCTGGATGACCACCTCGGAGTTCGACCCGCCGACGGGCCCGCCCGCGAGGTCGGTCGTTCCGCTGCTCGCGTTCCTGGCCTCGGCCAGCGTCCGCGACGGGCCATCCTCGGCCACCGGAAGGCCCGCTGCGGTCGCGAAGTCGCCGTCCTGTGCCCGCCAGTAGGTCACCTCGGGGATGTCGGCGACCGCCCGGGCCGCGAGGTTCCCGTTCGCGTCGGCGTGCCCCCCGCTCTCGCCCTCTGCCGCGGGCCAGGGCTCGGGGAGGGTCTCCGGCGGCCGCCCCCCGACGTGCCGGGCCATCCAGGTGAGTGCCATCCGGTCGACCTCGCCCTGCTCCAGCGTCGCCTGCTGCTCCAGCGAGTGTCCACCGCGGATGAACACCATCCGGCTGTCGGCGGCCTCGCTCAGGAGCGCGTGGTTCCGGACCGTCTCGGTCGCAGTGAACAGCGTGTCGTTCCAGCCCGTGATGAGCAGCGAGGGCGGTGCGTTCTCGGCGAGCCCGTCACCCTTCGTCGAGGCCGACCGGAGCTTGAAGAACGCTCGTGCCGCAGGGGAGAACTCGTTGGTGGCGACCCCCTCGGCGTAGAACTCGTACAGCCGCGGGTCGACGCCGCTGCGCACGTCGTGCTCCTCCGGGACGGCATCGTTCCGGAGGGCCCCCTGGTCGGTCTCGATGTCGCGCGAGCCCTGCGCGCCGAACTCCTGCAGGATGGCGGTCCAGCCCGCCTTGATGCCGCCGTTGGGCGCCAGCGAGTAGACGAGGTCGTTCCACGCCCACCGCGGGACGATGGCGTCCAGTCGATCGTCGACGGCGGCGACGTTGAGCTGGATGCCGCCCGCGTACGACAGGCCGTCCATCCCGACGCGGAGCCCGCCGTCCTCGCCGCGCGCGACGAGCCCATCGCCAGCACCGCCGTCGCGGACATCGGCCTCCGTCGCGCCCTCGAGCCAGTCTAGCAGCGACTGGGCGTCCTTGACCTCCTTCGGTCCGTCGACGCCCACCTCGCCGTCGGACTCCCCGAAGCCACGCGAGTCGTAGGTCAGGACGACGTAGCCGTGCTGGGCGTACGTGCGGCCCATCCGCGCCGGGATTCCGCCCTCCTTGTCACCCCCGTAACCGTGCGTGATGAGGACCGCCGGGTACGGGACGCCCACGTCGTTCTCGCCGGCGGGGACGTAGAGCCGCGTCGCGAGTTCCTTCCCGTCCCACGTTCCGATGCGCCTGGTCGTCGTGTGGTAGCCGTCGCCGTCGGCGGCCGCCGCGCTCGTGACGCTCGTCCCGAGCGTACCCGCGGCGAGCAGCGTCGTCGTCGCGCCCTTCAGGAAGCGCCGCCGGTTCGTCCCCGCTCCGTCCATCACCGCATCGTCCGTCCCCCGTCGCCCCGACCCACCACGGTCGTCCCGGCTGTGCTGGTCCATACCCGACAGTGACGGACATCAACATAAGGAGAAATTGACAGACCTATCAAAACCTCTCCAGTTCGGCGAGGCGCGCACGCCCCCACGTTGAAGCCCCTGCCCCGAGAGGGTCGCACATGGCACTCGTGGACATCGAGACCGACATGGACCCGTCCGGTGCGACGCTCGTCGAGGGGCTCCCCGGCGCGGGCCTCGTCGGGAAGATCGCGGCCGACCACCTCGTCGACACCTTCGAGATGACCTACGCGGGCGGCATCTACTGTGACGGCATCCCCGACGTCGCGGTCTACCACAGCGACAACTCGGCACTCATGCCGCCGGTACGTGTCTACGAGGCTACCGACCGGGACCTGCTGGTCCTCCAGAGCGACGTTCCGATCTCGCCCCAGCGGGCCCAGGATTTCTCCGACTGCGTCACGGGCTTCATCGAGGAGCACGACATCACGCCCCTCTACCTGAGTGGCCTCCCGGAAGAGAAGGACGGCACGCCCGAACTCTACGGGGTCGCCAGCGGCGGTACGACCGACCGGCTCGACGACGCCGGCATCGTCCCCCCGCGCCAGGGCGGGCTGGTCAGCGGCCCCACGGGCGCCCTGCTCGCGGCGGCGGAACGCCGTGACCTCCCGGCGATCGGTCTCATCGTCGAGACCGAGGGCCGGTTCCCGGACCCGGAGGCCGCGCGCATCATCATCACGGGGGGCATCGAGCCGCTCACGGGTATCGAGGTCCCGACCGACGACCTGGTCGAACACGCCGAGGAGATCCGCGAGGCCCGCGAGCAGCTCGCACAGCGGATGGAGAACGCCGACGACGAGTCGAGCCAGGCTCAACCCATCCGGGGCTTCCAGTAGCGGGTTCGACCTCGCCGGCCGCTACTCGCCCCTCGTCGCCCTGATGCACAGGAACGTGGGGTACCGCATCCGTTTCTCGTAGGACTCCGGTTTCCGCTCCCTGAACCGCTCCGTCGGTGTCGGCTCGACCAGTTCGTCCAGCCGGAACCCGGTCTCGACCAGCGGGTTGACGACCTCGGAGAACGGCCGGCGGTAGAACGGGACCTCGACCGTCTCGTCGCCGGCCGCCCACGTCATGCTGTCCCGTTCGACCTCGAAGTAGTTCTCGGCCTCGAACGCGATGTACTCGTCCACCGGATGCTGCGCCGAGAACACCAGGAACCCGCCCGGCCGGAGGACGCGAGCGAACTCCGCGAACGCCTCCCGCCAGTCCTCGACGTAGTGCAGCGAGAGCCCGCAGACGACACCGTCGAACCCGCCATCGTCGGCGGCCTCGATGGGCCCGGTGATATCGGCCCGGCGGACCGTCGCCCGGTCGCCGAGCCGCCGTCTCGCGCGGTCGAGCATCTCGGCGTTCCGGTCGACGGCGAGGACGTCCGCCCCCCGCTCGACCAGCCACTCCGCGTACCGACCGTGCCCACACCCCGCATCGAGGACCCTGTCGCCCGCCACATCCGGGAGGAGCGCCGTCGTCGCGGGGAACTCCAGGTCCGCGCAGTACGGGTCTCTCTCCTGGCTCTCGTAGGTCCCGGCCAGCCGGTCGTATGCGTCGTCCACGGTGGGGCGCTCGTCGCGCGGCATACGTGCGGGTTCGTGCCCTTCCGGGGTAATGGTCGGTGGTCCGCCCCGGAACGAGTCGTGGGTTCCCCTGCGCCGGAACATCATTCTTTATTACATTCCGACCGCAAGGTTGAGACGCATTATGGTCGACAAGGATGACCTCCGACAGCAGATGGTCGACGCGTTCGAGGGTGCGGACTACCCGATCAACAGCCCGATGGACCTCGTTCCCGCGCTCCCGAACGGGCCGGGCACGAAGTTCGAGTCCGGCGACTTCTCCATGACCGCCATGGAGCTCAACACGAAGCTCGGCGGCGGCGACTTCCCCTACGACTCCGCCGAGGACTTCGTCGACGACGTGATGGAGCAGCTCGAGGACCAGGACCTCATCTAAACGAGCGTTTTTTCCCGCTCGGGTTCGCCGGCGCCGCCGGCGAACCGCTCACGGCAAAAAACGTTCAGAAAAACGGCCGGCACTCGGGCGCCTACGGCGCCCTCGTGCCGGTGAACCGCGCGCCTGCGGCGCGCGGATGCACCGAATCGATAGAGATGTTCTATCTGGAATATTTCGATTTCTAAGCAATTATTATCCACTGTCGGGCTGTAGGTGTTCGAGAAGTTCCGAAATCTGTGTTCTTCGAAGCAAGCTCGCTTCGATAGCGGGAGGGCGGCTCGGCCTACAGCTCCTCGCCGCTCTCTAGCTGGCCGCCCTCCAGGCGCTCCTTGGCCATCTCCTCGAGCTGGAAGCGCTGGACCTTCTGCGTGGCCGAGCGCGGGAGCTCGTCGACGAACCAGATGCGCCGCGGGTGGGCGTAGGTGGCGACGTGGTCGAGGGTGAACTTCCGGAGCTCCTCCTCGGTCAGGTCCGAGCCCTCCTCGAGGACGACGAACGCGACGGGCGCCTCGCCCTTGACCGCGTGCGGGGCGCCACAGACCCCGGCCTCGGCGACGTCGGGGTGCTCGTAGAGCGCGTCCTCGACCTCGGCGGGGTAGATGTTCTCCCCGCCCGCGATGATCATGTCGTCGGCACGGTCGACCATCCAGAGGTAGCCGTCCTCGTCGACGCGCGCGATGTCCTCGGTGAGGAAGTAGCCCTCGTCGTCGAACACCTCCTTCGTCTTCTCGGGCAGCTTGAAGTACCCCTCGAAGATGTTGGGGCCCGTGATGGCGATCTCGCCGGTCGTCTCCTCGCCCTCGAAGTCGAGGTCCTGGTCCGGGAACGGTTTCAGCTGCTCCGTCGACACCTTCGTCTCGCGCGTGTCCGGGTCGACGATCTTGACGTCACACACCTCCAGCACGGGGCCGATACAGCCGGCCTCCTTTCGGACACCGTGCGAGGGCTCGATAGTCCCCGCCGGGGCCGTCTCGGTCATCCCCCAGCCCTCGATCATCGGGACCCCCCAGGCCTCCTCGATGGTGCGGCGGACGTTGTCCGGCAGCGGCGCGGCGGCGCAGTTGACGTAGCGCAGCGAGGAGAGGTCGTACTGCTCCTCGTTGCCGCGGTACTCCTGCCACATCATCGTGTACATCGCCGGCACCCCGGCCATCGTGGTCACGTCGTGCTCGTCCAGCGCCGTCAGCATGTTCTCGGCGTCGGGCTGGGGCTGCAGGTGCATCGTCGCGCCCTTGTAGAGGTAGGTCGACATGATGGCGTTCAGCGCGAAGATGTGGAACAGCGGCAGGACGAGAACGATGGAGTCGTCGGCGTCGACCGCCAGCCCACCCTTCGTGTACGCCTCCACCGCCGAGAGGAGGTTCTCGTGGCTCAGGAGGACGCCCTTCGGCTTGCCCGTGGTGCCGGAGGTGTACGGCTGGCAGGCGATGTCCGAGGGCTCGCGCTCGGGCCGGTCGAAGTCGGTCGGCTGGTCGGCCATCGCCTGCGAGTAGTTGACGATGCCGTCGTCCGTGACGCCGGGAAGGAGGAGCGTCTCGATGTCCGTCGCGCTCGCGAGCTGCTTGGCCTCGTCGGCGAGGACGGGCGAGGCGATGACGATGTCGGCCTCGGAGTTGTTGACGACGTAGCCCAGCGTGTTCGGGTCCATCCGGAGGTTGAGCGGGACCGCCACGGCCCCCGCGCGGATGATGCCGAAGTACGCCGGCGGGAACTGGTTCGTGTTCGGGATGAACAGCCCGACCCGGTCACCCGGCTCGACGCCCTGTTCGACGAGCAGGTTCGCGGCCTGATTCGCCTGGGCGTCGAGTTCAGCGAAGGAGAGTTCCTGCCCGAAGGAGGTGAACGCGGTCTTGTCGCCGTACCGGTCCGCCGCCATCGCCGGCACGTCGCCGAAGTGACTCAGGGGCTCGCCCTTGTGGTGTTCCATGCCCGGAGGGACCGGCGGTCGGGGCATAAAGATTGGCGCCCGGCACGGGGGTCAGACTAAAGGCGCCCGTCAGTTGCAGGCGGTCGACGGTCACTCCTGTCGTCGGACGGAGCCGGGGGATTCGCGCCCCCGGCCAGGTTCGGATCCGAAGCGAGGACGGAGTCAGACCGGACTCGCGACCAGCACCACGGCGGCCGTCGCGAACGCTCCCAGGCCGAGGAGTCCGTAGTTGGCGATGGTGTTGTCGGCGCGGGCGACGTCGAAACTGAGCGCCTCGGCCGGGAGCGGCCAGAGGAGGTTCACCCCGGCGGGCGTGAGCATGTCCGCGAGGAGGTGCGACCCGACGCCCAGGACGCCGATGCCGCCGGCGAACAGCGCCGCTCTGGTCGGGCCGCCGAGGGGCTGCCACGGGCCCTGCCCGATGGTCCAGCCGACCGCACCCAGCGCCCCCGCGACCAGTGCGAGAAACAGCAGCGAGTGCGTCGGGCCGCGATGCGGGACCAGCGGGAGGTCCATGTCGATGTCCGGGAGCGTCGCGAGCGCGAGGACGCCCGCGCCGCCGACGAACGCGAGGAAGGGGTCGGCCTTCAGGAGGAGGTGGCCGACCGGCGCGTAGACGAGCAGTGCCATCCCGTAGTGGCCCGTCGCGTACACAGCGGCGGTTCGTCGGCTCCCGGTTTGAACCTGTGGGCCGCCGCTCCCCCCCGTGGACGCGTCCGGCCGCCGCCGGCGGCCGGATGCCCACAACTAAACCGCTGCCGGCCGTACCATCGGCCGATGGTCGGGGTCCAGTCGGTCGTAGAGGGGATGGTGCAGACGTTCGGCCCCTTCCTCATCCCGGTGACCGTCTTCGCCATCGGGCTCGTCGGGTACACCGTGCTCTATCTGGTGAGCCGCCAGCTCCGACCGGACGAGGACGAGGGCGTGGTCAATCTCTCGGCCGGGACACCGGAGCGCTCGGCCACCGACAAGGACCACGGCGCCAGCACCCGTGGGGTCGTCCCCCGCGACGAGGAGGGGGGACGCCACGAACCGGAGGCCGACGGGGGTGGTACCTCCGTGAGTGGCAGCGGTGACGGTGACGGGTCCCGCGACGGGGAGACGGACGACAGGCCCGAGGACGCCCCCCGGCGCAACGACTAACCGGCCGCCAGTCGGAGTCCGGGTATGGCCCCAGCCGACGAGACACCGACGCTCCGGGACGACGCGATGACGCGGTTCCCGGTGCCCGACTTCGAGGACATCCCCGAGGACCTGCAGGAGCGCATCACCGAGGAGGCGAACCGCGCCGGGTTCACGCCGAACGTGTTCTCGGCGCTGGCCCACCGACCCGAGCAGTTCCGCGCCTTCTTCGGCTACTACGACGCCATCCACGAGGGGAGTTCGCTCGCCCCCGAGGAGATCGAGATGATCATCGTCGCCGTCTCAGGGACGAACGACTGCTACTACTGCATCGTCGCGCACGGTGCGCTGCTTCGCATCTTCGCCGAGGCGCCGCTGCTCGCCGACCAGATTGCCGCCAACCACCGCCTCGCCGATATCTCCGACCAGCACCGTGCGATGCTGGATTTCGCGGTCAAGCTGACCGAGTCCCCGGGTCGCGTCGACGAGTCCGACCTCGACCGCCTCCGCGAGGCGGGCTTCGACGACGAGGCCGTCTGGGACATCGCCAGCGTCGTGGCCTACTACAACCTCGCCAACCGGATGGCGCTGGTGACGGACATGCGGCCGAACGAGGAGTTCCACACGATGGGACGCTGAGCGAGGCTGCGGGTCTCAGACCACCAGCAGGAAGCCCACCAGCATCGCGCCCGTGACGACCAGCTGTGCGAGCGCGCTCCCGAGGACGGCGACGGTCGCCGCACCCGCCGCCCGCAGCGAGGCCTCCGGGTCCTCCGACCGCCGCAGTTCGAGCAGGAACACCGTCCCGGCGACACCGAGGACGACGCCGAGCGGGCCGAGCACGAACAGGAGCGCGAAGCCGACGATGCCGGCCACTGCGGTCGTCCGCGTCGAGGCGCCGCCGGCCCGCGCGCCGAGGGGGGCCGCCAACCAGTCGGCTGCGAGACCCAGCAGACCGAGCGCGACCAGTCCGACGAGTGCGAGCGTCCCGGGGCTCGCGTAGCCGGTCGCCCACCAGTACCCCAGCACGCCCGCCAGCGAGAGCGCGGGCCCCGGGAGCCCGGGGAGGAGGCTCCCGAGGATGCCCGCCAGCAGGAGGACGAGTGCGACGAGCCAGGCCGCCTCGACGGTCCCCAGAACGGGCACCTCGACGGCGGGACCGACGACCGCCGTGAGGACCGCGACAGGGGTGCCGAGCGTCGAGGGGCCGGTCATCGGTATCGCGCCGCCTCCTCACGGGCCGCGTCGGTCCCGTACGCGTCCACGAGTCCGACGCAGGCGTCCCCGAACGCGCGCATACAGGCACGCCGCGAGACGCAGTCGAGTTCGTCGGCCACCGCCTCCCACGGCCGGGCCTGGAGCGCCTTCCGCACGAGGAGGCGTTCCTCGTCGTCGCTCAGGCCCGCCGCCGAGCCACCCAGCAGGTCGTGGAGCGCCAGCTGTCGGAACGGCCGCGGCGCGGGGGCGTACATCCCGGGGCCGTACGCCGCGGCGGCGACGGTTCGCCACTCGCGGTCGGTCAGATCGAGCGGGACCGTCGCGTCGGCCGCGCGGAGCGTCGCCCGGACCACGTCCGGGTCGGCGTCACGGAGGGGGTCGCCGAGGACGCTCCCGACCCGGCGCGCGAACCAGTCGGCGCTCCGGTCGTGGAGCTCGTGGCCGGCGTCAGTGAGCGGGCGCATCATCAGCGCGGAGTGCTCCCCGGAGGTGTCGTTCCGGGTCGTCGAGAGATGGACCGTCCGGAACCCGTTCTGCCGCCAGAACCGCAGCAGGCGGGGCGTCGCGCCGTACCCGACGCCGAGGTAGTCCACGGGGTCGTTCGGCCATCCCGGCTCGGGTGGGCCCTCGTCGCTCCCGTCGGTCGACTGGGGGCCGAACTCCGCGGCGACCTCGTCCAGCAACCGGCTCCCCAGCCCCTCCGACCGGACGGCGTGGTGGGTCGCGATGCGGAGCACCCGGACCCCGACCGGACCGCCGGCGGCCTCGTCGCGCAACTGCGTCGTCAGCACGTCCGGGAGCATGTTCCCGCGGACGCGCTCGCCCTCGTACATCCGGGCGCGGCGCTCGGCCGGGAGCCCGCCCTCCCGCGCGAGGAGCGCGACGGCGACAGGGTGGCCGTCGTGTGTCAGCGCCCGCACCGCGACGTTCGGCGCGTCGAGCAACCGCGCGAGGTCGTCGGGCTCGGTCCGGTAGTGGGCCAGCACGAGCAGGCCGAAGGTCTCGGCGAGGCGCCACTCCTCGCCGGCCCCCGCGAGCGTCGCTGGCTCGAGTCGCTCGTAGGTCGCCGTCCCGGGCGCGGCGTCGGCGACGAGGCCCGCTACCGGGGGCCGCGCGCCGAGCATGAGTGCGCGGAACGACCACACCTCCACGGGGTCCCCGCCGGCGTAGCGGATGGGCTGGTCCATCGTGCAGTCGGTGGTCGTGTAGTCGCTCTCGGCGAGGCGGCCGCGGAACCGGACGTCGAACCCCCGGCCCGCACCCTCGTAGCCGTGGACGGTCGTGGCGAAGGCGACGGCGATGCCCGTGAGGTAGCGTTCCAGCAGCCGGACCGGGAGCGAGGCCGCCTCGTCGACCAGCAGAACGTCCGGTGCCGCCGGCGCGTCCGGGTCGGCCACCGCGTCGGCGGCCTCGGGCGGCCCCGCGAACCGGACCCGCCCGCCGCCAACGGTGAGCGCGTGGTCGGCCTCGTCCCACGTGGCGTCGGTGCTGACCCCCTCCACCAGTTCCTGCGCCCTGGCGAACGCCTCACGGGCGTTCCGGTAGCCCGGAGCGGTGACCAGCACGTCACGGCCGTCGAGGGCCAGGGCGCCCGCGGCCAGGCCGATGGCGCTGGACTTCCCTCGGCCACGGTCGGCCGTGAGGACGACGGCCTGCCCGGGCTCCCGGAGGTGCTCGCAGGCCACGACGGCGTCGGCCTGGTCGGCCGTGCGACAGGCCTCGTAGGCGGCCGCCGGGAAGGCCGCGTCGGCGGGGGGCTCAACCGGCGACTCCCCGGTCACGAGCCGCGGGGCGGGGTCGGTCAGGCCGTCGCGTTCGACTGTCGCCCCGACGCCCACCTCAGCGTCGTCGACAGCGACCGCGGCGATGGCCACGCCGGGGTGCGAGCGGAGCGTCCGCACCAGTCGCTCCCGGAAGACGCCGGTCACGTCGTCGAGTTCGAACGGCGGGACGGCCAGCGACTCGTCGAAGCCGTCGCGGCGGTCGGGCCACTCGGAGAGCGGCGGTGCCAGCAACACGAGGAGGCCACCACCGTCGACGGTGCCGGCCGCCCGGCCCAGCGCGTTGGGCTGGCACGCGTCGTGGCAGTCCACGACCGTCGCGTCGTACGTCTCCCCCAGGAGGTCTCCCGAGCGGCTGGGCGGGCGCCGGGTGGTCGCGTCGATGGCCTCGCGCTCGCTCAGGACGGCAACTCGGCCGTCGAGCCCGGCAGCGTCGAGCACGCGTCGGGCGCCCTGCTCGCAGGCCTCGCGAGAGCCGTGGAGGACGAGGAGTCGGCGCTCGTCGGTCGCGCGGGCCTCGGCGGCGAGGCGTGTCACCAGCCCCGGCAGGTCCATGTCCGGGGCGCCGGCCGCGAGGGCCAAGGCTCCGTCGGTTGGGGCGGAGGTGGCGTGCCCCGGCCTCACACCCCACCGAACACGCTTACCCGTCCGCCCTCCAGCCTCCGACCATGACCACCGACGACCCGCCGGGGCTGGCCGACGCGCTGGCGGCGGTCGAGCGTTACCACGACGCCCGGGTCCTCGCGGCACGGGACATCGGCAGTCGGGCGTGGAACCTCCACTCGGCGACCAGCGACCACGACGTGGCCGCCCTGTTCGTCCAGCGGCCGGCCGCCTACGCCCGCCTCGGCGACGTGGTCGAGTCCGTCGAGCGGACCGAGGGCGAGACGGAGCTCCGGGCGTGGAACGTCCGGCGCTTCGGCGAACTCCTCGTGGACTCCAACCCGACCGCGCTGGAGTTCTGCCACTCGCCGCTCGTCCACCGGGCGTACGACCCGCTCTCGGCGCTCGTCGACGACGTGGCCGACCGGTTCGACCCGATGTCGGTCTACCACCACTACCGCTCGCTGGCGACCCGACAGTACCACAAGTACCTCCAGCGGCGGCTGCTGGACGGTGACGAGCCGGTGTACGTGGTCGTGGAGGAACGCGACGACGCCTACCGGGTCCGGCCGGTCGACGACCCTGACGGGGCGACCGAGCGCGTCCCGAAGGGTCGCTACGCGGAGGCCACCACGGACCGGACGGTCAAGCGAGCGCTGTACGTCGTTCGGGGCATCCTCTACGCCGGGTACGTCCGCGACACCCATCGCTTCCCGCCGCTGGACTTCGGGGCGTTCCTCGACCTCGCGGCGGACGCCGCCGCGGGCGGCGCTCCCGACGGGTTCGACCCGGACCCGGACCTGGTCGCGACGGCCAGCGACCTCGCCGAGCGCAAGCGTGCGGGGGAGGGTGACGCCACGGTCGGCGACCCCATCGGACCGGGAGCGCTCCCACCGACGCGTATCGACCCGGGGACCCACGCCGTCCGCGGCATCCCCCGTGACCGGGTGAACGAGTTCATCGAGCGGTCGCTGGCCGACGCGCCCGAGTGAGCGACGTGGACAGTTCGCGGGGGTCCGGAGCCCGCAGAAACGGCCGCTTCCGGCGACAGCCGGCAGGTGCCGCATCGGCCGGCGCGTCCATATCACGGTCCGCGTAACGACTGGGTATGAGCTACGCGGAGCAGGTCGACGAGACCATCGCCGCACTGCGCGAGGTCGCCGGGGAGCACGACTGCGAGGTCGGACGGAGCGGGAGCTACGACGTCATCGTCGTCGGCGGGACCGGCGAACGCGTCGCGCCGGTTCCGACCGCGGTGTTCCGAGCGGCCCGGGAACGCGACCTCCAGGCCGCCGGCGCCCACGTGGACGACCCGACCGGCCGTCCGCAGGTCGGCTTCGACTTCGTGGAACCGCCCGAGCGCGGCGACGAGGGGTAGCCCCCGTCGGCCGGTGTCGCCCGGCGCTCGTCCCTGGCGCGCCCGTACCCACCAGAGTCATACCGGAGGGCGCGCTACCGGAGTCTATGTCGACTGACAAATCCGACGCGGTCACGCTCACCATCGACGGCCCCGACGGCGAGGACCAGGTCACGCTCCCGTCCGGGCTGCTCGAGATGCTCGCGGAGGGCGAGGAGTCCGCGGCCGAGGTCGTCGGCGACCTCGCCATGTTCGGCTGCGCCCAGCGCATCCACGCCACCGTCCACCACTCCGAGGGCGGCGTGGACGAGGAGCTGGAGGCCATCGAGGAGACGACCATGGACCTGTTCGAGGAGCGGTTCGGTGCCACCTACGGCGAGCTGACCGGCCACCAGCACTGACCCGGCGGAATCGTCGCTCTTCTCCGATCACTCCACGTCGTACGACAGCACCACGCCGTCGTCGAGTCGGTCGACGGCGGCCAGCGACAGCGCCGGGAACGACTCCACGAACCCCTCGCCGTCTGCGAGTGTGGGTGCGTCCCGGCCACCGAGGACCAGCGAGCCGACGTAGAGGGTGAGCCGGTCGACCAGGCCGGCGTCGAACAGCGAGAAGATCACCTCGCCACCTCCCTCGACCATGAGCCGCTCGACGCCCCGTTCTTCGAGCGCCTCCAGCGCAGCCGCGAGGTCGACGCGCTCGCTTCCGTCGGTACTCTCCGTTCGCAGTACCGTCGCGCCCGCCGCCGCGAGCGCACGCTCGCGGTCGGTCGAGAGCGCGTCGCTCGCCAGCAGGTAGGTCGTCGGCTCGCCATCGAGAATGGCGGCGTCCGGCGGCGTCCGGCCGCGGCTGTCGACGACGACACGGGCAGGCGGCTCGTCGGTCCCGCGTTCGCGCTCGCGGTGGGGCTCGTCGTGTCGCACGAGCGAGGGGTCGTCCGCGAGCACGGTCCCGACGCCGACGAGCACGGCGTCGGCCTCGGCCCGGAGGCGGTCGACGCGGGCGAAGTCCTCGTCGCCGGAGATGCGGACCTGCTCGCGCCGGCGGGTCGAGAGCTTCCCGTCGACGCTGGTCGCGGCGTTCACGTGGACGTGCACGGCCGACCGTCCGCACCGGGGGAGAAAACGGGTTTCGGTGGCGGGCCCGACCCCGGGGCAGCCGTCGCCCGGCGTCCGGGTTCGCGGTCAGACCTCGACGGCCAGCATCAGCTCGTCGACGGGTTCGCCGTCGATGCGGTAGTGGCCCTCGCGGACCGCTTCGAGCTCCCAGCCGTGGTCCTCCAGGAACTCGACGGCGGCCTCGTTCGTGGCCGGGACGGAGTTGTAGACGCGGTCGTAGCCGTTGGCGGCCGCCCAGCCGACCCCGCGGACGAGGAGGTGGCTCCCGATGCCGTGGCCCTGGTACTGATCGACCACGCCGACGGTGAGTTCGGCGGTGTGGGCCAGCTTCGCGAGTTCGTTCCCCTTCACACCGGCCCAGCCCACCACGTCGCCATCGACGGTCGCGACGAAGAAGACGCGCGTCTCCACCTCGTTGTGGCGCAGCAGCGTCGCCTCGTTCTCGACGATGTCCGCCACCGACTCGGCCTCGACGTACGGGGCGGTCTCGGTGGTCGAGCGGATGGCGCCGATGAGGCCCGTCAGGTCGTCCTGGCGGGCCTGCCGGATGCAGAACAGCGTGTCGTCGACCTCGTACTCCTCGACGGCGCCGGACTCGAAGGCGACCTCCAGGGCGCCCTCGTCGGTCCGCTTCAGCGCCCCGTCACGGACGAGCATCGCGACGTGGTGGCCGAACATCTCGTGGTCCATCCGGAGGTCCTGGCGGGCCTCCTCGTAGTCGACGCGGCCGTGCCGCTCGACGAGGTCGTAGATCTCCTGTCGCTCCTGTCGCTCGAACGTCGGCTCCTGGTGGAACTCCATACCGCACCCGTCTATCGCCTGCCGACTTAGGTGTGTGGTAGCGTTCGACAACCTCCGGCGCCCACGGGCGGGGGCCGACATCCCGCCATGGGTCACCGTGCCGTCGTTCTCACGAGGTGGTGACGAACAGGTGATTTATCCCGAACGACGGCAACCGTCGTGACATGGCAACGGACCCCATCGACTACGATGCCCTCGACGAGGCGGCCGACTGCAGCTACTGGGAGTACGACCCCACGCTGCGCGGGGTCGCCGAGCGGCTGTACCCGGAGTCGGACCTGAACTGGGCGCGGAGCCGGCTCTCGGAGTTCGGCGAGGTCCTCGGGCACACGGTCGCCCACAACGCCGACCTGATCGACGAGAACCCGCCCGAACTGCACACCTACGACGACTACGGCGAGGTCCAGAACCACGTCGAGTACCACCCGAAGCAGTTCGAGAACGAGCGCATCACCTACGAGGAGTTCGGCCTCAGCCACGACGTCTTCCACGCGCCCGAGGGGCGCGACGAACCGCTGAACATCTCGCACGCCCTCCTGATGCAGACGTACCTCTCGTACGCCGACCAGGGGTTCACCTGCCCCGCTTCGATGACCGTCGGCGCGGCCATCGTCCTCGACAAGTTCGACGACGGGTCGCTCTCGGGGTTCTTCCAGCAGCTCACGACCGACGACTACGACGACCACATCGAGGGCGCCATGTTCCTCACGGAGAAGCAGGGCGGCTCCGATGTCGGCGCGAACGAGACCCGCGCCGAACCCGCGGACCCGGAGACCGTCTCCGACGACGCGCCCGAGGACGCCGAGGTGTATCGGCTCTACGGCGAGAAGTGGTTCTGCTCGAACATCGACGGCCAGGGCGCGCTCGCGCTCGCCCGGACGCCCGACGCGGAGGAGGGAACTGCCGGCCTCTCGCTGTTCCTCGTCCCCCACGAGGTGGACGGCGAGCCCAACGGGCAGCTCTACCGCCGGCTGAAGGACAAGCTCGGGACGCTCTCGGTCCCGACGGGCGAGATCGAGTTCGAGGGCGCCGAGGCGTACCTCGTCGGTGAGGAGGAGCGCGGCTTCAAGTACATGGCCGAGATGATGAACTACGAGCGGCTCTCGAACGCGGCCGCCTCTGTGTCGGCCATCGGCCGCACGCTGCTCGCGGCGAAGGTCCGCGCGGCAGACCGCGAGGCGTTCGGCGACGTCATCCAGGAGTACCCCCTGATGCGCCGGGACCTCGTCGAGATGACCGTCGACTACGAGGCCGCCGCGGCGTTCACCTTCGAGGCCGCGCGGCTGATGGACGAGCGCGAGGCCGAAGGGGACGAGAGCGAGGCCTACCGGCTGATGCGCCTGCTCATCCCCATCGCGAAGTACCGGACCGCCCGGATGGCCGTCGACGGGACCAGCTACGCGATGGAGATCCTCGGCGGCAACGGCTACGTCTCCGGGTTCGTCACGGAGCGGTTCTTCCGCGACGCGCAGGTGCTCCCCATCTGGGAGGGCCCCTCGAACGTCCTCTCGCTCGATGTCCTGCGCGCGCTGGAGCGCGAGCAGGCCGCCGAATCGCTGCTGCCGTACGTACAGGAGAAGCTCGACGCCGTCGAGCACCCGCACCTCGAACCGCTGGCCGAGGAGGTGGAGGCCGCGTTCACCGACCTCCAGCGCGGCCTCGGCGCGCTCGCCGGCGAGGACGGCGACTACGCCCAGTACCAGGCCAAGAAACTCGCCGACCTCATCTTCGACGTGGTGACGGGCGCCCTGCTGCTCGAACAGGCCCAGGACGACATCGAGCGGGGGGAGGCCCGTCGGGCGCTGGTGGCGGAGGGCTTCGTCAACACCCGCTTCCGCGACGAATCCCGGCATATCGACTCGGGAGAGCGCTTCGCGATGACCGACGAGGTGTTCGACGCCGTCGCGCGGTACGCGAGCGTCGAGCCGGACGCGCTGGTCGACGCGCCCGAGCCGACCGCGGACGACTGACAGTACCGCGATAACCGGGAGAGGTTATCTCTATTCTGGAAATACTGGGTTAAATTGCGGAATAAGTGGATAATGGCTCAAATATCTATCGTACTTCGGGCGTACGCAGTCGGAGCTATGGGGGACGGAGGTCGTGAGAAGTGGGTCAGGTGTACGGAGTATCCGCTGGCGGTGCGGCGGGGGAGCGGCTTCGGGTGTCACTCCTCCTCTTCGTGGCGCTGGTAGCTCCGGTAGCTCATCGCGTCGCCGTCGACGATGACGGTCTCGGTGCCGTGGTCGCTCTCCGGTTCGACATCCATGCCGCCGTCGGCCGCCTCGTCACCGAACACGTATGGGGTGGTGTGTTCCGACATACCATACCCTCCGCTCGCTCGGGGTAAATACGTTGTGGCGATGTGTGCCGAGCGTCTGACGGGTGGCGCGGAGCAGACTCTCGTTGCGGACGGACGCCGGGCCGGGGCAGTGGGTCCGGAATCCGCCGGCAGCGGGGATCCTTCCTGACTCGCCGTTCAATCAATAAATGCCCCTCTAAAGGCGGCGACACCGCTTACCGGGGGTAGCGGAACAGTCCGGGCACATGCAGCGACGAGACTTCACGAAACTGCTCGGTGGGCTGGCGGGGACCGGTCTCGCGGGGACGGCCACGGCCGAGACGGACGGGTTCAACCCGAACCTGCAGGAGGACCCGCTCGAGGAGATCGAGATCCTGACGACGGAGTACAACGAGAGCCACATCTACGGGGACAGCGTCTACGCGCTGGGCTACGGCAACGGCTACGTCCAGGCTCGTGACCGGCTGTTCCTGCTGGACGCCGTCCGCCACATCGGTTACGGCAACAGCGCGCAGGTGCTCGGGCCGGCCCAGCTCTCCTCGGACATCCAGGTCCGGCGGGACCTCTACAGCCCGGAGCAGATCCAGCGCCAGTGGGAAGAGGCCTCCCAGACCATCAAGGAGGCCGTCCGCGGCTACACGGACGGCGTCAACCGGCGGATGACGGAGATGGCCGCGCAGGGCGAACTGCCGGGCATCTTCGCCGCGCTGGGTCACGCCCCCGAGCCGTGGAAGCCCGAGGACACGGTCGCGGCCATCAACTACCTCATCGGCTTCTTCGGCGTCGGCGGCGGGAGCGAACTCGGCAACGCGAAGACGCTGGCGAAGCTGAAGGAGAACCTCGGGAGCGAGCGGGACGCGTTCGAGGCGTACGGCGACCTGAACTGGCTGGAGACGACCGACGACCACTTCACCAGCATCGCCCCGGGCGACGAGGACTACGACCCGGACCTCGTCGAGACGGTTCCGGAGTACGAGGACGTGCCGCGCGAGCAACTCGACCTCGTGGATGCCGCACTCGGCGCCGAGACGTGGGGCATCGAGACGGACCTCAGCATCCCCGAGGACGTCCAGAACGGCATCCGGTCGGGGCAGGGCCTCATGACGGGATTCAAGTGGGGCTCGAACGCGTTCGTCTTCAGCGGGGAGTTGACCGAGACCGGGACGCCGATGCTGGGCGGCGGCCCGCAGATGGGCTTCTTCAAGCCGCCCATCCCGTACGAGGTCGGCCTGCACGGTGCGGGCTTCGACATGACCGGGATGGGCGTCGTCGGGGCGCCCGCGCTCGTCATCGGCCGGACGGACACGCTCGCATGGACCGTCACCTCGGGCCGCGACGACCAGGTCGACACCATCGCGGTCGAACTCGACCCCGAGGACAGGCACCGTTACCGGTGGGACGGCGAGTGGCACACGATGGCGACCGAGACGGTGGTCCACAAGGCCAACCCCGCGGGTGCGGTCCTCACGGGTGGGTCGGGCACCCGCGTCGTCGAGCAGGAGGTCGCTCGCGTCGAACAGGACGGCGCCACCATGCCCGTCGTCGCCTGGAACCCCGACGAGAACGTCGCGTGGTGCCAGCGGACGACCACACGGGGCGAGGAACTGGAGGGGGCGTTCGCGTGGGCGGAACTCGCGCGCTCCGACGACCTCGAGGACTTCGAGCACCGCCTCGCCGAGTTCCCGTTCACGTTCAACTTCCACGTCGTCGAGTACGAGGAGGACGACGACGGCACCGTCGAACGCGAGAACATCGCGTACTACCACACCGGGAAGATCCCCGACCGATACGAGGGCCGGGACTACCGGCTCCCGGCGACGCCCGACACCCACGAGTGGACGGCCACCTACTCCGGAACCGGTCTCGGAACCACCGACAGGAACTCCTCGCGCGGCTACTACGTCAACTGGAACAACGGACCCGCCGCGGGCTGGCGGGCGGGTGACGGCGAGCAGAACTGGGGGTCACGCCACCGCGTCGAGACCCAGAACCACTTCATCCGGCAGAAGCTCGACATCCCCGAGGGCGTGCCCGTCGGCGAGGAGACGGCCGAACAGGCGCGCTCGACCGTCTCGCTCGAGGACGTGCGCGACATCGAGTACCAGTCCGCGAAGCACGATGCCACCGCGCAGGTCTCGGCGCCGTACCTGCGTGACGCCGCGGAGGATGCCGAGGACCTGCAGGACGTGGCCACGGTGCTGACCGAGTGGCTCGACGACTTCTGCTCGTGGGAGGACCTGACCGACGACGACCGGATGGACTACCCGGGGCACTCGGTGTTCCTCCGGGCCCGGAAGAAGCTCCAGCAGCGGGTCTTCGACGACGAACTCGACGGCGAGCAGGGGACGCTCTCCCTGCGCCCGACGACGAGCCGACACGCCTCCGACTCGGGGAACGCCACCAGCGACGTCACGTTCATCGACGCGCTGGCGGGCGACACCGCCCACGACTGGTTCGCCACGGCCAGCAACGACGGACTCGCCACGTTCGACGCCGAGCGCCGGGACGAGGTCATCCGCTCGGTACTCCGCGAGGTGAAGGCCGAACTACGCGATGAGTACGGCTCCGACCCCTCGACGTGGCGTGACGCCATCCTGAAGAGCAAGTTCCTCTCCATCGGCGCCTCCAGCCGGACGGTCATCGATGTCCAGAACCGCTCCTCGTACAACCAGGCCATCGACATGGGGTTCGCGCTGAGCGACGACACGCAGACCTGGCAGGACAACGCCCAGGACGTGCTCCCGCCGAGCAATTCCGGTCACCAGAACGCACAGGAGGTCGCGCGGACGCAGGCGACCGGCGAGGAGCCCGAACGACTCCACGATCAGCTGGACATCTACGTCGAGAACGGCGAGTACAAGCCCCACCCACACACGCGCACGCAGGTCGAGGACGTGGCCGTCGAATCGACGACGGTCCGGGTCACTCCGGAGCACCAGTACACGCCGGTCGTCCCGGCCGCTCCCCGTCCGCTGCCGAATCCCATCGACATCCCCGGCGCGGAGCCGCCGTCCCCGGGTGACGCGCCCTCGCCCCCGGAGGGAGGCGCCCCGTCGCCCGCGTCGGCGGACGACCAGGGGGCCGACGCCGCGGACGACGGGGCGGGGGACACCGGAGCGGTCGAGGACGCGACGGACGGCGCGACCGAGGCGGCCGACGACGCGACCGACGCCGTGACGGAGGGCGGTCGACCGACGGGGTTCGTCTCCGACACGGACGGGTTCTACTGACCGTCGGCGGGCTCACGCCGGCTCGACGCCGGTTATCTCGAACCGGGCGCCGCCCGCGCGCCCCTCCGTGACCCGTATCGACCAGTCGTGGGCCTCGACGATCTCGTTGACGATGGCGAGGCCGAGCCCCACGCCGCGGCTCCCCTCCGACTGGATCGGTGAGAAGACCGCCTCGCGCTCGTCGGACGGGATGCCGGGGCCGTCGTCCTCGATAAAGAAGCCTGTCCCCTCGGGCAACGCACCGACGACGATGGTCGGAGCTCCGTTCTCGCTGGCGTGCTCGACACTGTTGCGCAGGAGGTTCTCGAGAAGCTGCTGGAGCCGGCTCTCGTCGGCCAGGAACCGGATATCCCCCTCGGCGGTGACCGTCGCCTCGTCCGTCCGAACGGTCTGTCGGGCCGCCGCCACCACGCCGGCCAGCGACACTGGCTCGGCGTCGTCCACGGAGTGGCCCTCCCGTGCCAGCCGCAACAGGTCGTCGAGGAGGATGGACATCCGGTCGAGCGAGCTCTCGATCAGTTCGACCTCGTCCCGGTCGACGTCCTCCCGGAGGACCTGGAGGTACCCCTTCGCGACGCTGAGGGGGTTCCGCAGGTCGTGGCTGACGACGGCCGTGAACGCCTCCAGCCGCTCGTTCTTCTCCCGGAGTTCCCGTTCCCGCGCCTTCAACTCGGAGATGTCCTGGATGGTGCCGAAGTGGTACGGCACGCCCTCGAGTCGGTGCCGTGTCGTCACCGCCGAGACCGGGACCTGCGTGTCGCCGAATTCGTGGACCGTCTCGTCCGTACGGGTCTCCCCGTCGTCGAGCGACTCCCAGTACTCCTCGAAGCGGTCCGCCTCGAAGTCCGGGACCACCGTCCAGAGCGGCGTGCCGACGAGCGACTCGCGCTCCGTGTCCAGCAGCTCCGCGTACGCCTCGTTGACGTAGACGTACCGGCCGTCCTCCCCGTAGACGGCGACCCCGACGCCCACGGATTCCACCATCTTCTCGAACATCTCCGCCCGGTCCATACGGGGACCCGGGGTGGTGGTGGGATAAATTCCCGGTCGACGGCGGCCCGGGCGGTACCCGGGGACGGTCCGACCGGCCGCGTGATTCAGTCGGCGGCGACGGCCTCGCCGTGCTGGATGTCGGTCCCGAGCACGTCGAGGAACTGCGCGATCCACTCGGGATGGTCGGGCCACGCCTGCCCGGTGACGAGGTTGCGGTCCGTGGTGACCTCGTCGACCCACGAGCAGCCGGCGGCCTCGACCTCCGCGCGTACGGCGGGGTAGGCGGTCATCTCGTAGCCGTCGAGGACCCCCGCTGCGGCGAGGATCTGCGGCCCGTGACAGAGCGCGGCGACCGGCTTCTCCTCGTCGAAGAAGTGCCGAACGGTATCGAGCACGGCGTCGTACGTGCGCAGGTACTCGGGTGCCCGCCCGCCCGGAACCACGAGGCCATCGTAGTCAGCCGGGTCGACCTCGCTCATCGTCGCGGTCACCTCGAAGTCGTGGCCGCGCTCCTCCAGATACGTCTGGTCGCCGCGGAAGTCGTGGATGGCGGTCTTGACGCTGTCGCCGGCCTCCTTCTCGGGGCAGACGGCGTGGACCTCGTGGCCGACGGCCTGCAGGGCCTGGAACGGGACCATGGCCTCGTAGTCCTCGACGAAGTCACCGACGATCATCAGGAGCTGTTTGCCTGGCATGGATGGACACGCACGCTGTGGTGCGTGTGAACACACGGTTGGCGAGGGCATAAGATTTGACCACCGCGAGAGGACAGTTCCCGGGCGCCCCCCGGAGGAACGCCCGCACGCCCCGGCCACGAACCTGCAGAGGCTGCCCACGGCCCCACGCCCGACCACACACCTTTTGCGCGGGTCGGACCACGACTCTCCCATGCAGGTTACGTTCCTCGGAACCGGGAGCGCGATGCCGACCGGCGAGCGGATGCAGACCGGCCTGCTCGTCGAGGGCGACGGGAGCGGGGCGGAAGAGGAGGCTGGGTCCGAGACGCCGGGGCCGCTGCTGGTCGACTGCGGGAGCGGCGCCCTCCACTCGCTGGCGGCCACCGAAACGGGGTACGAGGGCGTCGACACCGTCCTGCTCACCCACCACCATCTCGACCACGTCGCGGACCTCCTGCCGCTGATGAAGGCGCGCTGGCTGGCCGGCGCCGAGTCGCTGCGAGTCGTCGGGCCGCCGGGGACCGGTGACCTCGTCGAGGGCCTCCTCGACGTGCACGACTACATGCAGGACCGGCTGGAGCTGCAGCTCCGCGAGGTGACGCCCGACGAGGCCCCGTTCGACCTCGCGGGCTTCTCGGTCGACGCCGTGGAGACCATCCACTCGATGTACTGTCACGCCTACCGGTTCACGCCCGCCGGGCGGGTCGACGACCCCGATGCCCCCGTGTTCACCTTCTCCGGTGACTCCGAGGAGACCGAGCGGCTCGCGCGCTTCGCCGACGGCTCGGACGTGCTCGTCCACGACTGCTCGTTCCCCGACGAGGTGGACGTGGACAACCACCCCACGCCGAGCGCGCTGGGCGAGACGCTGGCCGGTCACGAGTACGGGACGGTCTACCTGACCCACCTGTATCCGCACACGGTCGGCAGGGAGGAGGCGATGCTGGAGTCGCTCGGCGCGGCGTACGACGGCGAGGTGCGGTTCGCGGAGGACGGACTGACCGTGGAGGTGGAGTGAGATGGCCCGCAGACCCAGTACGGGGGTACCGATGCCCGCCCCCCGCCGGGGATGAGCGACGGACTCGTGGCGCGTGCCTCGCCGGTGCTGGTCGCGCAGACGCTCGCGTTCCTCGCGGTCGTCATCGGGGTCCCCGTGGCGTTCTCACTCGGTCGGCGGCTCCGCTATCTGGCCCTCGCTACGGTCGGTACCCTCATGCTCGCGTGATTCATCCTGTTGGGACTCCAGCAGGCCCACCGCTCCGGAACGCTCGTCCAGCACGCCACGTTCCTCGTGCTGTGGCTCGTCGGCGCCGCAGTCGCGGATAGACTAGCGAGGCGGGCGGCCGGGTGGCTCCCGGAACCGGTACCGTTCCTGCTCGCGGTCGGTATCGCACTGGGGGCGCTCTGGTCCGGCGCGCGGCTCGCCTACGGCGACTCCGCCACACGCGCTCTCTCCGCCCGTGCCGACACCGGGACCGAACGAGACTGAGTCTCAGTCGATGCGGTAGCGCAACAGCGCCGCGACGCCGCCGAGGTTCTTCAGCTGCTGGCCGGGGTCGAACTCGTTGGAGAACACCGTCACCGACCCCCCTTTCTGCTCGACCGTCTCGACGAGGTCGTTGGCGTCGACATCCCAGTCCCCCTCGCCGGCCCGCTCGACCCGCAGGCGCTCGTCGAGGATGAGGAGTTCGTCGATGGCACCGAACTCCGCGGCCTCCATCACGCTCTCGATGCCGTACGCGGCCTCGTGGCCCTGCGCGATGCGCTCCATCAGCTCGTCGATGTAGCTGGCCTCCTCGGCGATGCGGGTCTCGGCCTGCACCTCGTCGACGGCGCCACGCTTGAGCACCTCGTGGACGCCGCGGTCGCCGACGCCGGAGGTGTCGACCGTCGTGATGAGCTTCGCCACCTCCGGCGCCTCCTCCTCGATGTACTCCAGCGCGTCCTGCTTGGTGAACCCGGGGCCGGCGAGGATGATGGCGTCGACGTCCATCCGCGCGAGGACGTCCGTCAGCTCGGCGAACAGGGCCGTCCGTGGTTGAGCGTACTCGCCCTTGCCCGTCGTCGCCGTGATGGAGGCCCGCTCCTCGACGCCGTACTGGGCGACGGTGTGGACGTAGGCCTCGCCCTCCTCGACGGTGGCGATGGCGACGTCGGGGTTCTCGGCGGCCTCGACGGCCTCCTGCAGGCGTTCGAGCTGGTCGGTCTTCCACCGCTTGGTGATCTCGATCTCCGTGCGTTCCTCGACGTTCAGCGTGTGATGGAGCCCGAGCTGGTCCTCGCGCGAGCAGTCGACGATCTCGCCACCGATGCGGAGCCGGTTGGCGAACTTCGCGAACTCCGTGTCCTCGACCGCGATGGTGACGTACATGTGCTCGCGTTCGCCGCCGGTGTCGCGCATCTGGTCGTCGTTGCGCTGGATGCGGCGGGTCGTGTCCCCCCCGACCTCGTCGCCCGGCTCGATGATGTAGGTGAGATGCCACAGGTCGTCCAGACTCTCGGGGACCACCTCGATCTGCTCGCGCCCCTCGCCGACGGCGTGGCGGTCCTGGATTCGCATACCCGGACTGGGTGGGCCGTCCGCAAAGACCCTGCCGTTCCGCGCGGTGGGCCGGCGCCACGTGCGGAACGCCTAACTGGTCGGCGGAACGCCCCTCGCTCGATGAGTCTCGCGATTGGCGACGGAACTGGGGTCGGTGGACGCTCGTGGGGGGAACAGCGGTCGCGAGCCGGGGGGTGGCGGTAGCGTATGTCCGCGCTCGTGGTGTTCGCCTGGCTGCTCGGGTGGGGGTTCGTCGGCCTCTCGGTGATTCTGGCCTCGACCGCCGGCGCACCCGCCGGTCCCGTGGACGCGCTGCTCCAGTCGGTTGGACTGTTCTACCTCGACGCCACGGGGACCCTCCAGGAGTTCGCCGGCCTCACCGCCATCCCGGCACGATGGACCGACGCACTGTACGCCCTGGTGGCGACGATTCCGCTCGGGTTCCACGTCTTCACCGGGACCGGGGCCGCCTCCGAACCGGACTCGGGTGACGAGGTCGACGGCGGGGACTTCGTCTTCGGCATCGGTACCATCGTCGGATTCTGTGCCATCCTGGGGGCGCTGCTGTTCGGCCTCGGCGCGGAACTGCTGGCCATCTCCATCGTCTCCGTCCTCCTCGGTCTGGTCGTGCTGGGCCTCGGCATCGCGCTGGCGTAGGGGGGCGGGGTCGGTGCAACGGGCCGTCGAGAGGGAACCGTGCGCTGGAGGTAGAAGGAGGCCGTTCGGACGGTGCGGGACGGTGCGCTGGATGCCGGTTGCGCTTCAGGCCACCGGCCCGGCTGCGGGTTCGGCCCCGCTCTCGGCGGCCTCCGGCTCGACGACACCGACCGCGCCGCCGTACAGGTAGTACGCCGAGACCATGCCGTAGAACGACACGAACGGGACGACCAGGGCGCCGATACCGGTCGCGCCGAGGACGCTGGTGATCGCGCCGACGACGATCAGGACCCCGAGCGCGACGAGCCAGCGGATGGCGTACTCGCGGGTCGTCACGAGCGCGCGGATGCGGCCGAAGGCGAACCCGTCACCGATGCTGCCCGACACCGCCACGAACGTCAGGGCGGCCGGCAGGAAGTAGTACACCAGCAGGGTGAGCACGCCGGCGACGGCGAAGCCACCGAGGGCGCCGACGATGGCCGCGATGGTCAGGCTCTCGCTGCCCGTCAGGATGGCGATGACCAGCCCACCGACGGTGAAGCCGAAGACGAAGAGCGGCACGAGCAGGTAGACCAGCCCGACCACGAACAGTCGCAGGCCGTCCATGAACAGCTCGCCCCACTCGTCGAACACGGGCGCGTGCTCGGTCTCGGGGTCGGCCGCCGCGTCCCGGAGGACGCGTGCGCCATAACCCAGTACCAGGAAGATGGGGACGAACAGGAACGACAGGATTCCCAGGACTCCGCCGATCACGATGGTCTTCCAGCCCTCATCTCCCTCTCGCGGATAGTTGATGGATTCCTCGAACATGATGACTCTCCGTTGTGCCGGCCACACGGAACGTTCCGCGCGCGCTACAACTGAAGTAGCTACATCGTTCTCGGATATAAACCTATACTGCGACTGGCTGGCCCGGCGCACGACCCTGCTGGGGCCCGTGCAGGCCGCCGGGAGCCTACTCGTCGACCATCGTCGAGCCGCCGGGGGGGCAGAACTCCTGGACGCGGTCGGCGCTGGCCACCTTCCGGACGAACGACTGGTCGGCGAACCGCTCGCGGAACTCCCGGTAGATCATCTTCGCGATGTCGTTCTGGGCGTACTGCCCGGGCTCCAGCCGGATGCTCGTCACCGTCCGCTCCTCGATGGGGTCGGGCGGGCCGCCGACGACCCGCGACTCGGGCTCGACCTGGATACCGACGGCCACCTCGGCCTCCACGTCCTCGAAGTAGGTCCGGTCGCCACGTACCGCGAACCCGCCCTTCTCCAGGTACTCGCCGGACTCGGGCGTCTTCGACACCTGGTCGGGGCTCACCATGTAGGCGTCGCCCGCGTAGCGCCCGTCCTTCCACACGGACGAATAGGCGACGGCGAACTGCGCGGCCTCGCGCTTCGACCGCTCGGGGATGTCGATGTCCTGGGCAGCCTCGCTGGGGCCCGTCGCCTTCAGGACCGTCACGGGCCCGCCATGGGCCTGCGTGTGGAAGAACAGGTCCCCGCGGTCCATGTACTTCTTGACGAGTTCCTCGTTCTGGTCGGCGTTGCGGCCCCCGATGACGAGGAAGTCGTCCGAGGTGTGGAACCAGCGGAACCGCTCGAACCACTTCTCGTCGCTCCGGATGGGGATGGAACTCCGCCGGAGCCACTCCTCGTCGCTCGTCTCGTCGGCCTCGTCGGCCTCGTCCACCGATCCGCTCTCGGCCGCGTCGCTGGCCTCCCACTCCTCGCGGCGCTGCTTCACCGCCTCGAGGTCCTCGCGGGTGTCCTCGATGGCGGCCAGGGCGCCCTCCTTCTTCTCGGCGATCCGCTTGGCCTCGGTGTAGAGCCGGTCGGCGTTCTTCTCGAGGCCGTCGGCGACCTCGACGGTCACCTCGTGGTCGTCCAGCGCGAGCGTGACGGTCCCCTCGGCGCCACTCACCCCGACGACGGCCTCGGCGGCCGGGATGCCACGCTCGGCGCCCTCGGCGAAGCGCTCCTCGATGGCGTCCCAGGAGCGGTCCTCGGCACGCGCGTCACGCACCGTCGAGAGGACATCGTCGACGAGGTCGTAGTTGGCGTACAGCAGTTCGGCCTTCTCGCGCTCCCGCTGGGCCTGCTGCTCGAACTCCTCGATGGCGCCCTCCTGCTGTGCGATGATGCGCTCGTGCTTGGCGATCTCGGACTCGAAGTCCGGGCGGTCGCGGCCGCCGCCACCGCCGCCACCTCCCCCGCCGACGGACTCGTGTTCCAGCCGGTGGAAGTAGTCCGCCAGTGCCTCGTTGAAGTCGTCGAACGCCTCGGCGTGGAGGCCCGCAGCCTCGTGCTCCTCCATGGGGACGGGCGTCACGTCCACCACGCGCCGCGGGGTGTCCCCGTCGGACGACTCGTCGGTCGCCACCTCCTCGTCGTCCCCGCCCCCATCGTCGCCCGTCTCCGTCTCGACGGCCTCGGTGTAGACGCGGGGGTCGAGGTCACCCTCCTTGATGCGTGCCCGGAGGCGGTCCCATGCGTCGTAGAGGGCGTCGTACTCCTCGCGCTCGGCGGCGGCGATGTCCTTGTTCATCTCGACGCCGGCGCGCCGACAGAGCTCCTCTGCCCAGAGGCCACCGAAGTTGAGTTGCGTCGCGACGGTGCGGACGATGTCGGAGTCGGACTGGGCCATCCGGCGGGCGAACGACTCCTGGTCGGCCTGGAGGGGGTCGAACCGCGAGTCGGGGAAGTCGTAGGTGGAGCCGGGGGCGACGGTCCGGGATTTGAGGCGGACGGTGTCGAGCGAGGAGACGACCTCGCGCTCGGGGTCCAGCACCGCGACGTTGCCGTCGCCGAACAGCTCGAAGACGAGGGTGGTGTTCTCGTCGTCGCGCTCGAACTCGATGCTGATGATACGGTCGAACTCGAACTGGCGCACGTCGACGAGGTCGGCGCCCGACAGCCGGTTGCGCAGCATCATCGCGAAGTTGGGCGGCCGCCCCGGCGCGTCCGGGACCATCTCGGGGGCGACGAGGTGGACCCGTTTGGGGTCCCGGACCTCGGCCAGCAGCTCCAGTCGCCCGGCGTCGAAGTCCCGGAGCTTCAGCCGGACGAGGTCGTCCTCGTAGAGGTAGGCCTTGTCCAGCTTGGCCCCCCGGTAGCTCCGGAGTTCGCGGACCAGTGCCGCACAGTCCACACTGGTCAGGGCGCGTTTCTGCTCCATGCCCGGACTGCGGCGGTCGCCCGGATAGGCGTGTCGGGTCCGGTTTCCGCGGCCCACGCGGCCCCCGCTCACTCGTCGGCGAACTCGGGCAGGCGGGTCTGGCCCCACCTGACATGCCGGGTCCGCTCCGCTCCGGAGTCGTCGGTGCCCTGGGGCGACCCACTCGTTGCGTCGGCGCGTGCGGCCGCCCCCTCGCCTTCGTCGGTGCCACGCGCCGACGCCTCGACCTCGCTCCAGCCGTCGATGGTCTCCTGGCCGCCGTCGGTCGGGTCGCCGCCGGCCGTCCCCGCATCGCCGTCCGCGCCGTCGGTCGTTCCCGGACCTCCCCAGCCGTCGATGGTCGCCTGCTCGGCCGCCGTGAAGTCGAGGTTCGAGACACGGACACCGAGCTTCCGGACCCTGCTGTCCTCGAACTCCGTCAGGAGGTCCAGCGCGACCGCCTCCACGAGGTCGGGGTCGTCCACGGGGCCGGACAGCGACCGAGCGCGCGTGTTCACGTCGAACGGCGGCTGGACGACCTTCACGCCGATGGTGCGGTAGAGCGCGTCCTTCGCGCGGGCCCGCTCGGCCACGTCGGCCGCGAGCGAGCGGACGAGGTCGCGCTTCGTCCCCGTGTCCTCGGTCGGTTCGAGGGCGGACTCGCTGGAGATGCTCTTCGAGCGCCCCTGCGGCTCGACCGCGCGGTCGTCGCGCCCCCGCGCCCGGTCGTACAGCTCCCGGCCGCGCTCGCCGAACTCACGCTCCAGCGCGACGGGGTCGGCGCCGGCCACGTCCCCCGCGGTCTCGATGCCGCGCTCGCGCAGCGTCCGGGCCGTGACGGGCCCGACGCCGTGCAGGTCCTCGACCGGGATGGGTGCGAGGAAGTCGCGCACCTCGTCGGGGCGGACGACGACGAGGCCGTCGGGCTTCTCGTGGTCGGAGGCGATCTTGGCGGTGGACATGTTCGGCGCGACCCCGACGCTGGCGACGACGCCGACCTCCTCGCGGATGCGCTCGCGCAGCCGCTCGACGGCCGCCCGGGCGCCGTCCCACCCCTCCGGTGTGAGGTCGAGGTACGCCTCGTCGATGCTCACCTCCCGGACCGTCTCGGCCGCGTCGTGCAGGATGGCCTTCACCTCGCTCGCCGTCTCCTCGTAGAACGCCATGTCGACGGGCCGGTAGAAGCCCGATTCGTCGGGGGCACCCTCGTCATCGGGGTCCCTGTCGGCTCGGCGGGGGAGCTGCTGCAGCGCGTGCTCGATGGGCATCGCGCTCTCGACGCCGAACTCGCGGGCCTCGTAGGAGGCGGTGGCGACGGCGCCGATGGTCTCGCCCGGCTCGTACCCCATTCCGACGACGACGGGTTCACCCCGGAGTTCGGGCTCGCGGAGCCGCTCGCAGGCCGCGTAGAAACAGTCCATGTCCACGTGCGCGACCACGCGGTCCTCGGGCTCTGGCGCCCCCGGGAGTTCCGCGCGCTCGGGCATCTGTACGGGTGTATGGCGGCCGGGGGTCTGAAGCTTGCCACCCCGGAGTGGAAGTGGAACGGGATGGGTTGTTCGTCCGGTAGTGCTGAATTTTAGTAATCACATGGTAAATAAGTGAATAAAAGATATATTTATTCTATGAACAGTCACTATTTCTAGTATATCCCAACATTACCTACTCACCGAGTCACCAATCCCCGAAGCCTTCACGCTCTACGACAACTGCGGCCACGACGATAACGGAACCACCTACGAAGCCCTCGCGCTCTCGACCGGCCGCGCCTTGCTGCGCTCCTCGGGCGCCAAAGGCGCCTTGCGGTGCTTACGTCGTCGGGGCCGGGTCGAGAGCGCTCGCCTTCCGTCAGAGCAAGCTCTGACGACGTTCGCCTCGCTTCGCTCGGCTCACCTTCGAGTCCGCCAGGACAGCACGTTGGTCAGTCGGGTCGTGGGCCTCACGCCTCCCCAGCCGCCTGCGATGCTCGCTTCGCTGCGCGTCTCAGCCCTCGCGCGCTTAGAGGTGGCAGACGACAGCCGGAGCTCGCGGCACGAGGCCGCTCGCGAGGGCTGTCGTCGGCAGCCAGCGCGCGCCGGTGCGACTGACGGGGCTGGCACGCACCAGCCGAGCAGCAGGGTCGGCCAGCCGGTTCCGGGATCAGGAAGCGCGCTCGCGCTCGCTCTGTGGAGGCCGCGAGCGCTAGCGAGCGTGCCGGAACACCTCAGCGCGAGCGCGGGGAGGTGTGGGGCCACTAGCACTCCACTGGAACCACCACGTGTGAACGCTCGGTGCAACCAGCAACAGGGCGGGACTGAAAGGGGCCGCCCGCCTCGACCGTTCCCGGGCGAAGTAAGCACCGCAGGGAGCGAACGGAGTGAGCGACCGAGGAGCGCAGCGAGCCCCGGAACGTCGAGCGGGCGGGGGCTTTCTACCCGGTTCTGTTGTCGCTGTCGCCA
Source organism: Haloglomus litoreum (assembly GCF_029338515.1). Taxonomy (GTDB): domain Archaea; phylum Halobacteriota; class Halobacteria; order Halobacteriales; family Haloarculaceae; genus Haloglomus; species Haloglomus litoreum. The sequence goes on along the minus strand of NZ_CP119988.1, from coordinate 2,607,629 downwards.
TTGTCGCGAGAGCGTACGGAGGCCTTCGACAGGCTGCTGCCTGAGCCGTCAGCGTCTCAACTGAGAAGGTACCAACACGGGAACCATCCGCACCGCCAATACCCGCATCTGCCGGAAGGCATTTGACCCGAACACGGCTACCTATCGTATGACGATTTTCGGCGCGATACGGGCGGTGGCGGACGCCCCGCGGAGCGGTGACGGCCCGGTGGACTGGAACGGCGCCGCGGACGCGGCGAAGGCGACCGTCAGCCCCGGCAACATCGAGCTCACGCCCGAGGAGCGCGAGGGGTACGCGACCGACGTCCGCGACGCCCGCAACCGCGTCCGCGAGGTGACGGGACTGGGCTTCGACCTGCCCGAGACCGTCGAGGTCCAGCACCGCCACCACTGGATCGACGCCAACATCGCCACCTTCCGGCGCGTGATGGAGCCGCTGGCGGACCTCGAGACGGACGCGTTCGGCATCGCCCGGACGACCAACACCGGCTCGATGGCCGTGATGCTGAGCTTCCTCGCGAACAACGTCCTCGGGCAGTACGACCCGCTCCTGCTCGCGGACGGCGACGACCACGCGCTCTACTTCGTCCACCCCAACATCGAGCGGGTGGCCGACTCGCTGGACGTCGAGACCGAGCGGTTCCGGCGCTGGATCGCGTTCCACGAGGTGACCCACGCCGCCGAGTTCGGCGCCGCGCCGTGGCTCTCCGAGCACCTGGAATCGCGGATGGAGAACGCCGTCGACGACCTCACGGAGGGGAGCCTCAACCGCGAGGCCATCGGCGAACTCGACACCGTGATGACCTCCGTCGAGGGCTACGCCGAGCTCATCATGGACCGCGCGTTCGACGACGAGTACGAGGACCTCCGTGCGAAACTGGAGGCTCGCCGTTCGGGGCGGGGCCCGCTCTCGAAACTGGTCCGCCGGCTGCTGGGCCTGGGGATGAAGCGCCGCCAGTACGAGCGCGGCAAGGCGTTCTTCGACGCCGTCGCGGACGCTCGCAGCGTCGAGGCGGCGGGCGTCGTCTGGTCGGACCCCGACCTGCTGCCGACCGACGAGGAACTGGACAACCCGGAGCAGTGGCTGGCGCGGGTGCCCGAGTACTGAACGGCCTCTGACCCCCGCGGAATCAGTTCTCCTCCGCGGACTCGTCCGCTGTCTGCCGGGCTTCGTCGACCCAGCCCGGTCGCTCGACGGTGACACCATCGACCGCCCCGAGCCGGAAGGACCGCTGGTAGGTCACGCGCTCCTCGCGGTCCGGGTGGACCCACTCGACGGTGACGGTCCGGCCGACGAGCCGGCCGTCGCTGGCGAGCGTGAGTCGCTGCTCGTACTGCACGAGCCTGGCCTCCTCCGGCACCAGCAGCGACCGGTCCGGGTCGAACCCGGACTCGCTGGCGTTGGCCTCGTACACCGCGACGACCTCGTCGTCGACGCGCTCGTAGCCGACCTTCGCCAACGGCAACTCGCCGGGGTCGTCGACGTACCGGAGCTGCGTGCCCGCGAGCGCCCGGTAGGTGAGTGCGTCGACGAGGAGGGTGTCGTTCGGCCGGGAGGCCCACCGGTAGTCCACGTCGCCGTCGGCCGACCGCTCGCGGACGTAGCCACCGGAGTCGTCGACGAACGTGGTCTCGACGCGGCCGTCCGCGCGGCGCTCCGTGACCTGCAGGTGGCCCACCGAGGCGTTCGCCCGGAGTGCCAGTTCGATGGGGTACTCGTCGAGGTCAGGCCGCGACCGGTTGGACTCGTACCGGGTCGTGAGCGTCGCGTTCCACGACCCGGCCTCGCGGAGGCGATCGGTCGAGGCCGCGGCGTCGGCCGCGTCGTACACCGCCGGCCCGAACGTCGGCGTCGGTGTGCCGGTCGGCGATGCTGGTCCGTCCGTCGCGGTCGGGGTACCCGCTCCTCCGAACAGGCTACAGCCCGAGAGGACGAGAAGCACACACAGCGTCAGCGAGAGGGCGGAATCGCGCACAGAGTGGCGAACAGGTTCGAATCCCAAGAACGTCACGACCACCACTCACCGCTGTATGCCACCGTACCTCCACTCTCACGCGTTGGATCTATCTCGATAACGTAGAAGGCCCGAAATGGATGGCTCTCAGACGGTGAGCGGTTCATCAGAGGCAGAAGCCCAGCGACCCCGGGCGTGAGAACCGCGCCGATCAGTCGTCGGCGGCCGCCTCCGGTTCGGCGTCCCGCACGCCGAGTTCGCCCGCGCGTTCGCGGTCCTCCAGGTAGCCGTCGGCGTCGATGGCGGCCTTGCAGCCCATCCCCGCCGCTGTCACGGCCTGCTGGTAGTGGTAGTCGACCACGTCGCCGGCACCGAACAGCCCCTCGACGGCGGTGGCGGTCTGCCCGCCGCCGTCGCCGCCCTGCGTCTCCAGGTAGCCCTCGTCGTCCATCTCGACGCCGGTCCCCTCGAGGTAGTCGGTGTTCGGCGTGTGGCCGATGGCGTAGAAGACGGCGCCGACATCCATGTCGAACTGCTCGGTGTCGGGGTCGTCGAGGTTCTCCTTGGGGTGACCGGTCTCGTTGCGCGCGAGCGTGACGTGGTCGACGCCCTCCGCCTGGGTGCCGTGGATCTCCAGCAGCTCCGTGTTCCGCATGATCTCGATCTCGCCGGCGTCGACCTTCTCCATCACGCGGTCGATCCAGTAGTCCTCGGCGCGGAACTCCTCGCGGCGGTGGGCCAGGTAGACGGTGTCGGCGAACTTGGTGAGGAAGTGGGCCTCCTCCATTGCGGCGTCGCCGCCGCCCACGACCAGCATGTCCTCGTCGCGGAAGAACGCGCCGTCACAGGTCGCACACGTCGAGAGCCCGTAGCCCATCATCGTCTCCTCGCCCGGGACGCCGAGGGTCCGCGCGGAGGCACCCGAGGCGACGATGAACGCGTCCGTCGTGTAGACGGTGCCGTCCTTCAGTTCGACACGGAACGCGCCGTCGTCGCGCTTCTCGACGTTCGTGACGATGCCGTGGTCGACCGTCGCGCCGAACTGCTTCGCCTGCTCCTTCGCGTTGTTGATGAGGTCCGGCCCGGAGATGCCCTCGGGGAAGCCGGTGTAGTTGGCCACGTCGGTCGTCAGCGTGAGCTGGCCGCCGGGTTCGTCGCCCTCCAGCACCAGCGGCTCGTTGTTCGACCGCCCGGCGTAGATCGCCGCCGTCAGTCCTGCCATCCCGGTGCCGGCGACGATGAGGCGCCGGTGCTCGATGTCGTCTTCGCTCATGCCCGCCGGTAGGCCACGAAGCCGTAATAAATCACGCCCCTCCGGCTCTCCCGCCGCACAGGCGAGGTAGCGAAATCGCTTCTGTGACGGCTGTAGCAGGGGATGGTGGGGGAAATGGGGGCGTGGCACACGACTAAAACCCCGCCCGTGCTACGCCAGCCTAGACGCATGTACGCCGACATCCTGGTCCCGACCGATGGCTCCCCGGGCACCGAACGCGTCGTGGAGCACGCGGCGGCACTGGCCGACGAGCACGGCGCGACCCTCCACCTGCTGTACGTAATCAACACGGCCTCGTTCGCGGACCTGCCCATGGAGTCCTCCTACGAGGGTATCGCGTCCATGCTGGAGCAGGAGGGCGAGACCGCGCTGGCCGACGCCGAGTCGACCATCGAGCGGATCGCCCCCGGCCTGACGGTCGAGCGCGCGTTCCGCGAGGGTTCACCGGCCCGCGAGATCGTCGAGTACGCCACGGACGCGGGCTGCGACGTCATCACGATGGGGACCCACGGCCGCGGCGGCATCAACCGCCTCCTCCTCGGGAGCGTCGCCGAGCGGGTCGTGCGGAAGTCGCCGGTCCCGGTACTCACGGTCCGGGTCGGCGAGGTACCCGACGAGTCCGCCGAGTGAGCGACCCCCCTCCACACGGCCGGCCGATTCCTCGGCGCGCCCTCCTCGCGGCCGGTGCGACGGCCCTGACCGCCGGCTGCGGCCGGACGCTCCGATACGCCGACGAGTTGGAGGGCTCCCCCACGCGGACCGGGACGTCGACCTACTCGCCGGGCGAGGGGTTCTGGGAGGGACCGCTCTGGGTCCACGCCATCAACGGCCGGCCCGACACCACGGCGACGTTCGCCGTCACTATCGAGCGGGTCTCCTGCGGGTCGCGCCCGACGGCGGACGGCTCGGCCTGCGACGCGACCGGCGAGTCGGTCTACGAGGGGACGCTCCGCGCGCCCGGCATCGACACCGGCGACGACGGGTCGTACTCGGGGATGACCGTCTCGCTGTACTTCGAGGCGGACGGTGGCACCGTCGTCTCCGGTCCCGAGTTCGCGGTCGCCGAAGGCGTCGTCGCCGCGCAGGGCGACTACCGCGTCACCGTCGAGGCTGCCGACCAGCGACGGGCCCTCGGCATCCGGGCCCACGCCGGGGTCCGGGGCATCGAGGCGGGCATCGACCTCGACGGGGAGCTGCTGGTGGAGGCGGAGACCGAAGAGGCCAGCGGCGCGTTCTCCGAGCCGGGAACGGTCACCGGGAGCGGGACGCCCGGCGACCGCGACCGGCCGACCTGACCCGGTCGCGCGGCGACCTGCGGTTGGCCACCCAGTGGCCTGCTCACTCCGCGGGGCGCAGGTGCTCGCAGTCGCCCGCGGAGACGCGCCGGGTCCCCTCGTCGGTCTCGACCACGAGCGTCCCCGGGAACTCGATGTCGACGGCCTCCCCGACCACCTCGCCGCCTGGCGTCTCGACGCGGACGCGCCGGCCGAGCGTGCTGGCGTACTCGCGCCACGCCGGCAGAACGGCCTCGGGGTCGCCGCGTAGCTCGTCGAACGCCTCCAGCAGCCGCTGGACGAACAGTCGCCGCGGGACGTCGGCGTCGTCGCCGGTGTGGCCCGCGCGCTCCCGGCAGGCGCGGAGCGTTGTCCCGTTCGCCTCCGGGGGCAGGTCGGCCTCGTCGAGATTGACGTTCACGCCGATGCCGACGACGACCCAGGAGACGCGGTCGGCCTCACCCTCCATCTCCGTGAGGATGCCACAGAGCTTCCGCTCCTCGAGGTCGTCGCCCGCTCCGACCGCGACGAGCACGTCGTTGGGCCACTTGATGCGCGCCTCGACGCCGGCCTCGCGGCAGGCCCGCGTGACGGCCACCGCCGCCGCGAGCGTGTAGACGGGCACCTGCGCGGGCGGGAGGTCAGGCCGGCAGACGACCGAGAGCCAGACGCCGCCCGCCGGCGAGGACCATTCCCGGTCGAGGCGGCCGCGGCCGCCGGTCTGCTCGGCCGCGACGACGACCGTGTCCTCGGGCCCGTCGGCGGCCAGTTCGCGGGCACGCTCGTTCGTCGACCCCAGCGAGTCGTGGAACTCCACAGCGAACGGCGCCTCGAGCCCGTACTCGATGGCGGGTCCGCCGTACTCCGGGACCGAGCGGAGGACGTACCCCTCGTCGGTGCCCTCGACCTCGAAGTCGGCCTCCCGGAGTGCCTCGACGTGCTTCCAGACGGCCGCCCGCGAGACGCCCAGCCGCTCGGCGAGTTCGGGGCCCGTCACCGGTCCCTCGGCCAGCGCGTCCAGTACACGGCGTCGTGTCTCCTGCATGATCGTCGCTACGCCGGGATGGGTTGTAAGCGTGGGACCCGCCGGGGCCGGGAACCGAGGGGAGCGCCGGATGGAGGGCCGAAGCGGAGGACCGTCCGCTCGATGCCTACTCCGGGGTGTCGGGCGACTGGTCCCCGCCGCCGGGCGTGGTCGCCCGGGTGCCGGCTGCCCCGCCGGCGCTCTGGAGCGCCCCGAGGAGCTGCTCGCGGAGTCCAAGCGCCTCGTCGACGTCCTGGCGGAGCGCGTCCAGGTCCTCGCGGAGCGCCGTGCGCTCGCGCTCGGCGGCGGCCGCCGCCTCCCGCGCCGCCTCGACCTCCTCCCGGAGCGCCGTCACATCCGTCCGGAGGTCGGTGGCGGCCTCGGCAGCCTCCGTCGCGGTCGCCTCGATCTCCTCGACGGTGCCCGTCTCGTCGATGAACGCCGCGAGGGCGTCCTCGTAGGCCTCGAACGCGGAGAGCCGCGATTCGAGCTTCTCGAGCCGGACCGTGACCGTGCCGGAGGCCCCGTCGCCCCCGACATCGTCGACCCCGAGTGCCTCCCGCACCGTGCGCCGGTCGGCCTCGTCGGCGGCCGCCAGCCGGTCGGCGAGGCTCTCGATGTCGGGTGCCGGAGCCGCGGTTTCGGTCGGGACCCCCGTGGTCGGTTCGCCACCCTCCCCGGACCTCGCCGGCGCCCTGCCCGACTCGCCGCCCGGCGTGCCCGCGTCGCGGTCCGTCCCGGTCCCGTCCGTGTCCGTCTCGGTCCCACCCGTCTCCGCCATCCCGTCCCCGACCTCTGGAACGGACAGGTCGAGCTCGGGCGGCTCGTCGGTCGACGCCTCGTCACCCTCCTGCGAGCCCCCTTCGCCGTTCTCGAGTTCCGGCTCCACGGCGGCCACGGCGGCCTCCAGTCCGTCGCTCGTCGTCGGGTTCTGCCGGGGCTCCGGCCCCTGCTCGAGGTCGGCCGCGGCGCCGCCGGCCTCTGGGCCGCCGTCCGTCGCCGTGGCGCCGGTCGAGGTGTCGTCCGCCCCGGACGCGCTCGGCTCCCCGGTGTCGCCCGGCCCCTCGTCGGCTGCCGACCCGCCGATGACCTCCCTGACGGACTCGGCCAGCGCGCCGTCCGTGTTCCCGACCAGTGACGGGCCGTCCGTCGAGGCATCCGCATCGCTCGACTCGTCCCCGGCACCGCCGAGGTCCGGCTCCCCCGTCCCCGCCAGTTCGATCTCGGGCGGGTCCATCGTCTCCCCGTCATCGCCCGCACCGTCGTCGGTCGTCGCGTCGTCTCCCGCCCCCTCGTCGGGCGTCGGTCCGTCGCTCGCGCCGTCGTCGCCAGTCCGCTCGTCTGCCGTCCCCTCGCTCTCCCCGGCGGTCCCGTCGGTCAGATCCGGCTCCGGGAACGTCGGCAGCTCGTCCGGTGCCTCGGGGAGCTTCAGCCCGAGGACGTACTCCACGCTCCCCTCATCGGGGACGGTCCCGCTCCCGCGGACGGTGTCCTCCTCGACGGACCACTCGGCCGGGGCCGCGTCGGTCCTGAAGCCCACATCCGCAACCGCGAGCTCCGGCGGGAGGGACTGCTGCAGGTCGACCGCGACGGCATCCTCCGCCTCGGACCGGAGTTCGTAGGTGACCACGATACCCTGGTTCAACCGCTCGACGGTCCGTTCCAGTTCGGCCGCAGCGGCTCCCTCACCGTCCCCCGCATCCGCTCGTGTCGATCCGGTTGCGCTGGATGACATGTCCGGTGACAGGTGTCTCTGGTTGATGTACCGTGGCCGTATCGCCAGGGTCGGGGAGACGGGCCGGATTCGAACGGGGGTTTATGTCTGACGCCCGTCTGCCGGCGGTGACGGCCCGTCCTGGGAGCGCTCCGCCCCGTGGCGTCGAACGGGGTCGCCCCATCCTGCGGCACACGTTTTATGCGTGGGCGCGGCGAAGCCCGTGGTATGGTCCAGTGTGAGATGTGCGGGACCGAGACCGCGGCTCCGAAGACGGTGAAGGTCGAGGGAGCCGAACTCGATGTGTGTTCCGACTGTGCCGACTTCGGCACGGAGGTCCGCACCGAGAGCAGTTCCAGCACGTCGACGAAGTACTCCACGTCGTCATCGTCCTCCTCGTCGAGTTCCGGCGGAGGGTCGAGTTCGACCGGCTCGTCGAGTTCCGGCGGGGGCTCCTCGAGCCGCCGCCGCGACATGTTCGACGACATGGACGAGGTGGCCCAGGACTACGACCAGCGCATCCGGTCGGCCCGCGAGTCCCGCGGGCTGAGCCAGGAGGAGCTGGCGAAGCAGCTCAACGAGAAGGCCAGCCTCATCCGGAAACTCGAGCGAGGGGACGTCCTCCCCAGCGACTCCGTCCAGAAGAAACTGGAGCGCGCCCTCGACATCACGCTGACCGAGGGCGGCGACGACGGGGAGACGGAGTGGGAGGGGAGTTCCTCGGCCGGGACGACCACCCTCGGCGACGTGGTCAAGCGCAAGGACTGACCGCCCCGACATCTCTTCGCCTACCGAGCGGTCAATACCCCTCCTAGCAGCGCTTATGGACCCTCCCTCGGCAGTTCCTCTCGATGCCAGCGTCCCGCCGAACGGAGGGCGAGCGGCCGACCGGCTCCGAACCTTCCCCGGCCCTCGCCGCCACGCTCGTCGCGTACACCGACCGTCCCGACCGCCGGACCATCTACCCGCCGGGGACGAACAGCGTCGCCCGGATGTCGACCTGGCTCACCGCCGACGCGGGCGCGTTCGTCGACCTCGACTCCATGCGGTAGGCGCCGAGCGGCACTCGTTTCGGTCGCTCACACGCGCTCGACGGCATCCGCCCTGGCGAGGTACCGGTCGCGCCCGTCCGGCAGCGGCTCGTCGAGCGCCACCGCGACGAGCGGCTGGCCGTACTTCGTCGTGTACGTCGTTCGGACCACCTCACCGGTCCGCCGCTCCCCGTCGAGCGTCACCGCGACCCGCGCGCCGTCGAGGTCGGACATGGACGGGCATTGTCCCCGACCCGTAAATATCAAGCGCCAACGCCTTACCCGGCGGCTCGAACTCCACACCAACTCGCGGTCGTGCGAGGGACGACCCCAGCCGACCGCGGGGGAAGGGACTCGGGACGCATGTCGATGAACGAACAGGACGAGACGGGTGAACAGCCGACGAACGACGGTCGCGTCGCAGCTGCAGGGGGGACGCTCGAGGAGACGGCGCCCGACGACCCGCCTCAGCTCGCGAGCACCCTCGTCCGGTACGACGGTCAGCCGGATCAGGTGACGGTGTATCCGCCGGACATGAGCAGTGTGGAGCGGATGTCCACGTGGATCACCGTCGACGCGGACGACTGTCTGGAGCCGACCGAGATGCGGTAACCACCACCCGGTCGGCGCCGGACGCCCGGCTGCCGGGCCGGAAGCGGTACCTACTTGCGCCGAGCGGCCGCCCCGCCGGTATGTTCGTCCTCATCAACCTGAAGACGTACCCGTGTGACCCCGTGGCCGTCGCGGAGGCCGCCGCGGACGTGGCTGCCGACACCGACGCCCGCGTGGCGGTCGCGCCCGAGGCGGCCGACCTCCGACGGGTCGCCGGGGTACTGGACGGGAGCGACGCCGAGGCGTTCGCCCAGCACGTCGACCCGGTCGAGCCGGGGAGCAACACCGGCCACACGCTGGCCGAGACCGTGGCGGACGCGGGGGCCGTCGGGACGCTCTGCAACCACTCCGAGCGCCGGCTCCGGCTGGACCGCATCGACGGCGCCCTCGACGCCGCCGAACGCGTCGGTATCGAGACCGTGGTCTGTGGCAACACGCCCGAGCAGGTGGCCGCCGCGGCGGCGCTGGGACCGGACGCCGTCGCGGTCGAGCCGCCGGCGCTCATCGGGACCGGGACGCCCGTCTCCGCGGCCGACCCCGACATCGTCGAGGACGCGGTGGCGGCCGTCGAGGCCGTGGACGAGGACGTCTCCGTCTTCTGTGGCGCCGGCATCTCCACCGGCGAGGACGTGGTCGCCGCCCGTGACCTGGGGGCGGAGGGCGTGCTGCTGGCCTCCGGGGTCGCGAAGGCCGACGACCCGCGGGCGGCGCTGGCTGACCTGGTAGACCCGCTCTGACGCGGGTCACGGCTGGCGCCGCGCCGAGCGGGACGCCTGCCGGCCCTGGTCACGCCGCGCCGAGCGGGACGCCTGCCGGCCCTGGTCACGCCGCGCCGAGCGGGACGCCTGCCGGCCCTGGTCACGCCGCGCCGAGCGGGGCCCGGGTCCTGGGGACCGCCGCCGGAAACCGACAGATTCCTGCCCGCGTCGGCCGGCCACCCGACAATGCCCAAGCTGGCGCGGATTGCAACCGACGCGGGTGTCGAGCGCGGCGAGTACGAGGACGGCGTCGTCACGGTCGACTCCGGGACGTACGACACGACGACCGACGAGGCGACGCTGCTCGCGCCCTGCGAGCCGTCCATCTTCTACTGTGTCGGCCGGAACTTCGGCGAGAAGGTCGACCAGATGGACTACGAGATTCCCGACGAGCCGGACTTCTTCATCAAGCCGCCCGTCTCGCTCCACCCGCCCGAACAGCCCATCCCGTACCCGTCGTTCTCCTCGGAGCTGACCTACGCCGGCGAGCTGGCCGCCGTCATCGGCGAGCGCTGCAAGCACGTGAGCGAGGACGAGGTCGACGACGTGGTGGAGGGCTACACGGTCCTGAACGACCTGGACTGCCTCGACCAGGAGCGCCGGACCGCGCGGAAGGCGTTCGACGCGAGCGGCCCGCTCGGGCCCGTCGTCGACACGGACGTCGACCCGGTCGGCCTGGAGATGGAGACCCACATCAACGGGGAGCGCCGCCAGCACGACAACACCGAGAACATGTTCGTCAAGCCCCGCGAGGTGGTCGCGTTCATGTCCGAGCGGTTCACCCTGAAGCCGGGCGACGTCATCTCCTTCGGCTCGCCCGCCAACCCCGGACTCGTCGAACCGGGCGACGAGATCGAGATCCGGTACGAGGGTATCGGGACGCTGCGGAACACGGTCGGCGAGCGCGAGTAATCGGTTCGGCGACGGGCTCCGCGAGGGGCAGCGCGGACACGGCGCGGCCGGCGGTTGCCGTATCACCGGAACCGGGGAAGCGGGCACGCCCGGGTGGAACGGGGGGGAACACGTTTATGGGCGAACCCGCTCGGATGCCAGTAATGAGCGACGAGGACCCGACGCCCCCGGCAGGTTCGTCGAGTGACCCTGACGGGACCGAGGAAGCCGGCTCGCTCGGCGATGTCCTCGCCGACGGCGACGGCGGGGCGACGGCCGGGGAGGAACCGATGCCGGGCGTGGCGGACGCCTCGCTGGGCGACGAAGAAGCCGACGAGGACGCACCGATCGGCGGCCAGCGTGCGGCACGCGTCCTCGGTGACGAGGGCCCCGACGAGCCGGACTCGCTGGACACCGACCGCGAGGCGGTCCGCGGGGAGGTCCTCGCCGATGTCCGCGAGTCGCTGCTCGAACGGGAGGCGTTCGATGCGGAGACGCTGGACGTCTCGGAGTTCTTCGACTTCTCCTACCTGGACCGGTACGAGGAGATCGAGCGCCGGTGGGTGAACGAGCCGTACGCCTACGTCTCCGTCGTCTACGACCCGGAGGGGCGGGAGTACCGCTACCGGGTGACCGAACCCGCGCTGGACGAGTTCGAGAGCTACGTCCGGACGGACCTCGTCGAGTACCTCCGGAACACGCTGCTGTACCGGGACGTGGAGTCGGTGTCCGAGCGCCGCGAGGTGTTCGAGTCCGAGGTGGCCGACATCGTGGCCGACCGGGCGCGAAGCGTCTCGCGGCTGACCCGGCGGAAACTGCTCTACTACCTCCGGCGTGACTTCCTGGAGTTCGGCCCCATCGACCCCATCATGCGCGACCCGGCCATCGAGGACGTCTCCTGTGATGGGGCCAACGTCCCCGTGTTCGTCTACCACCGGGCGTTCCGCGACCTGGACACGAACGTGGTCTTCGAGCCCCGGCGGCTCTCCTCGTACACGGTCCGGCTGGCCCAGCGCGCGGGCAAGACCATCAGCGTCAGCGACCCGCTCGTGGACGCGACGCTCCCCGACGGCTCTCGACTACAGCTCACACTCGGCGGCGAGGTGGCGACCCGGGGGGCGAACTTCACCATCCGGAAGTTCTCCGACGTGCCGTTCTCGCCGGTCGACATGATCAACTGGAACACCTTCTCGCTGGAGCAGATGGTCTACTTCTGGCTGGCCATCGAGAACAACAAGTCGCTCATCTTCGCCGGCGGCACCGGCTCCGGCAAGACCAGCTCGATGAACGCCATCTCCTTCTTCATCCCGCCGAACAGCAAGGTCATCTCCATCGAGGACACCCGCGAGGTGGACCTGCCCCACTCGAACTGGATCCAGTCGGTCACGCGGGACTCGACCACCCGCGAGGGCCGTGGGCAGGTGACGATGTACGACCTGCTGCAGGCGGCGCTCCGCCAGCGCCCCGAGTACCTGCTCGTCGGCGAGATACGGACCCAGGAGCGGGTCGCGCTGACCTTCTTCCAGGCGATGGGCACCGGCCACACCGCCTACACGACGATGCACGCCGACAGCATCGAGACGGTGCTCAATCGGCTCCAGAACCCGCCGCTGTCGGTCCCGACGGCGATGATCCAGGACCTCGACATCGTGAGCATCCAGAAGCAGTCGTTCCTCGGCGACCAGCGCGTCCGGCGCAACCAGGGCATCATCGAGGTCGTCGACCGACAGGACGACCCGTCGCGGGTGCAGACCCGTGACGTCTACGACTGGGACGCTGCGAGCGACACCCACGAGCGGGTCGGCGAGTCCGACGTCCTGGCGCAGGTGGCCGACGAGCGGGGCTGGTCGCAGGCCGAGCTCGACCGGGAGATCGCCCGGCGGGAGGCCGTCCTCGGCTTCCTCATCGAGGAGGACATCACCGACTACCGCGACGTGGCATCGGTCACGCACCTCTACCAGAAGGACCCGGAGTACGTCCTCCAGCAGGTCCGGGAGCGGGGCTACGAGGTCTCCTGATGGCCGACGACCACGACAACGGCGACGGCGACCGCGCAGCCGACGGGCCGGACGGGACCGACCACTCCGGCGGTGCCGCTGCCCCCGAGGAGGAGGCGTCCCCCGCCCCCGACGAGCCCGTCGACGACCGACCCGGAGCGCCGACCGCCGACCCCTCCCCCGGCGACCCCGAGGCGGTGACCTCCCGTGACGCGAGTGCGGGCAGCAGGCTCCCGGGTGGGAGCGGGGCGGATACAGAGGACGAGTCCGGACCCGGGACCGAGCGAGTCGGCCCTGACACGGAGTCGGTCGCCTCCGACGCTGACGAGGACAACCCGGAGACCATCATCGAGGGGTTGCCCGGACAGGAGACTATCGACAGGTCCTTCCAGGAGCGCTACCGCGCCGACATCGGCTACCTGGAGACGTACTTCCGGGCCCGGCGCACGGCGTACAGCGACTACCAGCGCCTCCTCAACCAGGCGCAGATCGCACGGTCGTACGACGAGTACCTCACGCGGGCCACCCTGTTCTCGCTGGCCGCCGGCCTGGTGGGCGCGCTGCTCGGCGTGGCGCTGGCGTTCCTGCTGGCGCGGGCCGGGGTCCTCGACGGCGTCACGACCGGCGTCGGGGGCGGCGTCGGTAGCTTCGTCGGGGCGAACCGCCTCGTCTTCGCGGCCGCGGGTCTCGGGACCGTCCTCGCCGGGCTCCTCGCCGTGGGGACGTACGCGAGCCTCTACTACTACCCCGTGCTGACCGTCTCCGGCCGGAAACAGGAGATCGAGATCACCCTCCCGCAGGCCATCGTGTTCATGTACGCGCTCTCGTACGGGGGGATGAACCTGACCGAGATCCTGCGGGCGGTGGCCGAGGCCGAGGACACCTACGGCGAGCTCGCGGCGGAGTTCGACACCGTGATGCGTGAACTGGAGCTGTTCGGCAACGACACGTTCACCGCGCTCCAGAACCTCCGCAACAGCACCCCGAGCGACGGGCTCGAGGAGTTCCTCGACGACCTGCTCGGGGTGCTCGAATCCGGCGGCGACGTGACGGTCTTCCTCGAGGACGCCGCCGAGGACTACCTGGAGGAGGCCCGCAACGAGCAGGCGGACTTCCTGGAGACGCTGGCCATCCTCAGCGAGGTGTTCATCGTCGCGTTCGTCGCCGCGCCGCTGTTCCTCATCGTCATCCTCGTCGTCATCAGCCTCGTCGGCGGGCAGACGCTGTTACAGGTGGCGTCGCTGGTCTACCTGGTCATCCCGGTCGGGATGGTGTCGTTCATCGTCCTTATCGACGTGCTCTCCTCGCCGTTCGTCCAGACCGGCCACGTCGAGGCGCCCGACCGGAGCGAGTTCGGAGACGGGGGCCCGGCCGGCGACTTCCGGCCGACCGGCGTCGCCGCCTGGGGCGATGGGACCGGTCCGCACCACGGGCCGTTCTCCGGGAAGCGGGCCACCGCAACCGCGGACACCGAGCGGCTCGACCGGACGGCCCCCGACCAGCCGGCGACCCAGGAGCCGTCACTGCTGGAACGGACCGCGACGGCGGTGAACGCGGAGGGCGACGACGGCTCGGCCCCGGCGATGCCGGCCGCCGACGCGTCGCCATCGGGCGGCGACCCGAACGGTGGCCCTCGTCGTGACGGGCATCGTCGAGCCGAGCTACGCGGCGCTGCTGGAGGCGCCGGTCCTGACGACGACCGGGCTGGTGGTGCTGCCGCTGTTCGTCGCGACGCTGCCGCTGACCTACTACCACGAGCGCAAGACCCGTCGCGAGCGCAAACTCGCCGAGCGGTTCCCGGACACGCTGAACATCCTCGCCTCGGCCAACAAGATGGGCATCGGCCTCACCGAGGGGCTCGGCCTCGTCGTCCGTTCCTCGTCGGGGCTGGTCGCCGAGGAACTGCGGAAGGTCCGCAACGACATCATCTGGAACGCCTCGACCGGCGAGGCGCTGCTGGCCTTCGGCTCCCGGCTGGAGGTGCCGCAACTGGCGCGGACGACCCGGCTGCTGGCCGAGGGGCTGCGTTCCTCCGGCGACCTCTCGCGGGTCCTCTCGGTGGCCGCCGAGGACGCCCGCGGCCGCTACCGACTCGAGCGGGACCGCAAGCGCGAGATGGTCTCCTACATCGCCATCGTCGTCATCGGCTACCTCGTGTTCCTGCTGGTCATCGTGGCGCTGGACGCCAGCTACCTCCAGCCGGTCACCCAGACCGCGGGCGAGCAGGCCGAGTACGTCGGTGAACAGCGGGCGCCCATCTCGTTCAGCGACGTCCCCATCGAGGAGTACCAGCTCCTGTTCTTCCACTCGGCGGTCATCCAGGGGTTCGGGAGCGGCATCCTCGCCGGGAAGCTGGCCGACAACAGCATCCGCAGCGGGCTCAAGTACGGGCTCGGCCTCGTCGCGCTGGCGGTGGTCGTGTTCGCGCTTCTCTGACAATCATCCAAAGGTGAATATATCAATGGAAAACCGAATCTACTCGGACAATCGGTGCGTTTCGGAGATAATCGGTGCGATACTCGTCTTCGGGCTGGTGGTCATCTCCCTGGCGCTGTTCCAGACGACGGCGGTCCCGGCGTCGAACGAGGAGGTCGAGTTCGACCACAACCAGGAGGCCCAGACGGATCTGCTGGGACTCGACGCGGAGTTGAACGACGCCGCCGCCAGCGGCAACGGTGGCACCGCCGTCGTCACCATCGGGACCGACTACCCGTCCCGGTTCCTGTTCCGGAACCCACCGCCCGTCTCCGGCAGTCTCACGGCGGAGACCTCTCGGTTCAGCATCGACAACGCCGTCGCGGTCGGTGACACGGAGACGGACGACTACTGGGACGGCGACCCCACGGACCCGTACGAGTCCCGACGACTGGTCTACCGTGTCGACTACAACGTCTACGAGGAGGCCCCGGAGACCGTGCTCTCACACGGCGTCGTCTACGACCGCTTCGACGACGGGCCGACCCGTCGCATCGATGCCGGCGGGTTCATCGACGGCCGCTCCATCGAACTGACGGCGCTCGCCGGCCGGCGAAACGAGTCCCGGGTCGGCGCCGTCTCGGTGCCGGTCACGGCACAGGCCGCGCCGACGGAGACCGTCCGCGTCAGTGGCGCCGGGAACGAGAACATCCGCCTCACCCTTCGGACGGCGGCGACGCCCGCCGAGTGGAGGGACTTCCTCGAGGACGAGATGACCGACGGCCACGTCGAGGACGTGGTGGCAGGGGACGATCCGGGCACCGTCGAGGTGGTGCTCGAGGAGGGGATCACCTACGAGCTCGAACTCGCACGCGTGGCAGTCGGGTCGGCGCCGTACGATGCGGCGCCAGCGTACGTCACCACCAGCGATCCGACCACGCAGTCGGTCACGGTCGGCGAGCCGTCGGACCTGACCGTGCAGGTCCGTGACGCGTACAACGGGCCCGTCGCGGGCGAGGACGTGACGTTCACCGTCGACGACGGCAGGGGCGCCCCCACGACCGAGACGGTCACGACCGGCGGCGAGGGCGAGGCGACCCTCTCGTACACGCCGTCGGTGGCCGGTCCGGTCGAGGTCACGGCCGTCGCCGGGGCCGGCACCGGCACCGACGGCGACCCATTGAGCGTGGTGTACGACCTGACCGCCAGCCTGCCCGGGACGGGCGAGGATACGGAGGGAAGCGGCGGCGAACTGAACCCCGGCGGGAGCGACGCCTTCACGCTCAGTACGGCGTCCATCGTGAACTGTACCCCGCCCGATACTAGCCAGCGGACGGTGGTGTTGACCGATTCGAACTGCCGTGTCGACGTCACCTTCGAGAACCGCGGCCGGGCCCGGACGATCACCGCCGTCCGTGTCAACGTCTACAGCGCGGGGCAGGCGTACCCGATTCCGAACCCGAATCCGGGCGGTGGCGGCGGTGGCGGTGGTGGCGGATCACAGGGGAAGCCGCTCCCCCGGCCCCGCCCGGACGAGTGGTCGTTCCAGGGGTCGGCGGACCAGGATTTCGCGGAGGGGGGACTGACGTTGTCGTCGCCGCTGTCCGTCCCGGCCGACACGGCGGCCCCCTACGGAACCCACACCTACCGGTTCGAGTTCGACGTCACCGACTCGACGTTCGGCGTCTCCGACCAGCAGTACAACGTCGTCGAGGGGGATTTCTACGTCCTCACGCTGCGGTTCAGTGACGGGAGTACCTCCTCGTACCTCGTGGCACCACAGGACTGAGGCGACGGTTGCTCCCCGATGTAGCTCCCCGCGACGGTTCCCGAAGCGCGTTCTCAGCGGGTTCCACATCCCAGTTCTGGGCGAAATATTTACTACCTGTTCCGCTGTTTATATAGTAATGATATCCAGAAATTATCTTCTCTCGACCGGGAACCTCGAGGGGACGAGCCTCTCTGTCGTCGGGGAGGACGAGCGATGACCGGCCGGCCCGAGGAGATGGAGCCGAACGGTGACGGCGGGGGTAATTATAACACCGGTGGCGCAGAGTCAACCGCCATGACAGACGAAGAGGCGGCCGACGCGGAGCCAGCCCCACGCCAGGCGATCCGGCGTGTCGGGGGGGATGAGGACGTGGTCGAGCCGGAACCGGAGCCGGCCACCGAGCCCGTCCATCCCACGGTGGAGGCGGTCCTCGAGGATGTCCGCGAGTACTTCAGGGCTGGTGGTGGGGACCCCTTCGGCGCGCCCGACGACGAGTTCGTCGAGGAGTCGTTCTTCGATTTCTCCTATCTCGAGCGGTACGAGGAGGTCGACCGCCGGTGGGTGAACGAGCCGTTCGCCTTCATCTCCATCCTGTACGACGCCGAGCGCAACGAGTACCAGTATCGCGTCGTCGAGCCGACGCTGGACCTGTTCGAGCAGTACGTGCGGGCCGACCTCATCACGCTCCTGCGCAACGAGCTCATCTACATGGACTTCGAGCCGGGGAACCGCGAGGGCGCGTTCATGGCCCAGGCCCGTGACCTCGTCGACGAGCACGCGGCCACGGTCGATCCGGGGACGCTCCACAAGGTGGTCTACTACCTCCGGCGTGACTTCCTCGGCTTCGGTCCCATCGACCCGATCATGCGGGACTCCGCTATCGAGGACATCTCCTGTGACGGTACGGAGGTTCCGGTGTACGTCTACCACCGCGAGTACCGCGACCTGCCGTCGAACGTCTCGTTCAGCGAGCGCAAGCTCAACTCGTTCGTGGTCCAGCTCGCCCAGCGCGCCGGGCGCTCCGTGAGCATCGCCAGCCCGCTGGTCGACGCCTCGCTCCCGGACGGAAGTCGTATCCAGCTCACGCTCGGCGGCGACATCTCCACCCGGGGCGCGAACTTCACCATCCGGAAGTTCGCGGACGTGCCGTACACGCCGGTCGACCTCATCGAGTGGAACACCTTCAGCGTCGAGCAGATGGCGTACTTCTGGCTCGCCATCGAGAACAACAAGTCCCTCATCTTCGCCGGCGGCACGGGGTCGGGGAAGACGACCAGCATGAACGCGGTGTCCTTCTTCATCCCGCAGCACTCGAAGGTCGTCACCATCGAGGACACCCGCGAGATCGACCTGCCGCACGAGAACTGGGTCCAGTCGGTCACGCGCTCCTCGGCCAGCGGTGAGGGGCGCGGCGAGGTGACGATGTACAACCTCCTGCAGGCCGCGCTCCGCCAGCGTCCCGAGTACCTGCTCGTCGGCGAGATCCGGACCGAGCAGAACGTCGCGCTGACCTTCTTCCAGGCGATGGGAACCGGTCACACTGCCTACACGACCATCCACGCCGACAGCGTCGAGACGGCACTCTCGCGGCTGCAGAACCCACCGCTCTCGATTCCGACCCAGATGCTGCAGGACCTCGACGTCATCAGCATCCAGCGCCAGACGTTCCTCGGCGACCGCCGTGTCCGCCGGAACGCGACCGTCGCGGAACTGAGCGGTGACGAGACCCAGCCCGACCGGGTCGACTGGACGGACATCTTCGAGTGGGACCCCGAGACCGACACGCACGAGCGGGTCGGCGAGTCGGACGTCCTCCTGCAGATCGCCCGCGAACGCGGCTGGACCGACGAACAGCTCGCCGGCGAGTTCCAGGCCCGCCAGCGCGTTCTCGAGTACCTGGTCGAGGAGAACATCCACGGGTACAACGATGTCGCCACGGCCATCCAGGCGTACGCCCGGAACCCCGACGAGGTGCTCGAAGCCATCGAGGCCGGAACGTTCGACCCCGCCGAGTTCGACTCGGCGCGGGCCGAGGACAACCGAACGGCCGTCCACGACGCTATCGCGGCGGACGATGTGGCACCGCGCGGGACGGGACTCCCACCCGAGCTGGATGCCGCTACGTACGAGGAGGTCCTCGCGGCCGCGGCCGAGACAGCCGACGCCGACCTCGAGGAGCTCGGCGACGAACGACCGGCGGGCGGTCTCACCGAGGCGGCCGACGGCGGGAACACCGAGGATGACAGCAACGCGGACGAGCGCGTCGAGGGCGACCGATGAGCTCGGAGTTCAACCGCGACGACATCGACGATACCGGGATCAGCGAGATGGGCCTCGACATCCGGCCGGCGGACCGCCCGGTCTCCGACGAGGAGAAGCGCCGGATGCGCAAGGAGTACGGCCGTGTGCGGACGTACTTCAAGCTCCGCCCCGGACGGTTCGCGGGCATCCAGCGGTCGCTCAACCAGGCCCGTATCGGTGCCACCTACGACTCGTACCTGGCGCGGAGCCTCTGGTACGCCATCGCCGGTGGGCTGCTCGGTGCGGGGCTCGGAATCGCGCTCACCGGGCTCCTCATCGAGACGGGCTTGCTGGCCGACCTCCAGAGTCCCATCGAGTTCAGCGGTGACCTCGCCCGGTACATCGAGGCCAACCGCACGCTCCTCGCGGGCGCTGCGATCACGCTGATCGTGACGTCGGTGCTCGGCGGCCTCATATGGCTCGGCCGGTACTACTACCCGTCGACCGTCGTCTCGTCGCGCCGCCAGGCCATCGACGTGACCCTGCCTCACGCCATCGTCTACATGTACGCGCTGTCGTACGGCGGGCAGGACCTGCTCGGCGTCCTCCGTGACATCGCGGACGCCGAGGAGACGTACGGCGAGGTGGCCAACGAGTTCGAGATGGTCGTCAACGACATCGACCTGTTCGGCAGCGACATGTACAGCGCGCTCCAGAGCGCCCGGAACCTCACGCCCTCCGACCGGTTCGAGGGGTTCCTCGACGACATGCTCGGCGTGCTGGACGCTGGCGGTGACGTGACCACCTTCTTCGAGAACGAGGCGGCGAACTACCTCCGCGAGGCCGAGGAGGAGCAGGCCGACTTCCTGGAGACGCTGGCCATCATGGCCGAGGTGTTCGTGGTCGGCTTCGTCGCCGCGCCGCTGTTCCTCGTCGTCACGCTGGTCGTCATCAGCCTCATCGGCGGGAGCACCATTCAAGCGATGACCTCGCTCATCTACCTGGTCCTCCCGGTCGGGATGGTGGCGTTCCTGGTGCTCATCGACGTGCTGTCGTCGCCGTTCGAGACGCCGGGCACGACGAGCGTGACCAGGCCCGTCGAGGAACTGCCGTTCGACGAGTCGGAACTCGAGGGTGACGACCGGTACGAGCGCTACGAGTCGACGGCCCGGGTCGTCCGAATCCGGGGACTGCTCAACGATCCGCTCGAGGTGTTCCACGACAACCCGCTCTACACCCTCGCGCTGACGGTCCCGACCGCCGTGCTGGTGCTCGTCGCGTCCATCCTCTACGGTCTCGCCGAGCCCTCCGTGGCTGCCTTCACGGACGCGCCGGTCGCGACGACCACCTGGTTCGTCGTCGTACCGTTCTTCATCGTGGCGGTCCCGCTGTCGGTGTTCGTCGAACTCCGTGCGGCCCGCCAGCGTGCCATCACCGAGCGGTTCCCGGACACGCTGAACATCCTCGCCTCCGCGAACAAGATGGGTATCGCGCTGCCGGACGCGCTCGAACTCATCTCGCGCTACCAGACCGGGCCCGTCGCCCAGGAGCTCCGGACGGTCAAGAACGACATCGCCTGGAACTTCGACGTGAGCCGGGCGCTGCTCTCGTTCGGTGCCCGGCTCAAGACGCCACAGCTCTCGCGGAGCATGAAGCTGCTCTCGGACGGGCTGCGCTCTTCGGGTGACCTCGCGCGGGTCCTCAGCATCGCCGCCGAGGACGCACGCGACCGGGCGAAGATCGAGCGTGCGAGGCGCCGCGAACTCACCGCGTACATCGCGGTGGTCGTCATCGGGTTCCTCGTCTACCTGCTGGTCATCGTGATGCTGGACGCCAGCTTCCTGCAACCGATCTCCGAGCTCGACCCGGGGACGGGGGCGGGCGAGGGCCGTGACCTGCCGCTGTCGTTCGCCGACGTGCCGGTCAGCCTCTACCGGATGCTGTTCTTCCACTCGGCCCTCATCCAGGCCATCGGGAGCGGCCTCCTGGCGGGGAAGCTGGCAGAGAACGACAGCCTCGCCGGGCTCAAGTACGCCATCGCGCTCGTCGTCCTGACGACGGTGGTCTTCCTGGTGCTCTGAGATGGCCGGGGAGCGATACCACCGTGGGCCGGTCCCGGGTGCACGACCGTCGCGGCCGTTGAAACCAATAGCAAACGATATTCATTCAGATAACATATGGAACGCATGAATTCTCCACCTGGCAACCAGGGGCGCGATAGCGGCGAGGGCGGCGATCGTGGTGTATCGGAGGTGCTTGGCGCGATTCTCGTGTTCGGCCTCGTGCTGGCAGTACTGGCACTGGTACAACTGAGCGCCGTGCCAGCCGCGAACCAGCAGATCGAGTTCGAGCACAGTCAGCGGATCGAGGGTGACTTCCAGCAACTGGACGAGGCCATCGAGGGGGCTGCGACCGGCGGTGCCCGCGAGACCACGCCCCTCGAACTCGGGACACGCTATCCGCCGCGGCTGTTCCTGCTGAACCCGCCGCCGGTGAGCGGTGACATCAGCACGCGGGCGAGCGCGGTCAGGGTGTCCGGCTTCCAGGCGGTCGATCCCGAGGCACGCGAGTACCTCCAAGGGAACCTGCCAGTCTTCGAGTCCAGGGCGCTGAACTACAGCGCGGACTACAACGAGTACAGCGCGGAGCCACAGATCGGTTACGAGAACGGCGTGCTGTACAAGCGGTTCGCCGAGGACGACCAGCAGCAGGTCGTCGTCGACCGTGGCGCGCTCGTGAGCGGTCGCCGCATCACCATCACCACGCTGACGGGCGGGCTCGCGACCCAGCAGGTCGACGAGCTGTCGCTGGATGCCGTCCCCGTGAGTTCCGCGACCCGTCCGATCGGCGTCACGACCACGGGTGGTGCCACCATCCGGGTCGAGACCGCCCTCTCGGAGAACACCTGGAAGGAGGACATCCTCGGCTCCGAGTACGACCAGGCCGGGAACCAGGACGACCGCTACGTCAGTGACATCGAGTGTACGAGCGGTGCGGCCGACTCCGAGCCCTGCAACGGCGAACTCGTGATCACCTTCGAGCCTGGCACGTACAACCTCCGGATGGCCAAGGTCGGCCTCGGGAGCGGCTTCGACGAGGAACCCCCCCAGTACCTGACCAGCGTCGAGGGCGACGACAGCAGCATCCTGGAGACCCAGACGCAGCGACTGACCGTCGAGGTCCGCGACCGGTACAACAACCCCGTCAGCGGCGTCGAGGTTCCGTTCTCGACGACCGACGGCGAGTTCGAGATCTCGGGCAGCGGAAGCGCGACGGTGACCACCGACGAGGACGGGCAGGCGAGCGTCGTGTTCGAACCCACCGGAACCGGCGATGCGGAGATCGAGGCCGGGGACGTGGACCTCGGCGACGCCAACTCCAACCGTGACGACTACGAGCGTGTCACCTTCGACGTCTCCGTTTCGTCGGCGACCATCACCGACGACGACGACGACGGCGAGGGCGGCCGCCCGGACCGACTCCAGGACATCAACTCCCGCGATGAGGACGTCTTCATCGAGTCGGCCACGCTTGACGGGAGCGATACGATAGTCGTCACGTTCCGGAACACGAACGAGACGACCGAGAAGCAGTTCCAGACGGGCCGAATCCCGTTCGTCCTGGCCAGCGGGAACCCGGACTTCGCGACGCTCAGCAGCCCGACCGGGACGAACTACGGACAGCTCCTCATCGGGACCGAACTCAAGGACATCGGCCCCATCACGGTTCCGGCAGATGGGACCAGAACCGTCCGGTTCGACTTCGACGACACGCTCGAACAGTCCGGCGGGAGCGGGAACTTCGACGCGTTCTTCGTGTTCACCGCGCGGGTCGTCACGCCCGACCCGGCCAATCCGGGCCAGGCGCTCGACGGGATCACCCAGACGTTCTTCATCTCCGACGGCCTGGGGATCGACCCGTTCTCCCAGACCAGCGCGAGCAACGTCCAGCGCGGCCAGACCGCGACGACCCAGACGTTCACCTTCCAGTCGAACTACGAGATGGACCCGGGCCAGACCGTCACCATCGACCTGGACACCGCCCAGGGGCTCAACGGGGGTCAGCCGAACCCGGTCGACTACCGGTCGGCGAGCGTGAACACCGGCGGGTCGACGCTCCGGGGTGGAACCGCGAGTATCTCGGCCAGCGATGACGACGCGACCATCACCTACACGGTCGGTTCCGGCGGACTGTCCACCGGGAACAACCAGCGGGTGACGATCCAGCTCCAGGGCGTCAGGACGCAGTCGTCGGCGGCGACCGTCAGCGGTATCGACTTCGAGTGGAGTATCGGCGGGTCGGAGACGGTGAGCTTCAACGTCAACTGAGCTCCCCTACCGCACCACCAGCACGGGCCGCTCGGCCTGATTGACGACCCGCTCCGCGGTCGAGCCCATGTTCACCCGCTTCTCGCGCCCTTCGCGGCCGTGCGTCCCCACGACGACCAGTCCCACGTCCTCGGCCTCGGCATACGCGAGAATCTCGCGGAACGGCACCCCGTTCCGGACGGCCGTCTCGACGTGGACGCCGGCACCGCTGGCCGCGTCGGCGGCCTCGTCCACGGCCGTCTGGGCGCGTTCGCGGAGTTCCTCGCGGGTCGCCTCGGTGTCGTCGGCCGCGAGCGCGAGGCGCTCGTCGGCCACGGAGAGGACGTGGAGCGTCGCGCCGTGTGCGTCGGCGGCGGTGATGGCGTGGTCGAGGGCGGTGGCGGCGGCGTCGCTGCCATCGGTCGCGAACAGGATATCGTCGTACATGGGCGCCTCGAGGCCGGGGTCACACTTGAAACCGTCTCCCACCGACGGCGGGCGGTTCCGGGACGGGTGGGAGAAAAGCCTTTGTCACGGCACGCCCGACCTCTCTGCGTGGACGAAGACCGCAGCATCGAGGAGATCCTGAACACCATCGGCGACGAGCACGCGAGAACGGTCCTCGCGGCCATCAGCCGGAGCCCCCGGTCGGCGAAGGAACTCGCGGACGAATGCGACCTCTCGCTGCCGACCATCTACCGTCGGCTCGAACTCCTCCAGGAACACGACCTCATCACCGAGCGGACGGCGGTCGCGGAAGACGGGAACCACTACAACATCTACGAGTGCAACTTCGACTCGACCGTCATCGCGCTCAAGGACGAGGAGTACAAGGTGCGCATCTACCGGAAGGAGAACCTCCCGGACCGGTTCGGGGCGCTCTGGGACGAGCTCGGCTCGGACGCGGAGTGACCGAAGCGGCGATTTCAGGTCGCGCAGCCGACCGGATACTTTTTTAGCCCGCTGGGGCGCCTACAACGCAAGGATGGTCAACGTCTTCAGTGCCGTGTTGATACTGATGCGGCTGATACTCTTCGGCCTCTCGCTCGGGTTGACCGTCATCAGCTTCCAGTCGTATCAGCGCCGCCAGTCCCAGCGCCTGCAGTACGCCTTCATCGGGTTCGCCTTCATCAGCATGGGCGTCGCCGTCACCAACCTCACGACGCAGATCGGCACCACGGGCGCCGCCGCGGGGAACGAACTCGTCACCCTCCAGATCGCCGAGACGGTCCCCTTCATCGTCGGCTTCGCGATGATCTACCTGTCGCTCTATCGGTGAGAGCCACCGACCGAAGGCGGCACCGCCGGAACCCTCCTGTTCTCTGATGGCTGTGTTAACGAGATAATGGCTGGATTATATAATTAAATGGAGTATTCACAGATAATGTGCCAAATATTCTGTAGAGGTCTGGCATAGCTGTAATCGGAGCGTGGGCTGCTGGCGCGGCCCCCAGCGGCCGCTACGGCTCGTCGCGATGGTGGGATGAACCGCCGGGGGCCTTCGGCAGCAGGGCTTTGCGCCGGCCTGCTGCATCCGGGAGTGATGAGCGTCACCGGCGTCGGGGTGGACGACCGCTGGGCCGCGGGTGTCGCCGTCGGTGGGCTCACGTCCGCGTACTGGCTGGCGGCGGCACGGCCCCTGGTGGCGGTGCTCGTCGGGTCGCTGCTGGCCGCCTGGCTCGTGGGGCCCTCGATAGCGCAGCGGGGGCTTCCCGACCCCGACGGACCGCATCTCTGAGCGACCCCGGCCCGAATCGCCGCCGTCCGGGTGCTTTTGGTCCGTCCCGGCGCGACCCTCTGTATGCCAGTCTCCGAGACGTTCGACGCCGACCGATGGGAGCCCGTCCCGGGCTTCGACTTCCGCGACCTGACCTACCACCGCGGGACGGACGTGCCGGCCGTCCGGATCGCATTCGACCGCCCGGCGAAGCGCAACGCCTTCCGCCCCGAGACCGTCGACGAGCTCTACACCGCGCTCGACCACGCGAAGCGCCAGACCGATATCGGCTGTGTCATCCTCACGGGGAACGGTCCCTCCCCGAAGGACGGCGGTCGGTCGTTCTGCTCCGGCGGCGACCAGGCCATCCGGGGCGACGCGGGGTACGAGTACACCGCCGGCGAGGACCCCGACGCGAGTGGCGCCCCCGCCGAGGGCCAGCAGCAGGCCCCGCGCCTCCACATCCTCGAGGTGCAGCGACTCATCCGCCACATCCCGAAGCCCGTCCTCTGCGTGGTTCCGGGGTGGGCCGTCGGCGGCGGCCACTCGCTGCACGTCGTCTGTGACATGACGCTCGCCTCCGAGGAGCACGCGAAGTTCCTCCAGACGGACCCGGACGTGGCGAGCTTCGATGCCGGCTTCGGGTCGGCGTACCTCGCCAACCAGGTGGGCCACAAGCGCGCCCGGGAGGTCTTCTTCCTCGGGAGGACCTACTCGGCAGAGGAGGCCGTCGACATGGGGATGGCCAACGCCGCGGTCCCACACGACGAACTGGAGGACGTGGCGCTGGAGTGGGCCGCCGAGATGACGAGCAAGTCGCCGATGGCGATGCGGATGCTGAAGTACGCGTTCAACATGGACACCGACGGGCTGGTGGGCCAGCAGGTGTTCGCCGGCGAGGCGACGCGACTGGGGTACATGACCGAGGAGGCCGCCGAGGGCCGGGACGCGTTCAACGAGGGCCGGGACCCGGACTTCGACGCGTTCCCCTGGCACTACTGAGTCGCGACTGGGAGACAGTGTACCACCGAGCCGTCGGTTGACGGCCGTGTACCCTTCGCATACACGGCCACAGGCCTGAAGTGTCGTCCGAGCCTGCAGTCGATAGAATGGGTACCGGCGTCGAGACGGGCACGTCACCCGACGATATCGACCCCGAGGGCCCCGTCCGGACGATCCGGGCGCGGTCCCCATCGCTGATCGTCATCGCCTTCGGTCTCGGGCTGTTGACAATGACGACGTGGAACTTCCTCCGTGAACAGCAGACGCTCTCGGTCGACCTTCCCCCACTGGCCGCCGCCGGCATCGGGCTCTCGCTGTCGGTGGGGCTCCTGTACGCCGGCGTCTGGCTGGCCCGGTCGGACCTCGACTCCGACGAGCGGTGGCTCGTCGCACGGGTGACGGTCGCCGGAGGGGCCGTCTTCACGGGGATCATCCTCCTGACGATGCTCATCCGGGTTGCGGAGGGCCGAGCCATCGCGGAGGCGCCGTTCGTGCTGTTCACGGCGGCCGGCGGGGGCGGTATCGCGGGCAGCCTCGTCGGCGGGCTGTACGCCCGGGCGCGTCGCGACGCCCGGGTCGCCGAGTTCGCGCGTGCCGAGGCCGAGCAGGCCAGGGAGCGCGCCGAGCGGGCCCGGAGGGACGCCGAGGAGAACCAGCGGCAGCTGGAGGCGGCCCAGGCCGAGACCGAACGCCTGCTCGAGGAGGCGCGCCAGACGAAGGACGACCTCCGCCTCATCAACCGCGTCCTCCGCCACGACATCAAGAACAGCATCATGGTCATCGAGTCGCGCGCGGAGTTTCTCGGTGACGACCTCGAGGACGCAGCCACGACCGGGGCGGTCGACGACCGGGCCGGCGAGTTCCTCGACACCATCGTCGCCCAGGCCGAGGAGATCGAGCGCGAGGTCGAGCGGACGGGCGCGGTCATCGAGACAATCACCGACGAGGACCCCGATCTGCAGCCGACGGACCTGGGCGCCGCCATCGAGTCGCAGGTGGCGACGCTCCGCGACTCGTTCGATGTCGAGGCCCGCGTCGAGGGACTCGAGCGCGTGGCCGACGGCGATGGCGGGCCGAGCGTCCTCGCCAATCAGGTCCTCCCGGATGTCCTCGGCAACGTCCTCACGAACGCCGTCGTCCACCACGGCGGCGACGACCCGACCGTCGAGGTGCGCGTGGCGGCCGACGAGGAGACCGTGACGGTCAGCATCGCCGACGACGGGCAGGGTATCCCCGACGAGCGCAAGAGCCAGGTCTTCCACCGCGGCGAGTCCAGCGGGGACGGCGGTTTCGGCCTCTTCTTCGTGGACAGGATGATGCAGCAGTACGGCGGGAACGTCCGTGTCGAGGATGCGGACCTCGGTGGCGCCGCCTTCGTCTTCGAGTTCCAGCGCGCCGAGTGACGGCCTCGGCAGGGGTCACCATCCACCGCCCACGCCTCCGTCGGGTTCAAACCCCCCGGTCCCGAAGCGGCGGCCCACCATGAAGCGCGGAATCCTCGACACGCTCGGGTCGCCGCTGGTCCAGGTCCAGTCGCCCCCCGGGAGCGTCATCGCCGCGAAGGTAGAGTCGAAGAACCCGGGCGGGAGTGCGAAGGACCGCCCGGCCGTGGCGATGGTCGAGGCCGCCGAACGCGACGGCGAGCTGGAGCCGGGCGACCGCATCGTCGAGCCCACGTCCGGCAACACGGGCATCGGTATCGCACTCGTCGCCGCCGCGAAGGGGTACGATGCGACGCTCGTGATGCCCGGCTCGAAGTCGCCCGAGCGCCGCAACGTCATGCAGGCCTACGGCGCTGACATCGAACTCGTCGAGGGGGACATCTCCGCGGCGAAGGAGCGCGCCGACGAGATCGAGGCCGAGGAGGGCGCGGTCCAGCTCCGACAGTTCGAGAACCCCGCCAACCCGGAGGCCCACTACCGGACGACCGGCCCCGAGATCCTCGACCAGGTCGGCGACGCCGAGGTCGATGCGCTCGTCGCCGGCATCGGGACGGGGGGCACCATCACCGGTATCGGGCGCCGGCTCCGCGAGGAGTTCCCCGAGATGGACATCGTGGGCGTCGAGCCGGCCGAGAATGCGGTCCTGTCGGGTGGGGAGCCGAGCGACGACGACTTCCAGGGGATGGGGCCCGGGTTCGTCAGTCCCAACCTCGACACCGACCTGCTCGACGCCGTCGAGACGGTCGACATCGACAGCGCCGAGGCGGAGGTCCGTCGTCTGGCCCGCGAGGAGGGCATCCTCGTGGGCCAGTCCTCGGCTGCGTCGAACCTGGCGGCGAAGCGTGTCGCCCGCGACCTCGCCGACGCGGACACGGTGGCCGACGAGGACTGCCCCGTGCCCGACAACGAGACGCACGTCCTGGAGGACCGGCCGACACCCATCAGCGGCGAGACGGCCGGCACCCACATCCCCGAGGACTGCCCGCTCGTCGTCACGGTGTTCTGGGACTCGGGGGAGCGCTACGTCTCGACCGGGCTGTTCGACCACGAGGAGTGACCCGAATTTCCCCGTTTCAGTCACCCCTCTTCCCGGCCCCGGATGGCGATTTTGGAACGGGCGGTCGCCGCCGGCAGCGCGGCATCTTTGTCCCTGCCAGCCCTCGGTATCGTTATGTACACCGGGAAGACCCAGCAGCCGTGCTGTCTCTGCGGGCGCGAGGAGACGGACGTCCGCATCGACATCCCACCGCGGGCGGTCCAGCTGCTGGAGAACTCGGGTCCCATCGCCTGGCGTGACATCGAGGGTGACGTCTCCCTCCACTTCTGCGAATCCGACTGGGAGACGGTCCGTGACCTCGTGCTGGACGCCGGGATGACGCCGCTCCCCCGGTGTAATGCGGCCCGCGCGGACTTCGTCCTCCGGGAGGATTTCGAGGCCCTGCTGAACGACGTGCGGGAGGAACCGGACCAGGCGCCGCTGGAGCGGGAGATGCTGGCCGAGGCCGACCGGGTGGTCGCGGAGTTCGACGACGCCGATTCGCTGCACTCCGAGCGGGCGCTCGTGGAGGCCCGTATCGTCCAGTGGGCGTTCGAGGAACTCGGCGCGCAGCCGACGCCCTGAACGCTCCCGGAGAACCCCCCGCGAACGGCCGATCAGCCGGCACCGGCAGCAATGGTCCGAAAATTTATATATGTCTGACGGAAGAACTATTCGATAGCAGTACGCGGGTACTTCACAAGATACCCCGCCCATGTCCGATGGAGACCTCGCGACCGTCCTGATCGCCGACGACGAGCCCGCCATCGTCGACGGCCAGGCGTCACGGCTGAAGGCGAAGTACCGAGTCCGACGGGCTTACGGCGGCCGTGAGGCACTCGACGGCCTCGACGAGACGGTCGATGTCGCGCTCCTGGACCGGCGGATGCCGGACCTCTCGGGCGACCAGGTCCTCGAGCGAATCCGTTCGGAGGGGTACGCCTGCCGGGTGGCCATGCTCACCGGAGTCGAGCCCTCGTTCGACATCGCCGAGATGGGCTTCGACGACTACATCCGCAAACCCGTCGATGAGACCGAACTCTTCGCGGTCGTCGAGAACCTCCTCGCCCGGCAGACCTACGACGAGGGGCTCCGCGAGTTCTACTCCGTCTCACGTCGCATCGCGCTGCTCGAGACCGAACACGACCGCGCAGAACTCGTCGACAACGACGCCTACGGCCGGCTGGTCGACCGCCGTGCAGCCCTGCGAGCCCACCTCGACGACGCGCTGGACGACCTCCGGGAGATGGAGGGCTACGCGGTCGCCGTCGACGAGGCGCTCCCACCGGAGCAGGCCGGCGGTGAACACCGCGCCGGCGGCGACTGAGTACCGAGCACGATCTCGGTAACTTCCGGTTCCCGGTTACTGGTTACGCTCAGGGGGCCAGTACCACGCGTGCACCGCCGGACTCGCTCTCTCCGATGTCGACGGTCCAGCCGTGCCGCTCCGCGACGAGGCGGACCAGTCCAAGCCCGACACCGGTGCCATCGCCGCCCGAGTGACCCCACTGGAGCACCCGTTCACGCTCCTCGGGTGGGATACCTGGCCCGTCGTCGGCTACGTAGAACCCCTCGTCGTCCCCGACGGGGCCGATCTCGACGGTGAGTTCCGACGCGGAGTCACGGTCACTGCCGTCGGCTCCAGCGGGCCGTCCCTCTGCTCCCGCTTCACCGGTTCCGGACCCGTGCTCCGCAGCGTCTTGCTCCCCCGGAGCAGGATTCGACGAGCCATGCTCGACGGCATTGCGGAACAGGTTGATGACCGCCAGCCGCAGCAGTGCGCTGTCGACCTCGAGTGTCGCGTCCTCCACCACGAGCGTCGCGTTCGGGGTCGAGATGGCATCCCACGACGATTCGGCCACCTCACGCAGGTCCGTCCACTCCCGGTCGGGTTCCGCGCGGGCCAGTGCCCGTGTCTCGTCGGTCAGTCCCTCCAGCCGGTCGAGTGCACGTGCCACGTGGTCGAAGTGTTCGGCATCCCCGTGTTCCTCGGCGAGGTCGAGTTGGAGGCTGGCCGCCCCGAGCTGGTTGCTCAACTCGTGGGCCAGTACGTCCGCGAGTAGGCGGAGTCGGTCCTCGCCGGCATCGGAGGCTCCGCTGTCGGTCGTGGTGGCCGCGATGGCCGCCCCGAGATCGGCGAGGGTAGCCCGCTCGCTGGCGGGCACCCCACCCGGCCGGTCCGCGACGAGGTGGAGGACGGCCCCGGGGTCGGTGGGGATGCGTACCGCGAGCAGATGGGTGCCCTCGGTGGCCGACTGACTCCCCGCCGTCTCCAGTCGCTCGGTGAACACCGCCGCATCCCCGTCGGCGGCGACCGCCCGGAGGGTTGCACTCCCTTCGGTCGATGCGCCCGCCTCGTCGGTCGCCGGATCGACCGGCACCGCGCGGAGGTGGTCGACCGGGACGCCCGCCGCGGCGACCGGCTGGAGGACCCGTCGGTCGGTGTCGTGTCGGCCGACCCAGGCGGCCGAGTACGGTCCCGTCGGCGCGGCCGAAGCGACCACTGCCTCGGCCACCGGCTCGAGGCCTTCGTCCCCGTGTCCGCCGATCGACCTGATGGTGTTCCGGAGCAGTGTCTCGGCTCCCGAGCTCCGCCGTGCACTCCGGTCGAGCAACGCGTCGGTACGCACCTCCTCCAGCGTCCGAGCGGTGGCCGCCGTGGCCGTCCGATCCACGACGGCCGCCGCAGTTGCACCGACGCCGGGCGGTCCGTCATCCGGCCCGACCGCGACGACGACGGCGGCCTCGCCCCCGTCCCGCACTCGACGGACAACCGTCGCAATCGGGAGGTCAGCCGCCGTGGCGTCCACGACGACACACGCCACGTCCCCACGCTGGAGGAGTGATACCGCGTCGTGGACCCCGTCGTACCGCGTGACGGGCGCGTCCAGCGCCGCCGCCACCTCATCAAGCGCGGCGGTCGCCGGGAGCAGTACCATCCCCATCCCCATCTTCGTCTTGGCTAGTCTCTGGGGCGGACGGTCTAAACCCTAGTGGTCACCGTCCGACGTTCCTCTCCTCCACGGTCATGGTGAAATTTTATAACGGGGGGCGCAGGTAAAATCCCGCAGACGATAGATGCAAGCAACACGCGCTCGACTGGTCCCGCTCGTGTTGCTCGTCGCGGCTGCTACGGTCGCTACGGGCGGCGTCGTGGGGGCGGAGGAACCACCGCTGGCAGACGCCGGCCTCGACCAGCAGGTCCAGCAGAACGCGACTGTCCTGCTCGACGCTGCCGGCTCCCGGGACCCCGACGGCGAGATCAGGTCGTACTCCTGGACCATCGAGACTCCCGACGGACGGACCGTCCGGCCCGCCGACCCCGACGCGGCCCGAACCTCCTTCGTCGCGCGCCAGCCCGGCCGGTACGAGGCCACCGTGACGGTCACCGGCGAGGATGGGCAGTCCGCCTCGGATACGCTCTACGTCGATGTGGTCCCCCACGCCGACCCTGGGCTGCCCGAGACGCCGGACTCGCCCCCGACGGATACCACTCCCGGCCTCCCGGAGTCCTCCTCTCCCGTCTCCGATGGCGTCGTCGACCCGGCCACGCCGGATGCCCCGCTCTCGACGACCGACGCCCCCTCGCCCACCGACACGGCCGCCGCGAGCGGGTCGGGACCCGCCTGCCCATCCGCGAGGACCCGGGTCGGAAGCCTCGGCTGTCTCCAGGGTGAGGACCCGCCCGCCACGGTCGAGGTGCAGGGCGAACTGTACGTCCGGCAGGGGAGCGTCCACACCTACACC
This sequence comes from Haloglomus litoreum, assembly GCF_029338515.1. GTDB lineage: Archaea > Halobacteriota > Halobacteria > Halobacteriales > Haloarculaceae > Haloglomus > Haloglomus litoreum. The sequence continues at coordinate 2,575,422 of NZ_CP119988.1, read as the reverse complement.
GCCCTCGTCGAGGACCGTCCCGGCGGGAACGAACGCCTGGACTGGTCGGGCGGCGTCGGGACGGGGAACACCCTCACCCGGATGTTCGCCGAGCCGCCCGGCTCGACCGTCACGATCACCGCCACCGTCGACGACGGCGAGGGACACACCTCCTCGGACTCCATCGTCGTCCACGTCGTTGCCGGGAACAGTCCACCGGAGGTGCGCATCGAGGGTCCGACGCAGGCCTGCGTGGGTGAACCTGTCGAGCTCGAGGGCTACGCGGTCACCTCGGAGGAGAGCGACGAGATCATCGACTCGACCTGGCACAGCGACCCAACCTTCGTCCCCCAGGGCCCCGGCCGCTACGAGGTCGGGTTCTCCGCGACTGACCGACAAAACCAGACCGCGAAGACGACGCACACGGTTACGGTTCGGGAGGATGGTGGGTGTGCTGAGGAAGGTCCAAATTTACCGGATACTCAAAGAGGAAGTGGGGAGGATAAATTGCTCATCAGGGCATCAGACGACAACTGGGTCGAGGGATCCGAGGTCTCTGCACTGATGCGAGCGAACGAGAAGGTACCGGAATCCGGAGCGCTGGAGAAACTGGCCGATGTCGGTGCAGCTACCGGCAAGTTCGGTGAGGCCTCCGCCGAACTCGTGACGGGGAACCGGGAGACGATGGTCGTCACCATGTCGGCGGAGAACGCGAGCGAACTGGCGGAGAAGATTGAATCGACTCCAAGCGACGACACCGTGGCTGGTGCGGCTGGACCCCGCATCAATGAACACGAACGTCTCAAGAACGCCCGCGTGAAGGACCCCGTTGAGACGGAGGATGGCAGAGTCAGGGTAGTTATCAGGATCGGAAAGAACAACGAGGGAAGCCCGGATCAGTACGAACAACCTGACTCGACGGCGAGCAAACAAGAGGCATTGTCTGGACGCAGAGAACCCGAGTCGACTTCGGAGGGCGGAACCGCGGAGTCGGCAGAACCATCGCTGCCGTCCAGCGATGAACAGACGAACGTGCTGGAACGGTCTGGACCAGTGGACAGTGCGACACAGGTTGCTGATACGGTCAGTGAGACGGTCGAATCCGCCGTCAGTTCACTCGTCGGGGGGACAGCCGATTCCGGCGGTACTGATGCAAGCCCGGCGGATACTGGGGGAACCGGATCACCGGAACCGGACGAATCGCCCGGGGCCGATACGTCGAACGGCGGGGACAGTTCATCGGGGACGGGTTCGGAGGACACCACTGAGGACGACAGCACGGACTCCACGAGTGGGTCGATTACTGAGGCATTCAGCGAGATTGCCGGTGGGGATTCCTCCGACTCGAGTGAACCGGACGACAACTCCGGAGACAGCTCGGATGGTTCGGGGTCAGACCCCAGCGATGGATCGAACATAGGCGGCGACAGTCCGTGGGGTGGATTGCTATGAGCGCCGTCCCCGCTCCACCGCTCTGTGCCGGAGGTGTTCGCGGATGAACCGCCGTCGTCTGCTCCGCCGCTCCGGGACCGTCGCGCTGTCCGGGCTCCTCGCGGGATGCACCGACGCATTTGTCGGACGCACTACTCCCCCGACCCCGACTCCGTGTCCAATGCCGGAGTTCGATGCGATAGAGAGTGACGACTACGAACGCATTGAGCCGTTCGAACGAGCGGTCTTCGAAGCTGTCAACGAATCCCGTGAAGCACAGGGATTGGTAACACTCGAATGGGACGGAGTGCTGGCATATATTTCGCGTCTCCATAGTAGGAATATGTCACAATCCGGATTCTTTTCTCACACAGATAATGAGGAGCGTGGCCCAAGAGACCGGATTAAGGGATTTAATTACGCCTGCGCCAATTCTTTCGCTGAAAATCTGTACAAGATATCTAACTTCTATTCAGGCTATGAACAAGATATAGAGAATATTGGGAAAGAAGCTGTATCAAGTTGGAAGCACTCTCCAGAACATCGCGAAGTGATGTGGAGCGAGGTCGGCGGCGTCGCCGGCGTTGGATGCTACATCAACGCCGACAACGATGTCTACGTCACCAACCTGTTCTGCAGCCACGACCCGGCCGATGCCGAGGACGCGGGAACTGGGACCCCACCCGAGGACTGCTACTACGGGGGTGAGCGTCCGTGAGGCGGAGCCGTCGCTCGGTCCTGGTCTCACTCGCCGGTAGCGCGACTCTGTTCGCGGGTTGTGGGTCGACCGGCGGGGGAGACTCCCCGACGGAGCGCGCCACCGGCACGCCGACCGTCACGTTCGCCACCGCGACCGGGGGGACCGAGTCCCCGTCACCGGCCGACCGCCGGACCGAGACACCGGATGCAGTCACGCGTGCGACCACGACCGCACGCACCGAGATATCGACAGCCATCGAGCGACTCAACGCCGCGGCCGTCGTTGAGGACGGCGATGTCGGCATCGTTACGGCGAACGCGTTCGCCGAGTACGCCCGTGCCGAGTCGCCCCGGCCACCGATACAGCGGGCCCGCGGGGCTCTCGACGGGGTCTCTGACCGCGCGACGGCCGACCGACAGCGGGCCGTCAACGGGCTGCTGTTCCTCTGTGAGTATCTGGAGACGAGAGCCGTACAGCACGACCGCATCGTCGACGGCTTCTCGTCGTTCTACGAGGCGACCCAGGCCTTTCCGACCGAACTGGAGCTGGAGACCGCTCGGGCTGCCGTCGGGGACATGCGGACGCTACGCCAGCAGGTTGGGACCGCAGGTGGCGTGCTCGACCGCATCGCCCCGCGTGCGGATGCGCTGGGGGTGTCGGGGTTCGCGGTCGACACCGCAAGAGAGCGGCAGTCGACCTTCCGACGCATCGCTCGCGAGTTCGAACCGGCGTTCGCGGGGGCGCTCTCGACGATGCAGGTTGTCGGGCTCCTGAGCGCGACCGGGCCCGCCATCGAACGCGGGAACTACGAGCGCGCAGCCGGGTTCGCGGCGGACGCGACGGTGGCCGCCGACAACGCAACTTCGCGACTCGATACCGCATCCGAGCGGAATGTCCGACACTTCTCGGCGACGTTCGAGCGGTACCGCTGTCTGGCCACGAAACTGCGGACCGTCGCCGAGCGGTACGGCGACGCCGCCGAGGCCTACCTCAACGAGGCGCCCGAGAAGGGGCGCGAGCACTACCGGTCAGCGAAGGAGGATCTCGGAACGACCGAGGAGGAGTGCGGAATCGAACTCTGAGGGTTACGCCCCGACGTAGTCCTCGATGTACTCCTCGTTGACGACCCATTCGCCGTCGTCGTCGCGGACCATGTACTCGCCGTAGTAGGGGACGCGGTCGGCGACCGTCTCCCGGAGCGCCTCGCGGATCTCGGGTTTCGTCATCTCGCCCATCGGTTTCAGGTCGTCGTTGCGGTTGAGACAGCCTTTCAGGAAGCCCTGGTGGGTCACGCGGACGCGGTGGCAGTTGGCGCAGAAGGTCTCGTTCCCCACGGGGTCGACGATCTCGACCATGCCGGTCGCCGTCTCGTCGGAGTCGTCGGGGCTGACCCAGTACCGCCGACGGTGGTGCATCTCCCGGTGCTCGACGTGGTCGGCCTGCTCCTCGAGCCAGCCGTGGACGCGGTCGATGTCGACGGCCCACTCCGGACGGCCCGCGAGTTCGGGCATGTACTCGATGAGCTGGAGCTGGAGGCCTTCGGTCTCGGCGACGTGGTCGACCATCTCCGGGACGTAGCCGGCGGTCTGCTCGAAGACGACCATGTTCAGCTTGACCGGCGTCAGCCCGGCATCGACGGCAGCCTGGACACCCTCCAGGACGGCGTCGTACTGAGTACTCTGGGTGACCTCCTGGAACGCGGTCGGGTCGAGCGCGTCCTGCGAGACGTTGACCCGGTCGAGGCCGGCGTCGCGGAGTGCCGCCGCTCGCCCGGGCAGGAAGGTACCGTTGGTGGTGAGAGAGGTCTCCATCCCCTTGGGAACGCGGCGGACGATCTCCTCCAGGTCCTCCCGGAGCATCGGCTCGCCGCCGGTGAACTTCACGCTGTCCACGTCGAACTCGGCTGCCACCTCCAGGAACCGGACCACGTCGTCCGTCGACATCTCGTCGTCCGCCGGCTCCATCGGCCCTCGCGTGTCGCCGAGTCCCTCGTTGTGGCAGTAGACGCAGTCGAAGTTGCAGCGGTCCGTCAGCGATACCCGGACCCCCGTCAGTTCGCGTCCGTGCCCGTCGACCAGCATTGCCTGAACCTTCGCCCGGGGACGTTTAATCGTGCGGGCACGATTGCGCCTGATGTAATCGTATTGGGTTACGTGACGGCCCGGGTTGCGGCTGCCACGTCGCTTAACCGGGTCGCCGTCCAACCCGTGGCAATGAGTGACGCCGTTCCGGGCGACGCCGGCACCGGTGACGGGGCCGACGGGGAGTGGGCGGACCACGGCGACCCCGTCACGGCTGCGAGCGACGCGTTCGCAGCTCTCGGCGGCGAGACGCGGATGGCAATCGTCAGGACGCTGTTCGAGGCCGAGCGAGAGGCGGGCCGTCCGGTGACGCGGTCGTTCTCGACGCTGTTCGAGGCCAGCGACGAGGAGACGACGGCCGGCTTCGCCTACCACCTCCGGCAACTGCCCGAGACCTACCTGCAGAAGGTCGAGCAGGCCGAGCACGACGAGGGGGCGCCCGACGACGAGGCCGGATACCGGCTGACGGCTGCCGGACGGCGGGTGGCCCGGGCCATCGCCGCGGGCACGTTGACAGAGAGCGCCGACCGCGACCCGGTCGATCTGGAGGCCATGTGCCCGTTCTGTGACGAGTCGGGGCTCCACGCGGCTGGCGACGATACGGTCCTGACCGTCGCCTGCAGGGCCTGCGAGCGCGAGGTCCTCGCGCTCCCGTTCCCGCCGGCCGGCTATCGGGCCCACGACGACGGGTCCCTCCCGGACGCCGTGGACAGCTACTACCGGGGTCGGATCGCCACGATGCGGGACGGGACCTGCCCCGAGTGTGGCGGTGTCGCGGAGACGGCTGCCGAGGTCGTGGGGACGGCGGACGCGGCCGGGGCGGCGAGCGCGTCGGGGACGGCCGGGTCCGGGGACGACGAGCCCGGAGACACGGCCGGTGACGCGACCGCCGCCCGTGCCCGGATGACCTGCACGGCCTGTGGCTACCGGCTCCGGTGTCCGGTGACGCTGACGGTGCTCGACGAGCCGGCCGTCGTGTCGACGTTCCACGCCGCGGGCGTCGACCTCGCCGAACGGCCCCTGTGGAACGTCGGCCCGGAGTGGCGCGAACGGGTCGTCTCGACGGACCCGCTCGCAATCCGTGTGACGGCCCGGGTCGGCGGCGAGGAACTGGCCTGCTTCGTCGGGCGGGACCTCTCGGTGGTCTACACGGACCGCCTGACGCCCGACGACGACGGCGACGACCGGCGCTCGAGCGTCGGCGCCGGAGCCGGGAGCGGTGCGGACCAGTCGGTCGAGCAGGCGAGCGACGAGCCGGAGGAAGCCGACGCCGGAGCCGACCAGCCGAGTGTCGGCGAACCCGACTCCGCGACCGCGTGAGAAGAGCAGGAACGGGGTGGGGTTACTCCTCGTCGCTCTCGTCGGCGCCCTCGTCGAGCAGCCCGTGCTCGTCGAGGTGGTCACCGATCTCGCTGCGCTCCAGTGCCTCGAAGGTGGCCGTCTCGGCGTCGATGGTGGCCGCGCTCATCCCCTCCGGGGTGAGGTCGCCGTCGGCCGTGGCGGCCAGCGCCTCGAACGCGAGGCGGAGGCCGTCGTCGACGGTCTCGAGCTCGTCGTAGCCCTCCTCGAGTCGGTCCTGTGCCTCGCGCTGGTTCCCGCCGACCGCGACGGCCTTCCACTCGTAGGGGGTGCCCGACGGGTCGGTCTCGAACAGGCGGGGCTCGCCGCCCTCGTCGACGCCGGCGATGAGCAGCGCACAGCCGAACGGTCGCGCGCCACCGGTCTGGGTGTACTCCTGGATGTTGTCCGTGATGGCCTTCGTCAGCGTCTCCGTGTCGACGGCCTCGCCGTAGCGGAGCTTCTCGACCTGCGCGCGGCGACGGGCGAAGTCGACGAGCTGGCGGGCGTCGGCCGCGTGGCCGGCGGTGGCGACGCCGAGGTGGTCGTCGGCCTTGTGGATTTTCTCGACGCTCGCGGCGACCTGCAGCTCCGAGCGGAGCCGCCCGTCGGCCGCGAGGACCACACCCTGGGGGGCCCGGATGCCCACGGCGGCGGTGCCGCGTTTCACCGCCTCACGCGCGTACTCGACCTGGTAGAGCCGGCCGTCCGGCGAGAAGATGGTGATGCCGCGGTCGTACGCCTGCTGTTGGCTGTTCTGCATTATCGGACACCTCCGGCCGCCCCACCCATATGGGCACCGGTCGCGTCACGTAGCTCCGTCTCCACGCCGTCGCCGGTCACCCGCGCGACCACGACCCCGTTCCCGGAGGCCGTGTCGCGCTCGCTGGCCGCCAGCACGGCGTCGACGGCTGTCGGGACGGCTACCTCGACGTCGGCGTCGGGGTCGTACTCGCGTTCGAGCGCGCCCGTCGCGACCGTCATCCCGCTCCCGGTCGCGGCGTAGGCCGACTCCTCGATGCGACCGCCCGCGCCGTCGAGCTGGTAGAGGTGGGGCTCGCCGGCACCGTTCTCGTCGGCACCGGTGGGGTCGACGCCACCCAGGAGCGGACTGACCGGGAGCCCGCGAAGGATGGCGCTCCCGACGGTCGAGAGCGCCTCCATGCTCATCCGGCTGCCGCGCCGGTTCTCGTACAGGTCCGCCTCGGCGCGGAGCTGCTTCAGGTAGGCCTGCGCGGCCCCGACGGTGCCGGCTATGGTGACCGCGGCGGTCGGGTGGACCTGCTCGACCTTCACGACGCTCTTGTTGGAGACGAACTGGCCGCCCAGGGACGCCCGCCGGTCGGTCGCCAGGACGACGCCGTCGGCGGCGACGATACCCACCGTCGTCGTTCCGGTACTGTACTCGACGCCCCCCTCGGCGGACTCGTGGCCGCCGGGGAGGGCGCTGTGCGTGCCCGCGTTCGTCCCGAACGGGTCGAGAGACCCGTCCAGGTCGAGACTCGGGCGGTCGTCGGGGGTCATGCACCTGACGTGAGGGCCGTCGGAGGGATACGTTCTCGCTAAAATTTCCTTTAGCCGCTGGTTGCTCGATAAGTCCGGGTGTTTGGGGCGGGAATCTCAGTTTCGTCACCTGTGTATCGATTCTGCCTGATACATTCTCTCGGCACCTCCCCGCCGTCGGTGGCCGTCCACCCGCGCTCGTTGCGGCCCGCCGTCACAATCCTTATCGCCCGCACGGGGCCTATCGCCGGTAATGGTAGACCGCAACGAGGTTCTCGACGCGCTGCGATCCGTGACGGACCCGGACCTCGGGGACGACATCGTATCGCTGGGACTCGTCAACGACGTGACCGTGGGGGACGCCATCGAGGTCGACCTCGCGCTGGGGGCCCCGTACTCGCCGACCGAGACCGGCATCGCCGAGGAGGTGCGGACGGCCCTCTCGGAGTTCGGCCTGTCGGTCGAACTCTCGGCCAGCGTCGACCGCGGCGTCGCGGCCGAGGACCAGATCCTCCCGGGCGTGAAGAACATCATCGCCGTCGCCTCCGGGAAGGGCGGCGTCGGCAAGTCGACCGTCGCCGTGAACCTCGCGGCCGGCCTTGCCGACCGCGGGGCCCGTGTGGGCCTGTTCGACGCCGACGTGTACGGTCCGAACGTCCCGCGGATGCTGGATGCGGGCGAGGCGCCGAAGGCGACCCAGGACGAGACGATGATACCGCCCGAGAAGTTCGGCATGAAGCTCATGTCGATGGACTTCCTGCTCGGGGAGGACGACCCCGTCATCTGGCGGGGGCCCATGGTCCACAAGGTCATCACGCAGCTCTGGGAGGACGTCGAGTGGGGCGCCCTGGACTACATGGTCGTCGACCTGCCGCCGGGGACGGGCGACACGCAGCTGACGATGCTCCAGTCCGTGCCCGTCTCGGGGGCGGTCATCGTCACGACCCCGCAGGAGGTCGCCCTCGACGACGCACGCAAGGGGCTCCGCATGTTCGGCAAGCACGACACGCCCGTCCTCGGCATCGTCGAGAACATGGCCGGCTTCCGCTGTCCGGACTGTGGCAGCACGCACGACATCTTCGGTGCCGGCGGCGGCGAGCGCTTCGCCGAGGAGAACGATATGCCGTTCCTCGGGTCGATTCCGCTCGATACGTCCGTGCGTGAGGGTGGCGACTCGGGCAGGCCGGTCGTCCTCGACGACGACAGCGAGACCGGCGCGTCGTTCCGTGACTTCGTCCGCACGACCGCGGATATGCAGGGCATCGTCCACCGGCGACGACACCAGCAGCGGGCCGGCACCCCGGAGCAGTGAACGACGACGGCACCGGGACCGACGAGCGGGCCGGCGGCGGCCAACCGGCCGACGACCCCGAGCGAGCAGCCATGCTCCGTGAGGTGGCCCGGGAGGTCCGGGACGACAGCGACGAGGCAGAGCGCGTCGCGGCCATCCTGTTCCGGGTGTCGGACCTCTACGACCCGGACGAGGAGACAGACCCGGAGTCCATCTACCGGAACATGCGCACCATCCTCCGCGTGACCGAGCGCGGGACGCTAGAGCGGGACCGGGACGGGAAGTGACGCCCGGTGCCAGAGCGACGCTACCGCCGGGAGACGGCCTCGCACACGCGGGCGGCATCACTACGTTTTTATGCACCTGTCCGGTACGGGCGAGTGCAAACACTGTAGCGGGTGTCCGGCACCCGCGAGTTCCGGCTCGCTCGGAGCGACCATAGCACGCAGAACGGCTGAGCGACGGTGGCCGAGTGGTCTAAGGCGCAGGGTTGCTAACTCTGTGGCGCAAGCCTCCGGGGTTCGAATCCCCGCCGTCGCGCTAGCCACACCACAACAAGATATGAGTGCAGAAGACCCAGACGCGGACGAGTCGGAGGCCTCCGAGGAGGAAGAGGAGGACATCCGGTACTTCGTCCGCATTGGACAGACCGACCTCGACGGCACCAAGTCCGTCGAGCGGTCGCTGACCGAGATGAACGGCATCGGGCACCGGGCCGCCCGCCTCATCGCCGAGAAGGCAGGCGTCGACCGGCGCGCCGTCTTCGGCAAGCTCGACGACGACGTCATCGACAGCGTCGTCGAGCTGGTCGAGGGGTACGCCGACGAGGTGCCCGACTGGATGAACAACCACCAGAACGACTACTTCAGCGGGTCCACGACGCACGAGATCGGCAACGAGCTCGAGATGACGCGTCGTCAGGACATCAACCGCATGAAGATGATCGACTCGTACAAGGGCACCCGCCACGAGCGGGGCCAGAAGGTCCGCGGGCAGCGGACCAAGTCGACGGGCCGGACGGAGGGCACCATCGGCGTCAACGTCGAGGCGATCAAGGAAGAGCAGGCGGCCGAAGAGGCCGCGGGTGAGGACGAATAATGGCACTCGGTAGCAACACCAAGTTCTACGAGACGCCGAACCACCCGTACCAGGGCGAGCGCATCGACGAGGAGGCGGGACTGCTCGACCGGTACGGCCTGAAGAACAAGGAGGAGCTGTGGCGCACCCAGTCGACGCTGCGCTCGTTCCGGCGCGAGGCCCGCTCGCTGCTGGGCCAGACGGAGGCCGACGAGGCCTCCCAGCGTGCCCGGGACCAGTTCCTCGCACGCCTGCGCCGCATCGGCGTCCTCGGCGACGACGACGGCCTGGGCGACGTGCTGGCGCTGGACGTCACCGACGTCCTCGAACGGCGCCTCCAGACCGTGGCCTACCGCCAGGGGCTGGGCAACACCGCCGACCAGGCACGACAGTTCATCGTCCACGGGCACGTCACGGTGCGCGGCGCCCGCGTCACCCGGCCGGGCTACACCGTCGAGGTGGCCGAGGAGGACCACATCGACTTCGACGAGAACAGTCCGCTGGCCGACGACCTCCACCCGGAACGCGCAGGTGAGCAGGAATGAGCTCCGAGGAAGACGTACCACAGGACCGGTGGGGAGTCGCCCACGTCTACGCGTCGTTCAACAACACCGTCATCACCGTGACGGACCTGACCGGCGCCGAGACCATCGCGAAGTCCTCCGGTGGGACGGTCGTGAAGCAGAACCGGGACGAGGCGTCCCCGTACGCGGCCATGCAGATGGCCGAGGTCGTCGCCGAGGAGGTCCAGGCCGCGGGCCTGGAGGGCCTGCACGTGAAGGTGCGTGGCCCCGGCGGTAACCTGCAGAAGAGCCCCGGCCCGGGCGCACAGGCCACCATCCGCGCACTCGCACGCGCCGGTCTCGAGATCGGCCGCATCGAGGACGTGACGCCCATCCCGCACGACGGGACGCGGGCACCCAAGAACAGCGGGTTCTGACATGAGCGAGGACTACGAGGTGGAGTTCATCGACCGGGACGAACGCGACGCCCGGTTCGTCGTCCGCAACATCACGCCCGCCTTCGCCAACGGCATCCGGCGGGCCATCGTCGCGGACGTGCCGACGCTGAGCATCGACACCGTCCGTGTCATCGAGAACTCGTCGGTGATGTTCGACGAGCAGATCTCGCTCCGCCTCGGGCTCGTCCCGCTGACGACGCCCGACGACTACGAGGAGGGCGACACGGTCACGCTCGCGCTCGACGTCGAGGGGCCCGACACCGCGTACTCGGGCGACCTCGTCTCGGCCGACGACCAGGTCCAGCCCGCAGACGAGAACATCCCCATCATCGACCTCAAGTACCCCGAAGGGGCCGATTCGCCCCAGCGCCTCGAGGTCGAGGCGGAGGCCGTGATGGACCGCGGGAAGGCCCACGCCAAACACCAGGGCGGCGTGGCCGTCGGCTACCGGCACCTCCAGCGGGTGGAGGTCGTCGGCGACGTCGAGGAGTTCGAGGCGGGCGAACCGAACGTCCTGCGCGGCGTCATCGAGGACGACGGCGAACTCGTCCCCACGGAGGAGTTCGACCACGACCTCGCGAAGCGCTACCCCGGCAAGGAGGTCGAGGTCCACGACGTGCCGAACGCGTTCGTGTTCAGCATCGAGAGCGACGGTTCGCTCTCGGTCGAGGACCTCGTCCTGAACGCCGTCGACACCATCGCCGGCCGCGCCGACGAACTCGAACAGGCCGTCCAGCTGTAACGCACGACGAACGAGCAATGAACCCGACAACCGTGACCCCACGACACGCCGGCACCACCCTGCCCGGCACACGCTCGCTCGCATGGGGCCCGACGCCCGCGACGGCTTCGCCGTCGGCGGGGACACGGGCCGACGAGCGGCGGGACCACGTGGCCCGTGCTGCCCCCGACCACGGGACCGAAAGCGGTTTGAAGGGAAGCGACGAACGGGTGGATGCGCGCAGGGATAGCCAAGTCTGGCCAACGGCGCAGCGTTCAGGGCGCTGTCCCGTAGGGGTCCGCAGGTTCAAATCCTGCTCCCTGCACTCCACCCTTCTGCGGAACTCTCACAACAATGAGCAGTAACAAGACGAATCCGAGGCTCGCCAGCCTCATCGCCGACCTCAAGTCCGCCGCCCGCAACGGCGGCGGCGACGTGTGGGGCGACATCGCGGAGCGGCTGGAGAAGCCGCGCCGCACCCACGCGGAGGTCAACCTGGGCCGCATCGACCGCTACGCCCAGCCCGAGGAGACCGTCGTCGTGCCGGGCAAGGTGCTCGGCTCCGGCGCACTCCGCACGGACGTCACGGTGGCGGCCGTGAACTTCTCCGGCACCGCCGAGACGAAGATCGAGGCAGCTGGCGAGGCAATCACGCTAGAAGAGGCACTGGACCGCAACCACGAGGGCGCAGACGTCCGGGTGATCCGATGAGCTACGCCGAGTACGACGCCGACATCGTCGTCGACGCACGGGACTGCATCCTGGGTCGCGTCGCGAGCAACGTCGCCGAGCGCGCGCTCGACGGCGAGCGCGTCGCCATCGTCAACGCCGAGGACGCGGTCATCACCGGCCGCGAGGAGGACACGATGGAGACCTACCGCGAGCGCGCACGGGTCGGCTCCGACCGCGGGCCGTACTACCCGAAGCGCCCCGACGGCATCTTCAAGCGGGCCGTCCGCGGCATGGTCCCGTACAAGACGACCCGCGGGCGCGAGGCGTTCGAGCGTGTCCGGGTCTACGTCGGCGACCCCTACGACGACGGGGAGGCCGAGGTCATCGAGGGTACCTCGCTGGACCGGCTGTCGAACATCCGCTTCACCTCGCTGGGCGACATCAGCGAGGAACTCGGTGCCAACGTCACCTGGTAACCAGTATGGTCACGAACACCTCAGGCAAGAAGAAGACCGCCGTCGCCCGCGCCACCGTCACGGACGGGAGCGGCAAGGTACGTATCAACTCCCAGCCGGTCGAGCTGGTCGAGCCGGAACTCGCCCGCCTCAAGATGACGGAGCCGTTCCGCATCGCCGAGGACGAGCTGCGCGAGGGCGTCGACATCGACGTCACCGTGCAGGGTGGCGGGTTCTCCGGGCAGGCCGACGCCGCCCGGACCGCCATCGCGCGCGGCCTGGTCCAGCACTCCAACGACGCCGAGCTGCGCGAGGCGTACATGAGCTTCGACCGCTCGCTGCTGGTCAACGACGTGCGCCAGTCCGAGCCGAAGAAGTGGGGCGGCCCCGGCGCACGGGCCCGCTACCAGAAGTCGTACCGCTAACCGCACGCCCACACTCAACACACAAGGTGATACACCAATGATGGTACCCGTCCGCTGCTTCACGTGCGGCAAGGTCGTCGGCGAGCACTGGGAGGAGTTCAAGTCCCGCACCCGCGAGGGGGACGACGACCCCGAACAGGTGCTCGACGAGCTCGGCGTCGAGCGGCACTGCTGTCGCCGGATGCTCGTCTCGCACAAGGACCTGGTCGACGTGGTGGCACCCTATCAATGATGGCGGGGCCGGACAACCGCTACGAGAAGGCACGCATCATCGGCGCGCGAGCGCTGCAGGTGTCCTTCGGGGCGCCCGTGCTCATCGACACGGAACAGACCGAACCCATCCTCATCGCGGCCGAGGAGTACGACGCCGGCGTCCTGCCGTTCACGGTTCGCCGGAGCGACAAGCCCGGGGCGGAGGAGGCCGAATGACGCTCGTCACCGAGGTTCGGCTCCGGCGCATCCTCGACTCTCGAGGCTCGCCCACGGTCGAGGCCGAGGTGCGCACCGAATCCGGCGGCCACGGCCGCGCGGCCGCGCCGTCGGGCGCGTCGACCGGCGAGTACGAGGCCGTCGAGCGACCCGCGGGCGAGGCCATCGCCGCCGCCCGCGAACTCGCCGTGCCGCGCATCGAGGGGCAGGTGTACGCCGGCGACCAGCGCTCGGTGGACGCCGCGCTTCGGGCCGCCGACGGCACCGAGGACTTCTCGGAGATCGGCGCCAACTCCGCCGTCGCCATCTCGATGGCCGCGGCGAAGGCGGCGGCCGACGTGCTCGGCGCGCCGCTGTACCAGCATCTCGGTGGCGCCTTCCGGGGCAACGAGTTCCCGACGCCGCTGGGCAACGTCGTGGGGGGCGGCGAGCACGCCGCCGACGCCACGCACATCCAGGAGTTCCTCGCCGCGCCGGTCGGCGCACCCTCGGTCGCGGACGCCGTGTTCGCGAACGCCGAGGTCCACGCCGCCGTGCACGACATCCTCGAGGACCGGGACGTCCCGGCCGCGAAGGGTGACGAGGGCGCCTGGGCCCCCAGCATCGACGACGCCGAGGCGTTCGAGATCGTCGACGAGGCCATCGAGCAGGTCGAGGACGCCGTCGGCTTCGAGATCCGCATGGGGCTCGACGTCGCCGGCGCCGAGCTGTACGATGGCGACGCCGACGCGTACGTCTACGGCGACCGCGAGCGCTCGCCCGCCGAACAGCGCGACTACATCGCCGACCTGGTCGACGAGTACGACCTCGTCTACGTGGAGGATCCGCTGGACGAGGACGACTACGCCGGCTTTGCCGACCTGACCGAGCGGGTCGACGACTGCCTGATCTGTGGCGACGACCTGTTCGTCACGAACGTCGCGCGCCTGCAGGAGGGTATCGACCAGGGTGCCGCCAACAGCATCCTCGTCAAGCCCAACCAGATCGGCACGCTCTCGGACGCGTTCGACGCCGTCGAGACCGCACACCGTGCGGGCTACGACGCCGTCGTCTCGCACCGGTCGGGCGAGACCGAGGACACGACCATCGCACACCTCGCCGTCGCGACCGCGGCCCCGTTCATCAAGACGGGCGCGGTCGGTGGCGAGCGCACCGCCAAGCTGAACGAACTCATCAGAATCGAGGAATCCGCATGAGCGACAACGAGGAAGGCCTCGAGGCCGAGGCCGACGCCGAGGAGGCGCCGGCCGAGGCCGCCGAGGTCGACGACGACGAAGCACCGCCCGCCGCCGAGGAGGCGGCCGAGGAGACAGCCGAGGACTCCGGCGGCGACGCCGACGCCGAGGAGGCCGAGGCCGACGCCGAGGAGACGCCCGTCCTCGACGAGAACGTCATGCCGGACGAGGAGGCCGACCTCCTCATCCCGGTCGAGGAGTACCTCCAGAGCGGGGTCCACATCGGGACCCAGCAGAAGACGAAGTCGATGGAGCGGTTCATCCATCGCGTCCGCACGGACGGCCTGTACGTTCTGGACGTCTCCCAGACCGACCAGCGCATCCGCACGGCGGCGTCGTTCCTCTCGAACTACGCCCCCGAGCAGATCCTGGTCGCGTCCTCGCGCCAGTACGGCCGCTTCCCGGCCGAGAAGTTCGCCGAGGCCGTCGGCGCCCGCGCCCGGACCGGCCGGTTCATCCCGGGCACGCTGACGAACCCGAAGTACGACGGCTACATCGAGCCCGACGTCGTGGTCGTCACCGACCCCATCGGTGACAGCCAGGCCGTCAAGGAGGCCATCACCGTCGGCATCCCGGTCGTGGCGATGTGCGACTCCAACAACACCACGTCCAACGTGGACCTGGTCGTCCCGACCAACAACAAGGGGCGCAAGGCCCTGTCGGTCGTCTACTGGTTGCTGGCCAACGAGACGCTCGACAACCGCGGCGCGGAGCCGTCCTACGCCCTCGAGGACTTCGAGACGGAACTGTAGACGCGCGACGACTTTCGTTCTCCGGCGCGCCCGTCAACTGGCCGAGTAGACTGCCGAGTGTCCGCCGGTGAGTGGCTGGCGACGTGTCTGCGGCCCGGTCGGCGACCCACTCCGGCGTGGGCGTCAGTCGATCCAGGTGAAGCCCGCGTTCTGCAGGTCCGTATCGACGGCCTCTAATGTCTCGAGTAGCGCCGCCAGCTGCTGTCGCTGGTGCTCCAGCCCATCGAGCAGGTCGTCGAGGCGCGCTGTCAGGCGCCCGTCGTCCAGACTCGCACGCGTGGTCTCGAGCGTCTCCACGAAGTCCGCGAGGTCCCGTTCGGTTCTGTTCACCTGCGCTCGGATGGTGAACACGTCGTCACCCACCCTGTCGAGGACCTGTGCGTGGTCGAACAGCCCGCGCTGATGGGCCTCGAGCTGGTGTTCCCACTGCCGGGCTCGCTTGAGGTGCTCGACGATGTGGACGATGTCGACGGCGAGGTAGGACTCGAGGCGGTCGAGCTGGCCCGCATCCTCGGCAGCCGCCTCCACCGCTTCGTACGCGTCGTGGAGCTGCTCGATCTGCCTGGCAACGTCATCGTCGATGGTCGACTCGACCTCCGAGAGCTGCCGTTCTCCCATCCTGTCCTCGGCGATGCGTGTCGCGGTTGTAGTAGTTCGGGTCGGTGTCGTGTCGTCGGGGCGGGGGAGATGGGTGAGCGCGGCGTGCCAACTGCCGCTGGCCCTCACTGCACGTCCGCCGCCGTCGGCCGCAGGTCCTCGTACAGCAACTCGTCGGGCAACTCGTCGGTCGCGAACCACGCGACCTCGGCGACCCCGTCGCCCGGTGTCGGCTCCGGGGTGTCGCCTCGCCTGGGCGACGCTTCGAAGACGAGCGCCGGGTCCGGCAGCGGCGGGCGGTCGAACGGGTCGCGGGCGACGTGGATCTGCACCTCCGAGAGGGCGTCGAGGCGGACCTCGACGCCGGCCGCCTCTGCCACGGCGCGCTGTGCGCACTCGCGGTAGTTCTCGCCCGGGCGCCGGGCGTCGCCGGGGTCGGCCCAGTCCTCGCCGTGGCGGACCAGCAGGAGGCGGCCATCGGTGTCCCGGACGCGAGCGGTGGCCCCCCCGACCACGTCGAACGCCTGGAAGGTCTCCGCGAGCGCGTCGTAGGAGGCGGCGTCGCAGTCCCAGCCGCGACGGACGACATCGAGTTCGCCGTGCTCGGCGGCCAGGTCGCTCAGGAGCGCCTGGACGTGCCGGCGGAGTCGGTCGGCGGCGCCCGTGCGGTACACACGACGACGCACGTGGCCCGGCGGCAAGGGCGTGTCGGCTCCCCGAGGGCCGGCGAGCGGGCAGGCGGGCACGCAGCCGGATGCCGACGCCCCGGTCGTGTGGTCAGAGTCAAGTGCCCGCCACGCCGACGCCGGGGTATGACAGTCTCCTCGGCCCCCGGGAAGGTGTACCTGTTCGGGGAGCACGCCGTCGTCTACGGCGAACCGGCCGTTCCCTGTGCCATCGAGCGGCGCGCCCGCGTGACCGTCGAGCGCCGCGACGATGACCGCGTCCGGGTGAACGCCGACGACCTCTCCCTGGACGGGTTCACTGTCGCGTGGGGTGGCGAGGGCGACGACGCCCCCGAACTGGACGTGCCGACGAACCTCCTGGAGGCGGCGATGGGCTACATCGACGGGGCGGTCGCCCAGGCGCGCGACGCCGCGGACGCGCCCGACGCGGGCCTGGACATCACCGTCGAGTCCGACATCCCGCTCGGCGCGGGGCTGGGCTCCTCGGCCGCGGTGGTCGTGGCGGGCATCGACGCCGCGACGCGCGAACTCGGCGCCGCCATCGCCGACGAGGCCCTCGCCGAGCGTGCCTTCCAGGTGGAACACGAGGTACAGGACGGCCAGGCCTCGCCGGCCGACACCTTCTGTTCGACGATGGGAGGGGCCGTCCGCGTCCAGGGGGAGGACCGTCGCCGCATCGACGACGTGGGGAGCCTCCCGTTCGTCGTCGGCTACGACGGCGGCGCGGGCGACACCGGCGAACTCGTCGCCGGGGTGCGCGACCTGCGCGACCGGCACGTCTTCGCAGCCGACACCGTCGAGGCCATCGGCGACCTCGTCCGGGAGGGCGAGACGCTCCTCCGTGGCGAGGACACGCCGCTCGACGAACTCGGCGGGCTGATGAACTTCAACCACGGGCTGCTGTCGGCGCTCGGCGTCTCGGCACGCTCCCTGGACTCGATGGTCTGGGCCGCGCGCGAGTCGGGGGCCTACGGCGCGAAGCTGACCGGTGCGGGTGGCGGTGGCTGCATCGTCGCCCTCGACGACTCCGAGGGCTCGAAGACCGCACTCGACTACACGCCCGGCTGCGAGGAGGCGTTCCGCGCCGAACTCGACACGGACGGCGTCCGGAGGGAGTCGTAACGGTGACGACGGTCCTGAAACTGGGCGGCAGCGTCGTCACCCGGAAGGACGCGGTCGAGACGGTCGACACCGAGCGGCTGGCCCGGGCGGCTGCGGCCGTGGGGGCCGTCCACGGCCGCGAGGCTCCCGACGACGCTGCCGATGCCGTCCCCGCACCGGCGGAGCTGGTCGTCGTCCACGGCGGCGGGTCGTTCGGGCACCCGAACGCCGAGCGACACGGCGTCACCACCAGCGCGGGGTCGCACGACGCGACGGCGGTCCGCGAGATACACGGCGCGATGCGGGAACTGAACCGTGCGGTCGTGGGTGCGCTCGCCGATGCGGGCGTGCCGGCGGTTCCGGTCGCGCCGCTGTCGACGGGCTTCAGGGTCGGTGGGGCGTTCCACCAGCCGGCCGACGCCGTCGCCGCGCTCCTCGCCGAGGGGTTCGTCCCCGTACTCCACGGCGACGTGGTGGCGACGGCGGGCGAGGGCGTCACGGTGGTCTCGGGCGACGAACTCGTGACCGAACTCGCGACGGGACTCGACGCCGACCGCGTGGGGCTCTGTTCGGATGTTCCCGGCGTGCTGGACACCGAGGGCGAGGTGGTCGACCGGGTCACGGCCATCGACGAGGTGGCCGACGCGCTTGGCGGTAGCGACGCCACCGATGTCACCGGCGGGATGGCCGCGAAGGTCCGGACGCTGCTCGATCTCGACGCGCCGGCCTCGGTGTTCGATCTCGATGGCCTCGACGCCTTCCTCACCGGCGAGTCGCCGGGGACGCTCGTCGCTGGCGGGCCCTCGGGCGACGAGGGTGTCTGAGGCGCGGACGCTAGCAGCGGTCGGCCGGCCCGCATCCGGACGGGTGCGTGGGACATCGAGCCCTGTCCGCCCACGACAGGACAGTCGCTGGGCGGCTCCCGGTGGGTCTGCCCGGGGGCAGTTCTATGGTGTGCCGACACGTACCAAGCTTCGGTGACAGAACGATGTCCGCCCACGCCGACGCCCCCATCGACGAGGCCCGCGCGTCCGAGCTGGTGAGTGCCTGCCGGACCACCATCGGGGACCAGCTCCGCTCGCTGACCTACTTCACGCGGGACGAGTTCGCACAGCTGTACCTCAGGTCCGACCTGGAGTCCGACGCCGACCTGGCGGGGTTCGTCGAGCACGAATCCCTCGGGCTCGATGCCCACACCGCGTACCGTGGGTCGGAACTCGGCGAGTACGAGTACACAATCCGGGTGTTCGAGCACGGCTTCCTGGTCCGGGTGACGAACCGGTCGGAGGGGGTCTTCCTGACGACCGACGGCCTCACGCTCCGGGACTTCGACGAGGTCGCGGCCGCCGCGGGGGCGCTGCTGGAGTCCTAGCGCGGTCCCTCACCCCCGCAGCGGCACCTCGCCGTCCAGGATCTGTCGGCCCTGCTCGGCCAGCACGAACGGGACCATCCGCATCACCGGGTAGGTCGGCTTCGCGTTCGGAGCGTCGTCGAGGTGGGCCCTGAAGAACCCCTCCGTGATGACGCCCAGTTTGAGCGTGCCGAGCGCGCGATAGAACTCGTCGTGTTCGTACGCCCGGCCCGTCCGTTCCTCGTAACGGTCGACGATGTGGCCCCGGCCCGGCGAATCGGGGTGGCTGGTGAACCCGGAGTACTCCTCGACGAACACCCGGAGCATCTCGAAGTAGTTGTGCTCGCCGTACCGCTCGCGCACCTCGTCGGTCATGATGGAGGGGTCCGACGGCGGGTCCGGTGCCGGCCCTGCTCACGGCAAGCGATTAGTCCCCCCCGCGTCAGGTGTGGCCATGGAGTTCCAGCGGTTCGAGTTCCCACAGCCGACCTGGGGCCCGAGCGTGAACGTCCTCCGCATCGGCGACACGCTCGTCGACACCGGCCACGTCCGCTCGGCAGACGCGCTCCGCGAGGCGCTCGCCGACCCCGACCGTCTCGGTGGCGTCGAACGCGTCGTCCTCACGCACCCACACATCGACCACGTCGGCGGGACGCAGGTCGTCGGCGAACTCGCCGACCTGCCCCACGTCGCCATCGAGGGCGTCCCGTTCATCGTCCACGACTACCGCGAGTACCTGCTGGAGGCCCGCGCGGACATGACGCGACTGTGCGCGGGGCTGGGAGCCACCGAGGCGATGTGGGACGACTACTTCCCGGTCGACCGGGAGTACCACGAGGACCGCATCGAGTTCGAGCGCGTCCTGCAGGACGGCGGGACGGTCCGACTGGGGTCGTACGAACTGGACGTGGTCTCGACCCCGGGTCACTCCGGCCAGCACGCCGCGTTCTGGCACGAGCCCTCCGGCACCTGCCTGCCGGGTGACATCGTCTCCGAGAACGGCCACTTCATGTACGCGCCGCTGCACTGCGATATCGGCGAGTACAAGGAGTCGCTGCGCCGGTTGCGGGCGCTGGAGGCGGACCGACTGGTGCCGATGCACGGGCCGCCGATGGAGCACCCCCAGGAGCGCATCGAGGATTGCCTCCGGAAGGCCGAGCGGACGGAGTCACGGCTGCTGGACTGGCTCGACGAGCGCGACTCCTTCTTCGCCCGGGAGTTCGCGAGCGAGGTACTCGGTGCGGAGGGGGCGGCCGTCGGCTTCCTCTCGATGGTCGCGTACGAGTACGCCCGCCACCTCGAGACCCGCGGCGAGTGTTCGGTGGAGGTGACGGCCGAGGGGATCGCGGTGTCGGGCTGAGCGACCGGCCGGGCGCCTGGCACGGAGGCTCGCCGCGGCCGTGGTGTGTCTATCTCTCCCGTGGCGCGACGGGTCGCACAACGTTTTTGGGCGGGCACTCCGCACCGTTGACATGGCGAACGACGCTCCACAGCCGTTCTCGGAGAAGCTTCGTGTACCGGAGGCGCTGACCTTCGACGACGTCCTCCTCCGTCCGAAGGAGAGCCGTGTCGAGCCAGACGAGGCCGACACGCGGACGAGCGTCTCGAAGTCGGTCGACCTGAACATCCCCGTCCTCTCGGCCGCGATGGACACCGTCACCGAGGCCGATCTGGCCATCGAGATGGCCCGGCAGGGCGGGATGGGTGTCCTCCACCGCAACATGGACATCGAGGAGACCGTCGAGCACGTCGAGCGGGTCAAGCGTGCCGACGAGCTGGTCATCCGTGATGTCGTGACGGCCGAGCCGGACATGACCGTCAGCGAGGTGGACGCGATGATGGGCCGCGAGGGCGTCTCCGGGGCGCCGGTCGTCGACGAGGACGACCGCGTCCTGGGTATCATCTCGGCGACCGACATCCGGCCGTTCCTCGAGGTCGGCGAGACCGACGCCGTCAGCGAGGCGATGACCGACGAGGTCATCACCGCTCCCGAGGGCGTCACCGCGCGCGAGGCGCTCGAGCTCATGTACGAACACAAGATCGAGCGGGTCCCCGTCGTCGACGAGGACGACCGCCTGACGGGCCTCGTCACCATGCAGGGCATCCTCGCCCGCCGCGAGTACGACGACGCCGTCCACGACGAGGACGGCGGCCTGCGGGTCGGCGTCGCCGTCGGGCCGTTCGAGACCGACCGCGCTACCGCGGCCGACGAGGCTGGCGCGGACGTGCTGTTCATCGATTGTGCCCACGCCCACAACGCGAACGTCATCGACAGCGCCCGCTCCATCAAGAACGAGGTCGCGGCCGATGTCGTCGTCGGGAATATCGGCACGCACGAGGCGGCCGAGGCCGTCGTCGACTTCGCCGACGGCGTCAAGGTCGGCATCGGTCCCGGTTCCATCTGCACGACGCGTGTCGTCACGGGCGCCGGGATGCCGCAGATGACCGCGGTCGCCGAGGTGGCCGACGTGGCCGGACCTGCGGGCGTCCCGGTCATCGCCGACGGGGGCATCCGCTACTCCGGCGACGCCATCAAGGCCATCGCCGCGGGCGCCGACGCCGTGATGCTGGGCTCGTACTTCGCGGGCACCGACGAGGCGCCCGGCCGCGTCATCACGATGAACGGCAAGCGGTACAAGCAGTACCGCGGGATGGGCAGCGTCGGCGCGATGCAGTCCGGCGGCGGCGACCGCTACCTCAAGGAGGACGACGAGGACGAGGAGTACGTCCCCGAGGGCGTCGAGGCCGCCACCCCGTACAAGGGCCCGCTGGCCGACGAGCTCCACCAGCTCGTCGGCGGGATGCAGTCCGGGATGGGCTACGTCGGGGCCGAGACGATTCCGGGGTTCAAGGAGGGCGCCGAGTTCGTCCGCGTCTCCTCGGCCGGCCAGACCGAGGGCCACCCCCACGACGTGATGATCACGGACGAGGCGCCGAACTACTCCCCGCAGAACGAGTGAAGCCTGCCTCGGCGACGAACTGACGGTTCGCTTCGATAATTCTGGAATCTAACGACAAATACACGATGTAACTCGGTAATCTCGTGGTTCTCGCTGGAATCGTGGCCCCCGGAACGCTCTTGCATCCGGTTTCCGAAGGCCCGCTGTGCAACCGGGCGACGATACGACAGCCGCGGCGGCGTTCGACGATGCGGCCTTCCTCGCTCGGTCACCGAACCGGCTGGCCGTCCTCGGCGCGCTTGCCGAGGAGCCGACGCCGCGGCGGGCGCTCGGTGAGGAGGCCGGGGTCGAGCGGGTCACGCTGGGGCGGGTGCTGGATGACCTCGTCGAGCGCGAGTGGGCCCGCGAGACGGCCGACGGCTACGCGCTGACGCCGACGGGGGCGTGGGCGCACGACGCGTTCTCGGACCTCCTGGCGACGCTCCGGGCCACCAGCCGCCTGCGTGGGCTGGCGGAGTGGCTCCCCGAGGGCCTGCCGTTGCGGGCGCTGCGGGACGCCGAGGTCGTGCGACCCGAACGGGGTGACCCGGCGGCGCCGCTCCGGCGGGCCGAGCGCCACACCCGCGAGACCAGCCGCCAGCGCGTCGTGACGGACGCGCTCGCGCCGGGCGTGCTGGACGCGATGCACGACGGCGTGACCGGTGGGGACCTCCGGCTGGAGGCGGTGGTGGGCCCGTCGATGCTGGCGGTGACGGCGGCCGCCCCCGAGACCCGGAAACGGTTCGCCGACCTCCTCGCGTCCGACGCCGCCGCGTTCCGCACCGCCACCGACATCGACATCGTGCTGGGCATCCACGACCCGGGGGTCGGCATCGGCGTGGGCATCATCGACGGTGACGGCGTCACGCGCGCGCTGGTCGATACCGACGCGCCCGCCGTCCGCGAGTGGGCGGTCGACACCTTCGAGCGCCGGTGGCGCGAGGCCGAACCGATCGACCCGGCTCGGTTTGGCATCGAAGAGTGACGCTCCGTGCCGGCCGACGTTCACGCCCTGAACAGCGTTCACACCGTGGGCAGCAACGGTTATTACCGGCTCACCCGGAGGAGAAGTAATACTCGGGGGGGCAACCGAACCGTGCCGCGCTTCCGAGAGGTCATTCATGAGCCGCCGCACCCACCCACAGCTAGCCGTCTCGCTCGCCACCGTCGCCGTCCTCGCGATGGTGGTGCCCTTCCTCGCCGTCCCTGCCGGGGCAACGGGAACGGTGACCGTCGCCAGCGCGCCGTCGGAGTACGTCGCCCCCGGGGACAGCATCGTCCTCTCGCTCGACGTGACCGACCTCGACGAACTCACCGTCGACCCGTGGGCCGGCGCCCCGGCCGGAACGACGCTCGTCGTCGACGGCCAGCAGGCCAACTTCGGAACGACGGTGACCTTCTCCCCCGTGCGCACGGGGACGGTCGACGTCGTCATCACACCCCCGAGCCACACCGTCGCGCGGGACTCGGTCGTCGTGCGTGACCCCGCGGACGGGAGCGTCTTCGCCGAGAGCGGGCCGGTCTCGGTCCACCCGCGACCGCTGTCGGTGCCGGCCGGCGACAGCATCCAGGACGCGGTCGACGTGGCCGCCAACGGGACGACCATCCAGCTGGCCATCGGTGACTACACGGAGAACGTGGACATCGGCGCGAAGACGCTCGCCATCGTCGGTGCGGGCGTGGGCGCGACGACCGTCGAGGGACTGCCCGGTGCCTCCACGATGCGATCGGGGGAAGGTGGCATCACCATCGAGGATCTGGAGGTGCAGGCCCCGGAGAACGGGGCCGGCCTCTACGGTGCCTTCGGCCCGGTGACGCTCAGGAACGTCTCCGTGGTTCCGGTCGACCCCTCGGCTCCGCCCGTGTACGGAGTGAACGTGTACCGCTCACCGCTGACGTTGCAGGACGTGTCCATCGAGGGGACCACGTCCTACGCCGTCTGGGAGGTGCACTCGTCGTCGTCGACGCCCACGACGCCACCCGTGGACATCGACGGGCTCACCGTCAGCGATGCCGAGGTCGGGCTCGGACTGCAGGATGTCGGGACGGTCACGCTGTCGGACCTCGACCTGTCGGTGCGGACGACGGCCATCACCGTCAGTGACGGGGACGCCGTGACCCTCCGGGATTCGACCATCGTGGGCGGAACCACGGGCATCAGGGCCACCGACACCGGCACTCTGACCGTCCGGAACAGCTCCATCGTCGGCGACAACGGCATCAACGGTGACGGGCTGTTCGGGTTCTCGCCCGTGCTGGCGATGGGGGTGGCCGACGCGACCGTCGCCGACGTCGAACTCCGGGGCCAGTCCGGTGTCCGTGCGCGCTACGGGTTCGAGAACAATCCGACGGCCATCGTCGTCAGGAACGCGACCATCACGGTCGTCGAGAACGGGACCCTCCTCGGGTCCGGCCGCGCTGCTCGGGCCGGCCTGCAGGCCATGGGCGGGTCGGTCGAGGTGTACGACACCACCGTCGGCCACGAGGTCGTCACGTCCGGTGGCGAGCCGACCTACGGCGTGGTGGTCGAGAACGAGACCCGGTTCGACGCCCGGAACCTGACGGTCGACGGCACGTCCTACGGGATGGCGACCGAGACGGGTTCGACCGCGGTGCTCCGGGAGTCGACGCTCTCCGCACCGGACGGTGTCCGCGCCGCCAACGAATCGAACGCGACGCTGCTGAACGTGACGGTCCTGGCGACGACGGGCGTCACCGTCCAGTCGGGCGCCGAATCCTACGTCTTCTCCTCGACGGTCCGGGCGCCGACGGACGCGAACGGGGCTCCCGTCCCCGGCAGCGTGACCGCCGACGTCGGGACGGGCGCCATCGTGGCGGTCGTCCTCTCGACGCTCGAGACGGAGACCGGCATCCGGTTCGCGCCGGATTCGGACCCGAACTCCTACGTCCACAGCGGCAACGACTTCTCGGCGACCACGCTCGCGGTCGACAACCGCAACCCCGCGCTGGAGTCGGACGCGTTCGCCAGCTACTGGGGCCCGGACGGGCCGACCGCGGACCGGACTGCCGGCCGTGTCAACACCGACCCGTTCCTGACCGAGCCGCCGGCCTCGGTGCTCGACGAGGGGACCTTCGAGGAACTGCTCGAGGTGCAGGCGTTCGCGGTCGATCTGGAGTTCCCGGCCGGGAGCGTCTACGCCTTCGGCACGCCCGCGCCGCTGGAGACCAACCTGACCGAGACGTTCGGCGACTTCGACGGTGTCGTCTACACCTTCGACGAATCGACGCAGTCCTGGACCATCGCGGACGGCTCGGAGGTGCTGGGGCCGATGGAGGCCGTCGTCGTGGTCCCGACCTCAGACGCGCGTGCCGTCGTCGACTTCGAGGACAGCACGCCAGCCCGCGCGACCACGCGCTCGCTCTCGCCGGGATGGAACTTCGTCGCGCCGCGATACACCGCCGACGCCGAGGACGCGCTCTCCTCGGATACCATCGCGGCGACCGACCTGCTCTCGGTGTTCGGCGAGCCCGAGAGCCTGTACGGCGACCCCGGTGACCGCTTCATCCACTACCAGTTCGTCGAGGAGACGGGGTCGGCCGGCTCCTGTGACTTCTACTGCGAGGAGCCGGCGACAACCACCTCGCCACGCATCTCGGCGTTCGGTGGCTACTTCGTCTACGTCACGGAGCCCGGCACCATCCCCGGTGTGGTTCCGTCGGGTGTCGGCCTCGAGGACTTCCTGAGGCTCCTCCCGGCGGCGGAGGATGAGACGTGAGTCGGCGTACCCGCCTCGCGAGGGCCGTCTTGCTGGTCGTCGTCGTGGCGGTCCTGTGCGCGTCGTTCGCGCCGACCGTCGTGGCCACCCCGCCACCACCACCGGCAGCGTACTACGGCAGCCTGACGATCGACGGCAACCCCGCTCCGGCGGGCACCGTCGTCACCGCCCGCCTCGACGGCGAGCAGCGCGGACGCCTCGTCACCGAGCAACGCGGCACCTACGGCGGTCCGGGCGCGTTCGACCCCAAGCTCCAGGTCGACGGGACCAGTGAGGACGAGGGCGCGGCCGTCGTCCTCTACGTCGATGGCCGACGCGCCGGCACGACGACGTGGCGCTCGGCCGACGTGCGCCAGGTCGACCTCGCCGCCTCCTCGGGCGGTGACGACCCGACGCCGACACCGGAGCCACCCGACACACCCACGCCGACGCCCGCACCGACACCCACGCCCACGCCAACCGCGACGCCCGCTCCGGCCCCCGGGAACGGTGATGGCGGCAACGGCAGGAGGAACGGTGGCGGCGCCCCGACAGCGCCGGGCACGCCGGGTGGGCCACGGACGGACGTGCCGCCGACGCCCGGCGCCGACGCGCCCGCGTCGCGGCCCACGGTCGATGTCTCGCGGGACGAGGACGGGCGCGTCCGGGTGAGGGTCTCTGGTGCCCGCCCGGGCGACCCGGTCGAGGTGCCGGTCGGTCGTGGCCCGGACGACGACGGTGTCACGCTCGACGGGCTCTCGGTCACGACCCGGAGCGGTGCGCCGTTCACGCTGGACGTATCCACCAGCGCGGCGCCGCCCGATGGCGCCCCACCGTTCGACGTAGCGGGGGCCGACGCGCCGCTGGGGTACGTCCAGGTCGACCACTCGGTTCCGGACAGCGACATCTCCTCGGTCGGGTTCGCGTTCCGCGTCTCCCGCGCCCGACTGGACGCGCTCGACCGTGACCCGGCTTCGGTGACGCTCTACCGCCATCACGACGGTCGCTGGGAGACGACGCGGGTCACGTCGGTCCGCGAGGACGGCGACGTGGTCGTCTACGAGGTGGTCTCGCCCGGGCTGTCGACGTTCGCCCTCGCGACGCGGCCGCCCGACGAGGTCCGGATCACGGAGTCGACCCTGCTCACCGAGGCCGTCGCGACGGGTGGACTCGGCGCCGTCACCGTCGTCGTCGAGAACCCGACGGCGGAGTCGGTCGAGACCACGCTCGTTCTCCACGTCGACGGTACGGCCGTCTCGGGTCGGACCGTCACCGTCCCGGCGGGTGGCCGCGCCGAGACGACGCTGACCCACCGGTTCGACGCGCCCGGCGAGTACACGCTCGCGGTCGGGGATGCACCCGTGGGGACGGTGACGGTGTCCGGAGGGACGCCGACCGAGCCCACGACGCCCGCCGACGCGTCGCCCACGGACGAGGGGAGCGGTCCCGCGACGGAGCCAACCGGGGCTGGCGGGCCCGGCTTCGGCGTCCTGCCGATGCTGGCCGCGCTGCTCGTGGCCGCGTGCTGGCTGGCCCGCCGCGCAGCCTGAGGGGGAGGTGCGGCCGCGCCCTTCTTTGCCGGCCCGCACGTCCGTCCTCCATGGATGCAGACACTCGAGCCTTCGTCCGCGAGGAGGTCGCCGACGCGACGTTGAGCGCCTTCCTCGCGACGAGCGTGGACGACCGGCCACACGTCGCTCCCGTCTGGTACACGTACGAGGCGGCCGACGACGGGGACGTGGTCTCGCTCCTGACCGGCGGCCGCAAGCTGCGGAACGTCCGGGAGAACCCCCGCGTCGCGCTCGCCATCGAGCGTGCCGACGAGGCCGCGGTCGAGTGGCGCGTCGTGCTCCGCGGCACGGCCCGCGTCGTCGAGGACCCGGAGACCGTCCGGGCCGCCCGGAACGCCCTCTTCGAGAAGTACTACGGGCCCGACTACGACGACGCCGACACCGAGGAGGGTGGCGCACTCGTCGAGGTGGCCGTCGGGAGCGGGAACGTCGAGCAGTACCAGGAGGATGCCGTATAAACCGCCGGATGAATCCGACCGGAACGGGGCCGGGCCCCAGCGCCGCGACCCCCTGGTCTCGTGTCGCCATCCCGGGCAGAGCCACCGAGAACCGGCCTATCCGACGTTCGAACGCCCGTTCAGGCCGTGTGACTGATACCCACTTTCATACCCGGTACCCGCCATCGGACGTGTATGTCCGACGACCTGTTCCACTGTGTGTGCCGGACCTGCCCCGAGGAGTGCGTCGCCGACACCGTGGCCGACCGTGCGCGGTTCTTCGAGGCACACGCCGACCACGAGGTGGTGACCGTCCCGCTGCCGCCGCAGGACGAGGAGTCCGAACCGGCGGGCCGCATCGTCGAGTTGCGCGCGAGCGACTGACGGGCCTCGACGACCAGTGAACGCCGGAGCACGGTGTCTCAGGACGCGCCCGGCGTCCAGAGTCCGTAGAGGATGGCCCCCAGGCCCAGCAGCTCGCAGGCCTGCGCGAGGGCGTTCACGACCGGGAGCGGGACCGACAGCAGCACGTAGAGCGCCACGGTGAGCAGCGCCGGGACGCCGAGGACGAGTGCGAACCCGGCGGCGACGAACAGCATCGGACGGCTCCCGTTCCGCCGGTACCCACGGTAGGCGATGTAGGCGATGGCGAGCCCGAGCAGTACCGAGAGTGCCTCGCTGGCCTGCCGAACCAGAGCGAGCGTCTCGAGGTCGAACGACTGGAGTGGTAGTGCGTACATCGTCACATCTCCTCGACGAACCGCGTGAACCGGTCGGCCATCCGCTCGCTGCGTGCGACCGCGACCGAGAACCCGTCCGTGTCGAGGTCGAACTCGATGCCGTCGAGTTCGGCCCGGTAGACGCGGTAGTTCCTGCCGTCGGGGACCGGCCGCAGCTCCTCGCTGACGAGGTCGTGTTCCCGGAGGCGTTCGAGCCGTCGGTACACCGTCGGCTCCGAGACACCCGTCCGGTCGCTCAGCTCGGCGGCCGAGCGGGCCGCCGCCTTCGTCTCGACGAGTATCTGTCGCGCGCAGTCGTCCGCGAGCAGGTCCGCGACCTCGCCGGCGTCCGGCTCCCCCGACACGGTCCTGAAGCGACTCCACGGACCCGTATAACTGTTCGGTCGGTGTCGGAGTTGTGCCTGGCTTCAGGCGCTGAAGCCAGGGGACAGGCCCTCTACCCTGGCCCCTCTCGTATCGAACGCGAATGACCCGAGATGCCCTCCACCGGTTCGCGACGCGAGCCGGCAAGACGCTGCTTGGCGGTATCGTCGTCCTGCTCACCCTCCCGACCGGCATCGGGGCCGCGTTCGGGGGCTGGCTCGCCGGCCACGGCTGCGAGCGCCCCCTCGACGGCAGCATCGCGGGCGCGACGGCCGGCCTGGTCGGCGCGCTGCCGTGGGCTGGCCTGGTCTACCTCGCCAGCGCGGGCGCGTTCGCCCCCATCGGCTACCACCGGAACGGGGTCCACGTCGGCATCAACACCGCCGCCCCCGAACTGCTCGCCCCCTGGCAGGAGTTCGGCCTGACCCTCCTGTTCGCCGCCTGTCTCGTCGGTATCGCGGCCGCGGGCGGCGCCCTCGCCGGGACGGGGATCGCCGTGGTCGACACGCTCAGGGAGGAGGTGTCGAGCGCGAACTGACCGCTAACGCCGTCGCTGGGATGGTGGTGGTCGTCAGAACACGGGCTGAGAGGGATTTGAACCCTCGACCGTCTGGTTAAGAGCCAGACGCTCTGCCTGGCTGAGCTATCAGCCCTCACTCCCGGGTAGCGAGGTGCGATGCTAAAGGGTTGCGTTTCCCCCGCTCTGACCCGTGTGTCACGGGGTCACGCGGCGCCCCGGTCGCGTCGGAGGACGGGGTTTTTGTAGCCCGCCGCCGCAAGAACCGCCAACATGAGCAGCGCCGTCTCGATGGCCTCGATGTCGACCTACGCGATCCTCGGCTGTGGGAGCGTGGGCCACGCCGTGGCCGAGGAACTGGAGTCCGAGGGGAAGGACGTCCTCATCCTCGACCACGACGAGGGCAGGGTGGAGGCGCTGCGCGACCAGGACCTCGACGCACGGACCGCCGACATCGCCGAACCGGACGTCGCCGACGCCATCGGCGACCGCGACGTCATCCTCATCATGTCCTCGGACGTGGCCGCGAACAAGGCGGCCGTCGAGAACATCCGGAGCCGCGGCGACGACCAGTTCATCGTCGTCCGGGCCTCGGACCCCGTCACGGCGGACGAACTCACGGAACTCGGCGTGGACGTGGTCATCAACCCTTCCGAGGTCATCGCCGACTCGGCGCTCCGGGCGCTCGAAACGGGTGAACTGGAGCACCGCGCCGAGCGGCTCGCCGAGGTGCTGAGCCGGGGCGAGCGGCTCGCCATCCTCGCGCATCGCTCGCCGGACCCCGATTCGATCGCCAGCGCCGTCGCGCTGAAGGCCATCGCCGAGTCGCTGGGCGTGGAGGCCGACATCCGCTACGAGGGCGAGATCGGCCACCAGGAGAACCGCGCGTTCGTCAACCTGCTCGGGATCGAACTCGCGCCGCTCGACCGCGACGACCTCTCCTCGTACGACACACTCGCGCTGGTCGACTACGCCCGCGTCACCGAGTACGACCTCGACCGGCAGCCGGACATCCTGATCGACCACTTCGAGCCCGAGCTCGAGTACGAGGCCGAGTTCGCGGACATCCGGCCCAACGTCTCCTCGACCTCGACCATCCTGACGAAGTACATCCAGGAGTTCGATCTCAACCTGAGCGAGGAGGTCGCGACCGCGCTGCTGTACGGCATCCGCGAGGAGACGCTCGACTTCAAGCGCGACACCACGCCCGCGGACCTCACCGCAGCGGCGTACCTCTACCCGTTCGCCAACCACGACACGCTGGAGCAGGTCGAGTCACCCTCGCTGTCGCCGGAGACGCTGGACGTGCTCGCCGAGGCCATCCGGAACCGGGACGTCCAGGGCTCGCATCTGGTCTCCAACGCGGGGTTCATCCGCGACAAGACCGCCGTCTCGCAGGCCGCACAGCAGCTCCTCAACCTGGAGGGCATCACCACCACGGCCGTCTTCGCGGTCACGGACGACACCATCCACCTCGCGGCGCGCTCGAAGGACATCCGGATGAACATCGGTGCGGTCCTCGAGGACGCCTTCGGGGCCATCGGCGAGGCCCGCGGCCACTCGACGGACGCGACCGCGGAGATCCCGCTCGGCATCTTCACGGGACTGGAGGGGAACGGCGGGAACCGGGAGACGCTGCTGAGCCTGACCGAGCAGGCGGTGAAGTCGAAGCTCTTCGAGGCGATGGGCGTCGACGTGGAGGTCGAGGGCGGGAGCGGCGGCGAGCCGGCGAACGGCTCCTGAGCGCCGTCCCGTCGCCCGCTGGCGGGCGCGGACCTGTCAGGCCGAGGAGGCCGCCGCCAGCGCCTCCTCCTCCTCGTTGGTGCCGTGCATCCGCTCGACGATGCTGTTCACCAGGATGATGTCGCCGACCGACCGGACCCAGCGGTACGGGATGATGACGCCGCGGCTCCCGCTGGCTCGCTCGTCGAAGAGGTCGTGGTTGAGCTGGGTCAGCGCCAGCCCCGTCACGCCGCGTGCGTCCACATCGAGTCGCAGGTCCTCAACCTGGCCGACGAAGACGCCGTTGTTCGAGTAGACCTCCCGACCGACCAGCGTCGTGATCTCCTGTGGTTCCTCGGTCATGGACGGGCCGTTGCGGTCACCGATTATCAAGCTTCCCCGCGCGTCTGACGCCCGTCTGTCCGGGGTCCGACGACATCGCGACACGGGTCCGCCCACGGCGGTCGACGGGCAGCCGGATTCCTGTGTCGCGGCGAGGGCGCGAATGCGGAATCCGGACACGACCCCGGGGTTCTTAATCTCTGGAGGTCCCTATGCCGACATATGAGTGAGCCGAGCGATACGGAGGACGAGGAGATCGAAGCCATCCGCGAGCAGAAGCGTGAGGAGTTGCTCTCGACCGCCGAGGAGGGCCAGCAGGGGACCGCGGCCGACGGTGGCCCCACCGAACCGATCCACATCGACGGCGCCGACCACCTCGAGTCGGTCCTCGCCGAGCACGATGTCGTGCTGGCGGACTTCTACGCCGACTGGTGCGGTCCGTGCAAGATGCTCGCGCCGACCATCGAGGAGATCGCCGCCGAGGAGGACGCCGCCGTCGTGAAGATCGACATCGACGCGAACCAGCCGCTCGCACAGCAGTTCGGTGTCCGCGGTGTCCCGACGGTCCACCTGTTCCGTGCTGGCGAGCCCGCGGGCGAGTGGGTCGGCGTCAAGGACAAGGCGACCTACGTGAACGCCATCCGGGCGGCGTAGAGGTTGCTGACGGCCCGGTACGGCGTCTCACGGTGCCGCCGTGCCAGAACCCCTTTTTGTCGCGCGACAGAAGCGCCAGTATCGATGGCTTCGAGCGCTGCACTCGTCGGACTTCGTCTGATCGGGGGTGTCGTCCTCCTGTTCGCCAACGGCTTCTTCGTCACGACCGAGTTCGCGATGACACGGGTCCGCCAGTTCGCGCGCGAGGAGTTCACCGGCCACCCAGGGCTCGACCGGGCCTGGGAGATGACCGAGCGCCTGGAGATCTACCTGTCGGGCTGCCAGGTCGGGATCACCGTCTCCAGCGTCGGACTCGGCGTGGTCGCAGAGCCCGCGCTGACCGCGGCCATCGACCCGCTGTTCCGGGCCGTCGGGTTCTCCGCCGGCGGGGCGAGCCACGCCGCCATCTCGGTCATCGTGGCGCTGGCGCTGATCAACATCCTCCACGTCATCATCGGGGAGCAGGCCCCGACCTATCTGGGCGTCGAGCGCTCGAAGTTCGTCGCGAAGCACGGCGCCCGGCCGCTCTACTACTGGACGAAGCTCATGAGCCCGGTCATCCTCTTCGCGGACTGGGTCGCGAAGAAGCTGCTCGGCGCGTTCGGCGTCACCATCAGCCGAGCGTGGGCCGAGGAGGAGATCGAGGGCGAGGAGGGGGGCGACCGCCCCAGCGACCGTGCGGACCTGCGCGCCGCGATGGGCGAGCGGATGCGCGCGCTCGGGGTCCCGGCGGACCGGCGCGAGGAGGTGATGAACGCCCTCTACATCGACCGCGTCCAGGTCCAGGACGTGATGGTCGATGCCGAGGCCATCACGCCCCTCTCCGTACAGGAGCCGCTGGAGGTGAACGTCGAGCGCATCCGCGAGCATCCACACACCCGGTTCCCACTCGTCGGTGAGGACGTCTCCGACTTCCGCGGCATCGTCTACGTCCCGGCGGTTCTCCGGGACCTGGACGACCTGGAAGCGGGCGAGCTCACCCTGTCGGACCTCGCGGCCGACCCGATGACCGTCCCGGCCGATCTCAGCGTCGCGGACCTCATCGACCGGTTCCAGGACGAGAAGCAGGAACTCGCGCTGGTGGTCGACCCGGACGGGGAGACGACGGTCCTCGGGCTGGTCACCGCCACGGACGCCTTCGAGGCCATCACCGGCGAACTGGAGGACCCGCTCGACGAGGAGACCCCGCCGGGTCTCACGGCCGACCCCACGACCCGCCCGGCAGGTGACGACGCCAGCGGCGCCTGACAGGGCCGGCCTCCCTCGGCGATTTCACATCCCAGCCATAGCGGTGAGCCCGGGCCTCGACCCGGGGATGGTCAGTCCTCGCCCGCCTCGAAGTTCGCGAACGGGCGCCGGTGCGTGTTCCGGATCAGGTCCTCGTCGGAGACCTGCAGCCCCAGTTCGTCGAGTTCCTCCCCGATGCGGGTCAGGTCGTCCCCGTCCAGGCCGATGGCCTGCACCAGGACGTTCGCCTCGCCCGTCATCACCTCCTGCACCTCCACGACCCCCGGGACGTCGGCCGCCGCCGCCGCCAGCTCCTCGCGGTCCGGAATCGGTGCCGTGCAGACGATGAGCGTGAACAGCTGATAGCCCGCCCGCTCGTAGTCGACGTCGGCGTGGTACCCCCGGATGATGTCGGCAGCTTCCAGCTGCTGGGTCCGGTTGCGAACGGTACTCGCGGAGACCTCCAGCGAGGACGCGATGTCGTTCGAGGAGGTGTGACGGGCCTCCCGCTGCAGCCGGAAGAGGATCTCCCGATCCAGCCGGTCGAGTTCGTGGTCGTCCATCCGGCGGGATATAGCGTGCTGGCTCGGATAACCGTATCCCCGGAACAGCGGTCCATCCCCGGATGCGGTATCTGAGTGGCCGTGGTTATCAGTTCGACAATCTCATTCATAATGGGACAGACAATCACTGCATTCTAACCGCTGGCCGAGCAAGGGCTGCGCACACACCCGATGAGTCCTCTCGAGATTGGCATCCGACTGGTCGCCGGGGTACTGTTGATCCTCGCCAACGGGTTCTTCGTCGCCATCGAGTTCGCCCTCACGCGCGCTCGGCAGTTCTCCGAGGAGGAGTTCGTGGACGGCACGCCCGCGCTCGAGCGGGCCTGGGAGATGACCCAGGACCTGGAACTCTACCTGACGACGTGCCAGGTCGGCATCACCGCCTCCAGCATCGCCGTCGGTATCGTCGCGGAGCCGGCCCTGGCGGCACTGTTCGAGCCGCTGTTCGGCGGGACGGTGCTGGCGACCATCGGCGCCGGTGCGCTGCTGGCCTACCTCATCATCAACCTGGTCCACCTGACCCACGGGGAGCAGACCCCGACCTACCTCGGCGTCGAGCGGTCCCGGTTCGTCTGCCGGTACGGGGCGAGGCCGCTGCACTGGTTCTACGTCCTGATCTCGCCGATCATCACGCTCGGCGACTGGGTGGCGAAGGGGACGCTGAAGCTGTTCGGCGTCGAGATGAGCGGCGCGTGGCTGGAGGCCGAGGAGGATGTCATCGAGTCACGCGCCCAGCTCCGGACCCGCATGAGCTCGCTACTCCAGCAGGGTGAGGTCTCCGGCGAGCGACACGAGGAGGTGCTGAACGCGCTCGCGGCCGGCACGACCGAGGTCCGCGAGGTGATGGTCGACGCGGCCGACATCGTCTACCTCTCGACCACGGCGTCGGTCGAGGAGAACCTCCGGCAGGTCTCCGAGACGCCACACA
Source organism: Haloglomus litoreum (assembly GCF_029338515.1). GTDB lineage: Archaea > Halobacteriota > Halobacteria > Halobacteriales > Haloarculaceae > Haloglomus > Haloglomus litoreum. The sequence continues at coordinate 2,540,918 of NZ_CP119988.1, read as the reverse complement.
CCCGGTACCCCCTCATCGGGGAGTCGCCCGACGACTTCGTCGGCGTGGTGTACGTGCCCAGCATCGTCAACCGGATGGCGGCGCTGGAGGCGGGCGAGGTGTCGTTCGCGGAGATCGCGGCCCCGCCGATGACGGTGTCGGCGGACACGACGGTCAGCGACGCGTTCGACCAGTTCCAGGCCGAGAGCCAGGAACTTGCGCTGGTGCTATCCGACGGGGAGGTGGTGGGACTCCTCACGGCGACGGACGCGCTGGAGACCGTCATGGGCGACCTGGAGGACCCGCTGGACCAGGCACACTGACCTCCCGGCGGACCCGCTGGCCCGCGCGGCCGGGGGAGAGACCTGGAACGGCTCACGCCTCGCCCAGGAACCGCGAGACCTGCTCGAGCACCGCCTCCGGGCGCTCGCGCGGCGGCCAGTGGGCACAGTCGTCCAGCACCACGCACTCCCCATCCGGGGCGAGGTCGGCCGCCCGTTCGGACCACGCCGGCGGGAACACCTCGTCCGCGGCACCGTGCAGGAACAGCACCGGCTGCTGCAGTTCCGGGAGGAGCGGGACGTACGAGGTCGCGTACCCCTGACGGGTCACTTCGGCCGCGCGCCACTGCCGGAAGGCGTGGCCCGGGTCCTCGCGCTGGAGCAACGCGAACAGTTCGTCGACGGCCTCGTCCGGCACCGAGTCCGGGTCGACGACGATGCTCCCGAGGCTCGCCCGGGCCAGCCGCCGCGACCGCGCGAGCAGCGCGAGCGACAGCCGGTTCAGCACCGGCGCCTGGGCCAGCGCCCACGTCAGCAGTCCGTTCGACAGCTCCGTGCCGAGGCCGAAGCTGTCGATGGCGACCAGCCGCTCGACCCGCTCGTCGGCCAGCGCCAGTCCGAGGGCCACGCCGCCACCCAGCGACAGCCCGCACAGGTCCACACGTGCGAGACCGAGCGCGTCGCAGAACCCCCGGACGGCCTCCACGTGATAGGCGGTCGAGTAGGCCGCGACCGGCCGGTCGCTGTCGCCGTAGCCCGCCAGGTCCGGCGCGAGGACCGGTCGGCCGAGTCCGGCCGCCAGCGGCTCGATGACACCGCCCCACGAGCACCGCGCCGAGTCGACGATGCCCCCGTGCAGGCAGACGACCGGCGGCCCGCCGTCACCCTCGGGCGGGTCCACGCGGAGGTAGTGCAGCCCGACCCCGTCCGCGTCGACACGATGGTCCTGTATCGTCACGACCGGTCGCTCGGGCTGGGGGCACTTGACCGTTGGAGTCGTGCTCGGGGACGGCGAGCCGCGACCGGTCGAGCGTCGGGAGCGCCCGGCTGGCGGACCGCCCCACTCAGGCGTAGCCCAGGTCGGCCAGCTGCTCCATGACGGCCTCGGAGTACTCCCCGTCCTTCCGGCCCCGGTGGTAGGTCAGGTCGTCGACGAGCGACGCCATCCGGGCCCGTGGGTCCGCGACCGAGGTCGACCCCTCGGCCCGGAACCCGTCGAGCGTCTCGAACCCGTAGTAGTCCTCGTCGAGCGCGATTCCGTAGAGGCGTTCGTCGAAGTCGGCGGCGTCGGCGTAGTCGGCCTCGGCGAGGGTCCGCCGGCGGAACCAGTTCAGCCCGAGGTACTCGGTGAGAACGCCCTCGGTCGGTTCGAGCGGCTCGCGGAGGTCCCGCCCGCGGCCGGTCGCGCTCTCCGGGCCCCCGTCGGGTACGGCACCCGCGAGTTCGAGAACCGTCCGATGGACGTCGAGGAGCCCGACGGTCTCGTCGCGCTCGTCGGCACCGCCGAGTCCCGAGACGACGAGCGGGACGTGCGTCAGCTCCGGGTAGAGCCCGTAGCCGTGCCCCCAGATACCGTGCTCCCCGAGCATCTCGCCGTGGTCCGAGCAGGTGACGACGTGGTCGAACTCGGCGTCCAGTTCGGCGTAGATATCGCGGTAGATGTCCGAGAGGTACCGGACCGAGTCGTCGTACGCCTGCCGGACCCGGTCGCCATCGATCTCGTCGCCCCGGACGGTCTCCTCGAAGCCGGGGTGGACGTCGAGGTCCACGGAGCGGTACGCCTCCGGCGGGTCCCACGGCGCGTGGGCCTCCATCAGGTTGACGAACAGGAACTCCTCGTCGTCGAAATCGGTCCCTCGGACGTACTCCAGGGCCTCCCGCGCGCCGCTGTCCTCGACGGTGTGGGTGCGGTACTTGATCTCGGCGCCGTGGCGGAGCGACGCGAGCGTGTCGCAGTCCGAGGTGAGGCAGGCCCAGAGCGCCTTCGCGTAGCGTGCGGGCCCCTCGTCGCTGTGCTCGCGGATGAAGGCGTTCCACTCGAACACGTCGGCTTCGGCGTTGGCGTGTCGGCAGTTCCAGGCCCCGTCGAAGTGGTCGAAACCGCGGTCCCAGTCGAACTCGCGGGTGACGTTCGCGTTCGCGGTGAAGGCCCGGGTCGTCAGCCCGGCCTCGCGGCAGCGCTCGGCCAGGGTCGGCATCGGCGGGTCGAACTCGTGGGACTCGGCGTTCGTCCCCGTCTCGCTCGGGTAGTGGCCCGTGAACAGGCCGGCGTGGGAGGGCACCGTGTAGTGGCTCGGGGCGTACGCGCGCTCGAAGCGGGTTCCGGGGAGCCAGTCGAACTGCTCGTCGAACCGGTCCTTGCGGAGGGTGTCCAGCACGACGAGGGCGACACTCGGCATCGGTGGTGTCGTACCCGTTCACCGGGCATAAGTCCTGTCGACCGGGACGGAGCGGACCTGTATCGCCGGAGGCTACGGCAACATCACTCCAGGTAGCCGAGGTCGGCCAGTTGCTTGCGCATCGCGTCGTCGAACTCGGCGTGCTGGGCCTCGCCGACCGGCGCGCCCTCGTCGGCGAGCCAGGACTCGGTGAGCGCGGCGAGTTCCTCGGCCATCTCGGGGTACTCGTCGGTCGCGTCGATCGTCTCGTTGGGGAGCGCGAACAGCTCCGAGCGCTCCCCGCTGGTCTGGTACTTGAACTCGCGTGTCCGCAGCGCCGTCAGCAGGCCGCTGTGGAACCGGGAGGTGTCGTAGTCGGGGTCCGCGCCGAGCAGCCCCTCGAAGTCCATCGGCGAGCGCTGGGCGACGACGTAGTCGCGCTCGCGCTCGTCGAGGTCGATGCCCTGCAGCTGGGCGGTGTCGCCGCCCGCCCGTGCCAGTAGCGTCTGCAGGAGGTCGACGTGCTGGACCAGGTCGTCGTCCGCGACGTCGAGGTCCGCACCGTGGACGACCGTGGGGACGTTGATGAGCGCGTCGTCGAGGACCCAGCGGTGCGAGAGCAGGCCGTGCTCGCCGAACAGCTCCCCGTGGTCGGCCGTGACGACGACGACGGTGTCCCCGGGGACCCGCTCGCGCACCGCCTCGACCAGGCGGCCGACCATCTCGTCGGTGTAGGCGACCTCGGCGTCGTACATCGCCTTCAGCGCGGCCATCTCCCGATCGGAGAGGTCACAGCCCGCGGCGACCCGCTTCATCAGGTTCCGGTGGATGTCCATCGAGATGTCCGCGGCCTCCCGGGCCGTGATGTCGAGGTCCGCGGTGTAGCGGTCGAGCCACGGCAGCGGCGGGTAGTACGGCCGGTGTGGCTCGTTGTAGTGGAGGTAGAACAGGAACGGCTCCGCGTCGGCGAGGTCGTCGAGCCACCGCGTCGCGATGTCGTTCATCAGGTACGGCGTCGCGTGCTTCGCGGTGTCGGGTGTGAGGCCGGCGGAGTGCCGGCGGATGTTCAGGGCGTACTTCACGAGCGAGCGGGGGCCGGCCGCCTCCAGGAGCGTGTCGGCGGCGAGCCACTCGAAGCGGTCGAACCCGCGGTCCAGCCCGGTTGCCGCGCTAACGTGCGAGTTCCGGGAGAGGCAGGCCGTCCGGTAGCCGACATCGCGGAACAGCTCGGGGACCGTCGTCAGCTCGTCGGGGACCCGGTCGCCCTCCATCCCGATGCGGCTGTGCGAGGGGTAGGTGCCGGTGAGGATGGAGCCGCTGGAGCCCAGCGTCCACTGGCTGTGCGCGAAGCAGGCCGAGAGGTCCTGGCCCGCCGGCTCGTCGGCCAGCGCCTGCATGCGCGGCGTCGTATCGCGGTGGTGGCCGCCGAGCGTGGTCCGGTCGCGGCGGACGCTGTCGAGGGTGATCCAGACGATGTTCGGCCGCTCGGTCATCGTCGGACCGAGGCCACCGGCGGGCACAAGTCTTTCCGTCGGCGGCGAGGGCCGCCGCGGCCGCCGCTCGCGTCAGGCGCGGCGTGCGAGCGGGCTCTCGCGCGCCGGGCACGGCGGGCCGTGGACGGACGGGTTTTTGCCCCCGTGTGGGGTAGGCCCGCCAACCGATGTCCGACGCCCCGCGCCTGGAGGTGGCGATGCCGACCCACGAGAGCGCCGCCGTCATCGAGGGCGCGCTGGCACACCTCCGCCGGAGCGAGGCGGCCTGCGAGCCGACCGTCGAGCGCCTGCTCGTCGTCGACGACGAGAGCGACGACGACACCGTCGACCTGGCGCGGCAGGCCGCCAACGAGGCCGGCTGGGGCTTCGAGGCCATCATCGAGCCGTGTTCGCTCCCGGAGGCACGCGAGCGAGCCATCGCGGCCGTCGAGGCCGACTGGTTCCTCTTCCTCGACGACGACGTCCGGGTGCGCGAGTCGTATCTCGACGACCTGTTCGGCGCCGTCGGGCCGCTCGTGGGTGGCGTGCAGGGCCGGAAGGGCACCCGGACCGAGCACCCGACCGACTGGGTCCGGCGGCGCGCCCGGCGGGGCGGCACGCACGCCTCGCTCGTCCGGACCGAGGCCGCTCGCGGCGTCGACTTCCCCGACGACCTGCACGTGCTGGAGGACGAGTGGCTCCGCCGCCACGTCGACGCCGGCGGCTGGCTCTGGGTGCTGAACCACCGCGCGCGCTTCGACCACGACTCCATGGAACGCCACCCCATCGGCTGGCAGGAGGGCTACCTCGGCGGGAAGTACGGCCTCTCGACGATACAGGACGTGGCACTCAACGTCCCGTTCGCGCTCGCGACCGGCCGCTCGCCCCTCCCCCACGCGAAGCGGACGGCCGGATGGCTCCGCGGCTACCTCGACCGCGAGCGAGGGCGGGCGCCGTCGGCCGAACTCCCGGAGTGACCGCCGCCGAGCATAAGTCCCCTCGTCCGCAACCTCCACATGTATGCCGCGAGTCGAACTCTCCGAGGAGACCGTCGAGCGGCTGGACGCACTGAAGATCGACGACGAGAGCTACGACGAGGTCGTCACGGAACTCATCAACATCTACGAGGCCGAGGAGCTGACCATCTCCTACGGGAGCGGCGGCGGCAACGTCTGAGCCGGGGAACCAGACTCCAGAATCCCTGGCTTTATCGATAATTGGGGGCATTTTCATTCGAAGTCAGAAATTATCCACTTATAGTATCTTCCGGTCGGGTATCTGCCAGTTACACGATGGGAAACCCACATCGTTCACCTCGACGGGGGGCTCAGGTCGTGGGGCCCCGCTGGCGTTTCGGTGGGTCGGGCCCCTGCGGACGAAGGTTCAAGTGACGGCTCCGCGACTCGGCGGGCATGACATTCGATGCGGCGCTGGACGGGACGCTGATGTTGTCGGACCACTCCACCATCGACGAGGCCGTCGCACAGGCCGGGCGCTACGAGGACCACGGGTTCGAGCGCGTCTCGATGGGGGAGGTGACCGGGTGGAACATCGTGCCCGTCCTCACGGCCATCGGCCGGGAGACGGGTATCGGCATCTCCAACGACGTGTTCTCGCCGCCGTCGCGCTCGCCCGCCATGCTGGCCCAGACCGCGCTCACGCTCCACGAGGCCAGCGACGGGGACTACCGGATGGGGCTGGGGCCGTCCTCGCCCGCGCTGGTCGAGCGCTGGCACTCCGGGGAGTTCGAGCCCGCACTCCGGCGGACCCGCGAGACCATCGACATCGTCCGTGCCGTCTACGAGGGCGGCAAGGTGTCCTACGACGGCGACGTCTACGAGCTGGGCGGGATGGGCTACGACCGGCAGGTGCCCGACGATCCGCCCGCCATCGACCTCGCGACGCTCGGCCCGAAGGCGGTGGAGATGACGGGCCGGTTCGCCGACGGCTGGGTCCCGCAGCTGTTCACGGCCGACGGCCTCCGCGACCGGCTCGAGGACCTCGAACGCGGCGCCGACCTCGGGGACCGCTCGGTCGACGACGTGCGCGTCGCGCCGCTGGTCCGAACGTTCGCCCACGAGGACGGCGACCACGCGCGCTCGATGGCCCGGCAGATGGTGTCCTTCCTCGTCGGCGCGTACGGTCCGTTCTACGGCAACTCCGTCGCCGAGCAGGGGTACCCGGAGGCCGTCGAGGAGATCCGCGCGGCGTGGGAGGAGAAGGACACGGCTGCCATGGCCGCGGCACTCCCGGACGAGGCGCTCGAGGCACTCGCGGCCGCGGGCACGCCCGAGGAGGTCCGCGAGCACTACCGGAAGCTGGCAGCCATCGACGGCGTGGACGCCGTCCGGTGTGCGTTCGTGGCGGGGATGAGCCAGGACGACAAGGAGACGACGATGGCCACACTGGCGGAGCTGTAACTGCCGCCCGCGGACCGGGTGGCCGGGGTCGGCCCCCCCTCGGAGCCACTGTCAAACAATAGCATTATCCCCCGGCAACCTGAACGCCGTCTATGAGTCTGGAGCGACCCGACCTCGAAGGCAGCACTGCGTTCATCACCGGCACCACGCGCGGCATCGGCAAGGCCATCGCGCTCGACCTGGCCGAGCAGGGCTGCAACATCGTCTCCACCGGCAAGACCAGCGAGAACAACGACTACGGCGACGACAAGGGCCTCGAGGGGACCATCGAGCAGACCGCCCGCGAGTGCGAGGAGAAGGGCGTCGAGGCACTCCCCATCGAACTGAACGTCCGCGACGAGGAGATCGTCGAGAACGCCGTCGAGGAGGCGGTCGACCACTTCGGCGAGGTGAACATCCTCATCAACAACGCGAGCGCCATCCAGCCCGCCAACGTCGAGGACCTGCCGGCGAACCGGTTCGACCTCCTGACCGACGTGAACATCCGCGGGACGTACATCACCTCGCGAGCGATGATCCCGCACCTGCGCGACGCCGACGAGGACGCGTGGATCCTGACGAACGCGCCCGCGGCCCGGACCGACCGGAAGGTCGGCGGCTCGGCCTACGCCTGGTCGAAGATGGGGATGAGCTTCGTCACGCTCTCGCTGGCCGGCGAACTGGCCGGCGACGACATCGGCTGCAACTCCTTCTGGCCCGTCACCGCCATCGACACCCGCGCGACACGGCACTTCGGGATGGGTACCGAGGACGACTGGCGGACCCCGCAGGTCGTCTCGGACACCGTGCTGGGTATCCTGAACGAGGACCCCGCCGAGTTCACCGGGAACGCCGTCTACGACGAGGACTTCCTCGTCGAGCGGGGCATCACGGACTTCTCGGAGTACAACCTCACCGAGGGCGACCCGCACCCGATGTCCGCACAGATGGTCGACCCGAACTACGAGCGACCCGCCGAACTGCAGTAACGCCAGCTACTCCGCCCGTCCGTGGCTGACGGTGCCGGCTGGAACCGCCGCCGGACACCCGACCGGGGGTTCCTTTGTTGATGCTGCTCTACTCCCGACGAGCGAGCAATGACTGGCGAGTCTGGGGTGGCGGAGATGTTCGGCCTGCTAGCGGACGAGACGCGGGTGGACATCCTGCGCGCCGTCGCGCTCGCGGAGCACGAGCGCACCGGGCGCGGGGCGGGCGCAGTCCGCCTGCGGTTCTCCGAGATATACGACCGCGTGGATGCCGAGAACACGTCCCGGTTCTCCTACCATCTCGGGGAGTTGACCGGGACCTACCTCCGCAAGACCGAGGAGGGGTACGAGTTCACCCACGCGGGCGAACGCATCGTCCGGTTCATCCTCTCGGGGAACTACGAGGTGCTGGAGGGGTTCGGGTCGGAACCGGTCGACGGCGTCTGTCCGTTCTGCGGGGCGGAGGCGCTCGCGGCGTCGCTCTCCGAGCGACACGTCCATATCAGCTGTGGGGCCTGCGAGCGGCCGGTCGCGGGGCTGCCGGTGACCCCCGCACAGACGCGTGATCGGGATGCCGAAGCGGTCATCCGGAGTGTCAGGCGGAAGAGCATCCGGGACTACCGGCAGATACGGAACGGCGTCTGTCCGACCTGTAGCGGCTGGCTCGCCGCCGATGTCGTCGACGGGTCGGACGGCCCCCTTCCGGAGGCGGACAGCTTCCTCGTGACCAGCGAGTGTCGGGAGTGCCTCCGCCAGTACAACGCCCCGCTGACCTACAGCGTGGCCTATCACCCCGCTTCCGTGGCGTTCCACTGGGACCGGGGGATCGACGTGACGACGGTACCGGCCTGGGAGTTCGGGGAGCGGCTCCGGGAGGGCCAGTGGACCTCGGAACGTCGGTCGTCGGGACCGGGGACCTACGAGGTGACGCTCAGGGCCGGCGACGACGCGCTGCGCTTCCGACTGGACGACACCGCGGCCGTCACCCGGACCGAGCGCGTGCGGCGCGGGCGCGGTGGCGAGCCAGATAATTGACAGCTAGCTTTCAAAACAGCGTTTGAGCTGCGGTCGCCTCATCCCCCCTCTGTGACTGAACTGCGCACGGACTCTCTCGTACTGCCGCTCATCGCTCAAAACCGATTGTGAAAACGATTCGATGAATTATCAATTTGAGAACACATTCTTGTGTCGTCGGCCGGAGTCCTCACCAGAGGTCGAACACCCGATGCCAGCGACAGACACGAACATCCAATCGCACAGGACGCCCGGTTCCGACGGGAGCCGTGGCAGCGACGGAACGCCGTCGACTACCCGCCCGAAGTCCGCCGACGACATCGCGGACCTGTACGCGGACGTGGCGGATTCCCTCCACCGGTGGCGCTGGGCCGACCGCCTCGTCACCGGTCGCTACCGGGAGCGACAGTTCGGCGCCGCCAGCGGCTGCGTGCTCGACGTGGCCTGCGGGACCGGGACCAACTTCCCGTACCTTCCCGTCGATGTCGACCTGGTCGGCATCGACATCAGTCCCGAGATGCTCGCGAACGCGCGTGAGGCGCTCGACCGCCTGCCGCTGGAGGGGTCACTCCGCCGGATGGACGCACAGTCCCTGGCGTTCCCGGCCGACAGTTTCGACACCGTCGTCTCGGCGCTCTCCACGTGTACGTTCCCGGACCCCATCGAGGCCCTCCAAGAGATGGAGCGCGTCTGCAAGCCGGACGGACGCATCCTGCTGCTGGAACACGGGCGGAGCGAGGTCGGGCCCCTCGCCCGGTTCCAGGACTGGCGCGCCGAGGCCCACTACGAGAAGCGGGGCTGCCGCTGGGACCAGGAGCCGGTCGCACTGGTGGAGCAGGCGGGCCTCCCGGTCGTCGATGAGTGGACCGCACTCCTTGGAACCGTCACCGGAATCGAGACGGCTCCCCGTTGACCGTCGGCGCCGCCGGCCGGTGGCCACTTGCGGACCACGGACGCACGTCGGCCCGGGGTGACCCTCGGTCGTCGCGTGCCCCACAGCGGCGTCGGCTCACTCCCCCTCGAACTCGGGGTCGCGCTTCTGGGCGAACGCCGTGATGCCCTCCAGATGGTCGTCCGTCTGCGCGCAGTCGGCCATCCCCTGCGTCTCGTGGGCTAGTTGCGTCGGCATGTCGTTGGCGTACGACTCATCGAGCAGTCGCATCGTCCGGCCGAGCGCGACCGTGGGCCCTTCGGCGATCTGCTCGACGACCTCGTCGAGGCGGTCGTCGTACTCGTCCTCGGCGACGACCTCGGTGGCGAGGCCGCGCTCGACGGCCTCGGGTGCCTCGACGCGCTCGTTGAGCAGTACGAGTCGTTTGGCCTCGCGCCGGTTGACGGTCCGGGGGAGGTAGAAGGTCGAGCCCCCGTCGCCCGTCATGCCGATCTTCGGGTAGCCGTACTGGAAGTAGGCGTCCTCGGAGGCGATGGTGTAGTCGCCGGCGATGGCCAGCGAGAAGCCCGCGCCGACGGCCGGCCCGTTGACGCCCGTCACGACGGGAACCTCTGCCTGATGGAGGTGGAGCATCGCGTCGTGGAGGACGGCCGCGCCCTTCCGGAAGCCACGTGCGGGTGTCGCGGCGTCGGCGCTCCCGAGGTCGAGAACGTCGCCACCGGCACAGAACACGCCGTCCGAGCCCGTCATGACGAGACACCGGGGTCGGTCGTCCTCGAGCCGGACGAAGATGTCCGTCAGCTCGTCGATCATCGTCCGGTTCATCGCGTTCATCTTGCTCGTGCTGTCGATGACGACGTGCCGGATGCCGTCCTCGTCGGTCACGCGGAAGTTCTCGAATTCGTCGCTCACGACCCGCCCGTCACCCCGGGAGTACGTAGACCTTCGGGGGCGCCGTCGCCCTAGCGTCGCAACCGGAGGGTGCGGCTCGCGACCGCCCCACACGAGGGACAGGTCCGCTCGTAGCGGACCCGACCACCGTCGGTCCGACAGGTCCACTCCGCGGCGTCGCTTCCACACTCCGGACACCGCGACTCCGTCCGGGTCAGTCGGTCCCGCATCCGGTCGAGCGCGGTGGTTCCTGTGGGGCCTTGCACTGCCATGGTGTGTCATACACCATCGAACGTGATAAATCGAACGGGCGGCCCGGAACTGCCTCGAAACGTACCCTCACGGGCCGTACCGAACGAGGAAGCCTGCCAGCAACAGGCCAACACCGCCGACCTCGGCGACGACGAGCGCCACCATCGCGCTGGTCACGACCCGAGGGTCGAGTTCCCGGTCGCCGAGGACGTGCGGCCTGGCGAACTGGTTCTCCGTGTCCTGCAGGGCACCGTGGACGACATAGGAGGCGACGGCGCCCGCGAAGAAGACCTGGGGGAACGCCACCGCCGCGACCGTCACGGGTTCCGAGAACGGCGCCACGGTGGCGAGTTCGAACAGCACCAGTGCCGCGAACGCGTAGAGGAGGGCGGCGCGGTGGGCGATGTCGACGTAGGTCGGGGCGGTCGCGGCCCCCTCGGCCGTCGCACGGATATGGGCGTACTTCCAGACGCCGGTCAGAAGACCGACGAGCAGGAACGAACCACTGCCGAACAGGGCGAGTTGAGCGGCGGGGCGCATACGGGGTCCAGCGGTAGTCGTCGCCTGAACCCTGCGGTTCCGTGCGTCGAGCGTCAACCGCTCCCGCATCGTCCACCAACCGAATCCGTTTTGTCCGCCCCCGGACCACGGACGGGTATGCCGTTCGTGACTCGGCTCACGCTCCAGTCCGGGGACCGCGAGACGCTCGAGCGGGTCGTCACCGACATCAAGGAGCGCGCCGAGCGCAAGGGGGTCGAACTCCGGGGACCGAACCCCGAACCACAGCGGGACGTGACGGCGCCCCAGTACCAGCGGCTCGACCCCGATGGTGGCCGGTTCGAGGGCTGGACCTACCCCGTCTACGTCCGCTCCATCGTCATCGTGGGTCACGACGAGTTCGCCCGGAACGTGGCCGGCGCGGACTACCCGTCCAGTATCCACATCGAAGCTGACATCGAACAGGTCAGCAACCCCGGCTAGTTCTCACGGCGATACGCGGACCGGTCCCACGGCCTGTAGTCTTTAACCGCCCGGGCGTCGAGGGTCGGCCATGAGCGAGAGTTCCACTGGTCCGGACGGGGACGCGCCGGACCACGGTTCGACGGCCCCCGACCACCTCGTCGCCCTCCGGCGTGACCTCCATCGTCACCCGGAACCCGCCTGGCGGGAGTTCTACACCACCGCGCGCATCGTCGAGGAACTGGAACGCATCGGCGTCGACGAACTCCACCTCGGCCCGGACGCCATCGACCCCGACCTGCGGGTGCAGGTCCCCGATGCGGCCGAACTCGCGGAGTGGCGCGAGCGCGCGCTCGAGGCCGGAGCGGACCCGGACGTCGTCGAGCAGCTGGGAGAGGGTGTCACCGGAGCGGTCGCGGTCGTCCGACAGGGTGACCACGAGCAGGGACCGACCATCGCGCTCCGCGTCGACATCGACGCGCTCCCGCGGGCGGAGTCGACCGACGACGACCACATCCCCGCGCGGGAGGGGTTCCGTTCGGAGACGGGCGCGATGCACGCCTGCGGCCACGACGCACACGCCACGTTCGGTATCGGCGTCCTCGAACGGGTGAAGGAGAGCGACTTCGAGGGGACGCTGAAGCTCCTCTTCCAGCCCGCCGAGGAGGTCATCGGCGGCGGGAAACCGCTGGCGAACTCCGGCCACCTCGACGACGTGGACTACCTCCTCGCAGTCCACGTCGGCCTGGACCACCCGACCGGTGAGGTCGTGGCGGGGATCGACGGGTTCCTCGCGGTGACCCAGTTACGCGCCGAGTTCACTGGTGAGGGCGGACACGCCGGCGCGCGGCCGGAGGAGGGTCGCAACGCGGTGCAGGCGCTGGCGACGGCCGTCCAGAACCTCTACGCCATCCCGCGCCACAGCGAGGGGGTCACACGAATCAATGCCGGGCAGGTGGGCGGCGGCACGGCCTCGAACATCATCCCCGAGGAGGCGTTCCTCCAGGGGGAGGTACGGGGCGGGACGACCGAACTGCGGGACTACATGCAAGAGCGGGCGGAGCAGGTCATCACGTCGGCGGCCGAGATGCACGCGTGTGACGCCGACATCACCATCGAGGGGGCGGCGCCCTCGGCGACGAGCGACGAGTCGCTCGTCTCGCTCGTTCAGGGCCTCGCTGTCGACATCAGGGGCGTCGAGTCGGTCGTCCACCGCGACGACCTCGGCGGGAGCGAGGATGCCACGGAGCTGATGCGGTACGTCCAGGAGCGGGGTGGGCAGGCCGCCTACGTCTGCGTCGGGACGGACCACCCTGGAGGCCATCACACCGCCACCTTCGATGTCGACGAGCGATCGCTGCCTATCGGTATCGACCTCCTGACGGAGTCGGTACTCCGGATCGCCCGTGAGCGACCGGATGCCGGAGAGTAGTCACGACTGGCAGGGTCCGGCCCCCGACGCCGCTCTGGTGGTCCGGATGGTTTTGTGTGGCCCCGTGATAGCGGGACACATGACGAGGGGGAACGTCGAGCGCCTGACGGAGTTCTGTCGCACGCAACTCGAGGACGAGGTGCGGGCCGTCGGTCTCGTCGAGAACGGACGGGTGGAGCCGGAGTATATGCGCGACGACCTGCAGAGCCGGTACACGGAGCGCGAACTCGCAGGGCTGGAGGACGCCGCCTCCCAGACCGCCGGTGCCCTCCACGGGCTCAACACCTACAACACCTCGCTGGGCCAGTCCCACGCCGGCCTGTTCGCGTTCGAGGACGCCTTCCTGCTGCTGATCCCCTGTGGCGACGAGGACGAGGCGGCCTACGTCTCGCTCGACCGGTCGGTGGGCGAGGACCTCTCGGCGTTCATCAAGCGCTGCACCAACGAGCTGTTCTCCTGAGCCACGGGAAATCCGTTGGAACAGGCCGTCGTCTCCAGTGGCTTCGTTGCCGATCACGAACAGGCGACACCGCTCCCTCCGCCGGACCGTGGTGCCGCGCTGGCGGAACCGACCAGTCGGTGACGTTCCGACTGGTCGGGTCGGCGGTCCGGCGACGACTCGTCAGGGCATGGGGGCGCTGGTCGCGTTCCGGTACTTGAACGTACGGGACTGGAGAATAGGTTTGGAATATCTCCGATTGTAGTTCAGGTTGACAAACATCGCGACAAATGCATGAATTAGTAAATAACACGTGTTGGTGCGGCTATGAATCCGAAGAGTGCATCCGCGCGAGCGAAGCGAGCGCGGTTCACTTCCGTCGGAGCGAGCTCCGACGACGTTCGGGCTGTCACCCTCACCGCTGGCAACCGACGGGAGCCAGCGGCATTTTTTCTGAACGTCTGTTGGCCGAGCGGTTCGGCGTTCGGGAGAGCGAAGCTCTTCCGCAGCCCATCAGAACGCTTCGCGTTCTGAGGACGGCTTCGCCGCCGAATCCGAGGCGAAAACAGCTCGGGTTTAGAAGCCCTTGCCCTGGAGTTCGCGGGCGATGATGTTCTTCTGGATCTCGGTGGTGCCCTCGTAGATCTGGGTGATCTTCGCGTCGCGGTAGAACCGCTCGACGTCGAAGTCGTTGACGTAGCCGGCGCCGCCGTGGATCTGGACGGCCTCGTTGGCCACGTCGACGGCCACGCGCGAGGCGTACTCCTTCGCCATCGACGCGAGCTTCGTGACGGGCTGGTCGGAGTTCTCGACGGTCCACGCGGACTTGTAGGTCAGCTGGCGGGCCGCCTCGAGCTTCGTGTGCATGTCGGCGAGCTTGTGCTGGATGGCCTGGAACTCGCCGATGGGCTGGCCGAACTGCTCGCGCTGCTGGCTGTACTCCAGCGCACGCTCGCAGGCACCCTTCGCGATACCGACGCCCTGCGCGGCGACGCCGGTTCGGGTGGCGTCGAAGAACTGCATCTGCTGCAGGAAGCCCATCCCCTCCGTCCCGATGAGGTTCTCCTCGGGGACGCGCACGTCGTCGAAGATGAGCTCCGCCGTGTCGCTCGCGCGAATGCCCATCTTGCCAGTGATCTTCTCGCTCTCGAAGCCGTCACGGTCGCTCTCGACGACGATCTGGCTGAAGCCGTTGTAGCGACCCTCCGCATCCGGGTCCGTCTTGCACAGCACCGTGAAGAAGTCGCCCACGGTGCCGTTCGTGATCCACATCTTGTTGCCGTTGATGACGTACTCGTCGCCGTCCTTCTCCGCGCGCGTGGAGATGGACGAGACGTCCGAGCCCGTGTCCGGCTCGGAGATGGCCGCGCCGGAGATGGCGTCGCCGGTCACGATGTCGGGGAGGAAGCGCTCCTTCTGGTCCTCCGTCCCGAACTCGATGATGTTCTCGGTCCCGAACGAGCAGGCCATGATGGAGAGGCCGATGCCCGGGTCCGCGGCGAACAGCTCCTCGCCGACGAGGATGTTGTCGATGGGGTCGTAGCCCGCACCGCCGTAGTCCATCGGGATGGACATCCCGATGAGGCCCATCTCGGCGGCCTCGTCGACGATGTCGTGGGGGAACTTCTCCTCCACGTCGTACTCGACGGCGTTGGGTCGGATCTCGTTGTCCGCGAACCGCTTGACCTCCTTCTGGAGTTGCTCCTGCTCGTCTGTCAGACCGAAGTCCATAGACACGGTGCAGAGGTACACGGTTGTAAACCCTTCGAGTGCCGTTGACACGCAAGCGGCCTCATGGGGCCGTAGCGGCGGTCAGGAGGCGTGCTGGGGTATTACCCCACCCGCCAGTGTGAGGGTGGGGTGGTGGCCTACCGAAAAGGAACGTTGAAACCAGCGCCGTGGGACCACACACCTGTCATGGAGTTCGACGAGATCGAGACTATCGCCGTGCTCGGCGCGGGGAGCATGGGTCACGGTATCGCGGAGGTCGCTGCGCTCGCAGGTTACGAGGTGAACCTGCGGGACATCAAGGAGGAGTTCGTCCAGAACGGCTACGAGCAGATCGAGTGGTCGCTCGAGAAGCTCGCCGAGAAGGACCAGATCTCCGAGGACGAGGCCAACAGCGCGCTCGGCCGCGTCGAGCCGTACGTCGACGTGGAGGCGGCCGTCGGCGAGGCCGACTTCGTCATCGAGGCCGTCCCGGAGAAGATGGAGATCAAGAAGGACGTCTACAGCGACGTCGAGGAGTACCTCCCCGAGGAGGCCATCATCGCGACCAACACCTCCTCGCTCTCCATCACGAACCTGGCCGAGGAGACCGAGCGACCCGGGCAGTTCTGCGGGATGCACTTCTTCAACCCGCCGGTGCGGATGCAGCTGGTCGAGGTCATCTCCGGCGCGGAGACGGCCGACGCGACCCTCGACGCGACCGAGGAGCTGGCAGAGGCGTTCGGCAAGACCCCCGTGCGCGTCCGCAAGGACTCGCCGGGCTTCATCGTCAACCGCATCCTCGTCCCGCTGATGAACGAGGCCTGCTGGATGGTCTCCGAGGACGAGGCGACCATCGAGGAGATCGACTCCACGACGAAGTTCGACGTCGGCCTCCCGATGGGCGCGTTCGAGCTGGGCGACCAGGTCGGCAACGACGTCACCTACCACGTCCTCGAGTACATGCACGACGTGCTGGGTGACGCCTACGAGCCCGCACCCTTCCTCGAGGAGACCGTCGAGGCCGAGAAGTTCGGCAAGAAGACCGGCGAGGGCTTCTACGACTACGAGGACGGCGAGGGCGTCGACGTCCCCGTCGACGCGGGCAACGAGGAGATCGAGAACCGCCTGCTCGCCGTGATGGCCAACGAGGTCGGCAACCTCGTCGGGCAGGACGTCTCGAACCCGCGCGACATCGACCAGGCCGTCATGCTGGGCGCCGGCTACCCCGAGGGCCCCGCGAAGATGGCCGACGAGGCCGGGCTCGAGACGCTCGTCGAGGCGCTCGACGAGAAGTACGAGGAGACCGAACACCCGCGCTACGAGGTCAGTGACGGCCTCCGCGAGGCGGCCAAGGCCGGTGGCTTCCACGACGCCGACGACGAGGAGGACGAGTCCGAGGAGTTCGAGACCATCGAGCTGGAGTACCCCGGCGACATGGTCGGTCACATCCGCCTGGCCCGCGAGGCCCGCATGAACACGGTCAACCCGCAGATGCTGGAGGACCTCTCGGATGCCGTCGACATCCTCGAGGAGGACGACGAGGTCCGCGCCATCCTCATCACGGGCAAGGGCGACCGCGCGTTCTCCGCGGGCGCCGACGTGACCGGGATGGCGTCGAACGCCGACCCCATCTCCGCCATCGGCCTCTCCCAGAAGGGCCAGTCGACGTTCGGCAAGCTGGAGGAGTGCTCGATGCCGGTTGTCGCCGGCATCGACGGGTTCGCCCTCGGCGGTGGCTTCGAGATGGCGATGTGCGCAGACATCCGCGTCGCCTCCGAGCGCTCCGAGATGGGCACCCCCGAGCACAACCTCGGGCTGCTGCCGGGCTGGGGCGGCACCCAGCGCCTGGTCGACATCGTCGGCCTCGGCCGCGCGAAGGAGATCGTCTTCTCCGCCGAGCGCTTCGACGCCGAGACGATGTACGACTACGGCTACGTCAACGAGGTCGTCGAGAACGAGGCGTTCGAGGAGAAGGCCCACGAGTGGGCCGCGGACCTCGCCGGCGGGCCGCCGATCGCCCAGCAGCTCACGAAGCGCGCGATGCTGAAGGGCCTCCACGACCGCGAGGCCGGCCTGGAGCTCGAGGCACAGGCGTTCGGCCACCTCATCAACACGGACGACCTCATGACGGGCATCACCGCCTTCATGGGTGACGAGGAGCCCGAGTTCGAGGGCAAATAAGCCGTCCCCGGCGCCGTCCGGAGGTGGCGCCGAACCGAACCCGTTTTATTGTCGCGTCCGGAACGGTCGATTGCGCTCCGGTGGTGTAGTCCGGCCAATCATGTTGGCCTTTCGTACCGGCTGACCGACATATCGGCGGCGGTGAAGAGAGCCGACGACCAGGGTTCAAATCCCTGCCGGAGCACTTCTCTCTCGGGAAACAATCATGCTACCGACAGGTGGCGCCGTCGGGTGTCGGTCCGCCCACGTGCAGGAGGCGGACCGACGTGGGGGTCCGTCGGTCGGCGCCGGCGAGGAGCGCTCGCGTGGGCCACGGCGTGACCCCGTCGCCGGCATCACCGGCCAGGGCGGGGTGTCGGGACAGGTCCGGGGGTCGTCAGTCCTCCTCCTCGAGGACGACCGTGACGGTCTCCTCCTCGGAGACGCTGTATGGGACCCCGGTGTCGTCGACGACGTAGGTCAGGCCGACACTGATCGTCTGCCGGTCGGGGACGTCCTCGTCGGGGCGTTCACAGCCGAAGTCCGTGGGTGAAACCGTCAGGGTCGCGACGACGAAGCTCCCGTTGGGTGCCTCGCGGATGTCGAGCGACTGGACGTCCGCGGTGGACCGGCCGGGGCCGATGCCCGCGCCGGAGCGGGAGGACCCCGTCTCGAGTGCCTCGCCGAACTCGAGGTCCAGCCGGAGGGCCGGGGGTCCGCGGCGCTCGGCGTCGATGCGGAGGCCGCTCACGCCGGCCTCCGCGCCGACGAGGGTGAGGTCCGTCGTGACCGAGCCGTTCCGCGAGACGTTCAGCGTCCGGTTCGCGGGCGTCAGGGAGACGTCGCGCTCCTCGGTCACGACGACGAGCGTCGACGTCGCCGGGTCGGTGGCGTCGGCGGTCCGGTTGCCGGTGAGCGTCAGCTCGTAGAACCCGGCGGGCAGCGCGCTGACGTCGAGTGTCAGGTTCCGTCCCTCGCGGAGTTCGACCGTGCCGTACGCGCGGTCATCGACGGTGAACACACGGTCGGCGGCTCGCTCGTCCGCACCGGGCGCGAGCACGGCCGCCATCGTCGACGGTTCGACGCTGGAGCCGTTCTTCCGGGTGAGCCCGAGCCGTGCGGTCATGTTCGCCGGGTCGGAGTCGACGCGCGTTCGCAGGAGCCGGTCACCGGCGAACGTCTCGACGACCGATCGACGGGGCTCGATACGCCAGATCTCCTGTTTATCGAGGGTGAAGGCAGCCTCGCCGGGCTCGTCCACCAGCGAGTAGTGGCCGTCCTCGATGCGGAACCAGAACCCCGCCGGGCCCCGGAACGCGTAGTCACCGGTCGGGAGCGTGGCCGTCTCGAATGCGGGCACACCCGCGACCGTGCCCCCGACCCGCCGGACGAGCTGGGGCTCGTCGAACGCCGTGTACTCGCCGGGGAGTCGGTAGAGGTCGTACGTCCGGTTCGCGTCACCGGGGAGCCGGAGGTTCTCACCGCTGTAGAACGTCCGGTTCGACGCGACCGTGTCGTGGACGGGCCAGCGGGGAGCCGCCGGTGTGGGCATCTCGACCGTCCACACGGCGCCGCTCACCGTCCGGTTCTCGCGGTCGATCTCGAAGCCGTAGAGGTCCAGGCTGCCGTCACCGCGCGGAATCGGGGCCGTGAGTCCGCCGTCCGAAGCCACGGTGGTCGTGCCGACCTCGCCGTCCGCGGTGACGTGGGTCAGGACCGTCGACCGGGTGCCGCTGTCGGTGTCCCGCGTCGAGACCAGCAGGAGACCCCGCTCGGTCGCGACCGCGCTCCGGGCGTACTCCCGGTCGGTCGTTCCGTAGGTACGGCTCCAGCGGACGGTGCCGTTGGCGTCGAGCCGTGCGACCCAGGGGTCGCCCCCGCTGAAGCCACGGGTCTCCGCGTTCCCGGCGACGAGCAGGCCGCCGTCGTCGGTCGGCGCCACGCCCACGATGCGGCGGTCGCCGACGTCGATGGTCGCGTTACGCACCACGTCGCCCTCGGCGTCGAGCCGGAGGAACCAGCCGCGCTGGAACTCGCGCTGCCCGACGACGACCAGCCCGCCATCGTCCATCTCGGCCAGCGCGCTCGGGACGCCACCGCCGTAGGTCCGGTCGCTGACGAGCGCGCCGTCACGCGCGAAGCGGGTCACGCGGGTCCCCCGTGGCTCCGAATCCACGGTCCGGGCCAGCACCACGCCGTCGTCGGTCGTGGCCAGCGCCGGGCCACGGACGTAGCTCGTGGCGTTGCCGATCGAGCGCCGCCAGGCCAGGTCACCGTCCGCGGTGATCCGGCTCAGCCGCAGCTCCGGCGGGGTCTCGTCCGACCCCGGCCCCGGACCCCCGTTCACCTCGAGCAGGAAGGCGCCGGGCGAGTCGCCCGTCACGACGGCCATCACGCGGCTGGACTCGTTGGGGCCGCCGAACTCCCGCGTCCACCGGACGGTCCCGTTCGAGCCGACACGCGCCACCGTCGAGTTCTGCGCCCGGAAGCCGGCCGCACCGGCGAGGTATCGTCCGCCGTCGGCCGCCGGTGCCGCGTCCACGATGCCACCGATGCCGGGAACCGTGCGGCTATCGTTGGCCGCGGCGCCACCGTCGGAAACGCCACCGCCGGTCTCGGCGCCACCGGACGCGCTCCCGCTCGCGCTACCGGCCGCGGTGTCGCTGCCTTCACCGCCCGATGCGCCACCGCCCGCATCACCGCCCTCCTGGGGGACCGCCGTCACCGCGACGACGGGACTCGTGATGAGCAGTACAGCTACGACTACTGCGGGGACCAACCGCCTGAGCATACGGGTGGGAGATGCCCCAGCGTCGAGCATCAGCCTTGTGATATCCTGCCGGGGGGTCCCGGATCGTCGGTCCACCGCCGGGAAACCTTGACAAGTGGTGACAACGTACAATCCAGATATGTCGAAATCCGACCCCGTGACCCCCATCGAGCACCGGGCCGCCGTCTTCGTCGAGCAGCGTGGCGGGTACGTGGACATCGAGCAGGAGTTCGGCGACCACACCCAGTACACGCCCGAGGAGGCCCGCGAGATCGCGACCGAGATCCTCGAGGCGGCCGAGCGCGCCGAGCGTGACGGGCGTGGGAGCGTCGACACTCCATGAGCGGGAGCCGAACCTGTATCTGATGTATATACACGCCATCGGCAGGACGGACGGTATACCATATATTCTCCACGAGATAACTTTCTGAACACGCGTACTATTCCTCCAGTTCTGGACAATATTCATATGTGGTGGGCCGGCAGGGAGTAGTATGTCGAAGTCACAGCGGGTGACGTCACTCGAGTCCCGGGCACCGATATACATCGACCGACGGGATGGCTACGTGGATATCCAGCAGACCTACGGCGACCGGACGAAGTACACCCCCGAGGAGGCCAGGGACATCGCCGCCGAGATCCTGGAAGCAGCCGACGCGCTGGAGGGGACCGACGGGAGCGTCCGGATGGGTGACTGACCGGGCGGCCGCTGTCGTCACGACGAATCCATCGCCACTGAGTTCAGCTCCTGTCGTCGATCCGTGAACACCGCCGTCGCCGAGCGATTTTTGATAGCTCCCCGTGAACGCCACCCATGTCACTGGAGGGCAACCCACAGACAGTTGACGTGGAGCGGGCAAACGAGATCGCACGCATCGCCGTCGGCGATATGGCGACGCGGGCGGGGTCGCGCTACCCGGACCGGACGGCGTATATCGTCCCCGCCACCGGCGAGGAGGTCACGTTCGGCGAGTTCGACGAGCGAACGAACCGCGCGGCACACGCACTCCTCGATGCCGGGCTGGAGAAGGGCGACCGCCTGGCGATGGTATCGGGGAACTCGCTGCAGTTCCTGACCTGCTACTACGGCGCGATGAAAGCCGGTATCGTGGCCACGCCCATCAACCCGGAGATAACCGACGAGGACATCGCCTACGAGTTCGACCACTCGGAGGCGACGGCGGTCGTCGCGGACGACGTCTTCCACGCGAAGATCGACCCTCTGCTGGCCGACCGCGACCTGGACCTGCTGGCCACCATCGACTGGGAGGGCATCGAGACGCCCGGGCCGTCCTTCGGGGCGTTCATCGAGGGGTACTCGCCCGCCGAGCCGGAGGTCCACATCGAGGACGACGACCTGGCCCAGATCATGTACACCAGCGGGACCACCTCCCAGCCGAAGGGGGTGCTCCTGAGCCACAAGGCGGTCCACACGGGGTCGCTCAACGTCGCGACCGACGTGGCGCTGGACCGCAACGACACGATGATCGGACTGATGCCCCTGTTCCACTGCGCGCAGTTGACGATGGTGCAGGGGGCGATGCACGTCTCCGCGCGGACGGTCATCCGTCGTGGATTCGAGCCGGACGCGTTCCTGGAGGACGTCGAGACCTACGACGTGTCGTGGTCGTTCATGCTCCCGGCGATGTACCAGGGGCTGCTCGCGCGCCCGGACATCGGCGAGCGGGACCTCTCCTCGCTGGAGTATTGCCTGTACGCGATGACGCCGATGGGGGGCGAGACCCTGGAGCGGGCCCACGAGGTGTTCGACGCGAACTTCGCGCTCGGGAGCGGGCAGACCGAGGCGTACCCGCCGACCTGCGTCTACCAGCCGGAGTGGCAACTGGAGAAGGAGGGGAACTACTGGGGCCACGCGACGGCGAACAACCGCATCGGCATCATGGACGACGACGGGAACCTCCTGCCGGACGGCGAGGTGGGCGAGATCGTCTACCGCGGCCCCAACGTGATGGACGGCTACCTCAAGAACGAGGCGAAGACCCGCGAGGCGTTCGCGCACGGCTGGTTCCACTCCGGGGACATGGGGTTGATCGACGAGGACGGCCTGCTGAAGTTCGTCGACCGGAAGAAGGACATGATCAAATCCGGCGGCGAGAACGTCTCCACCCAGAAGGTCGAGAGCACGCTGCTCGACCACCCCGCGGTCGCCGAACTCGCCGTGGTCGGGCTCCCTCACGAGCGCTGGGGGGAGGCCGTGACCGCCTTCGTCGTCCCGACGCCGGACGCCGAGGCCGACGCCGAGGAGATACGGGAGTGGGTGGGCGACCGGCTCGCGGGCTTCGAGACGCCGAAGGCCGTCGAGTTCGTCGACGAACTCCCGAAGACCACGACCGGGAAGATACAGAAGTTCGAGGTCGCGCAGGACCAGCAGGACTACTACGGGTGAGTCAGGGGCGACCGGGTCGGGGCCCAGGGGCCACCCCGGGTCGGCGGCGACGACCCTCGCGCCGAACTGTGGGCTTTAGACCCCCGCTCCCGTACCCCGGGGCATGAAGATCCGCGGCCAGCGCGAGTGCAAGGACTGTGGCACGCGGTGGGCGTACTACGAGACCGGGAGCGTCGAGTGCCCCTCCTGCGGGAGCCTGCGCTCGGTGGGCGTCGAGGACGACCGGACCCTCCACACAGCGAGCCCGCGCACGCTGGACCTGACGCCGGCCCGGGACGAACTCGAGGCCGGAAAGCCGCTCCGCCGCGTCGCCGAGCGCGCGGCCGAACTCGCACGGGAGTTCACGCGTGGGTACGGCTTCGTGGACGCGGGGGTCCTGCAGCCGCTCCCGGACCGCTACCTGACGGCGATGGAACTACGCCACGCCGGGAGCGAACTGGCCCGCCGGCACGCCGTCGACGAGCCCGAGGAGTACCACCTGCTCTCCCTGCTCCAGGGTGACGTGGGGGACCGACCGGCGCCGGAGTCGGTCCCGGAATCGCTCAGGGCGGCTCGCGGCCTCGCCTACGCCGAGGCCGTCGACGAGTACCGGGCCGACCTGCGCCAGTACCTCGGCGAGCATCCGGACCCGACGGTCAACGACGTGCTGGGCCCGCTGGACACGCATCTCAAGCGGACGAAGGCGCTCGACGGCGACATCCCGCCGACCGACGCCGAGACGCTGGTGGCGGCCGTCCGCGACCTCTGGCGGTACATCGTGGAGGACGACGAGACGGCGCTGTTGAACGCCGAGGACCGGCTCGACGGGCTGGCGTAGGTCTGGTGCGCCCGGCCGGTCCGTGCGTCGGAATCCGCGCCGGGTTCGGAACCGTCCGAGGCGCGACTCAGTCCGAGAACGGGTCGAGCAGGAGCTCGATCTCGGTCCCTCCACTATCGGGCGTCCCGACCACGATGTTCCCCCCGGAGAGCGTGACCAGCCAGTAGACGAGCCACAGCCCCATGCCCGTCCCGTGGGCGAGCGGGTCGACCGACTGGTCACCCCGGAGGATGTCGGCCTCGGCCGCCGGGATGCCGGGGCCGTCGTCGACGATGCGGACGACCACGCTCTCGGGCCCGGCGTCGACCGCGACCGTCACTTGGGTCCCCTCGCCCCCGTGGACGATGGCGTTCCCGACCAGTTCCTCGACGGCCCGCCCGAGTCGCGGGAGCGCGTGCACCGTCACCCCTCCCGGGCAGTCGATGCCGACGGTGGCGTCGGGGTGGCCCGCCCGGACACTGTCGACGGCCCGCTGGAGTGCCCGCCGGAGGTCGACGTCGGTCGGCTCCGGGGGATCGCTCAGCAGATCGACCGTCTCCCGGTACGTCTCGGTGAGTTCCAGCAGCCGGTCGACGTTCTCCGACAGGTCGGCCGCGATCTCCCGTTCCTGACCGGTCAGGTCCTCGGTCAGCATGTCGGCGTATCCCCGGACGACGGTCATCTCGTTGCGGAAGTTGTGCCGGAGGAGCCGCGACAGCACGGCGAGTTGTCGCTCCCGGCGCACGCGCTCGCTGATGTCCCGCCCCTCCGGGATGAGCAGGTCCACCTCGCCGGACTCGTCACGGACCGGGCGGAGCGAGAAGTCGATGACGATGGTGCCGTTCGTCCCCTCGACCTCCGTCTCGTAGCGGACGAACTCGCCGTCGGCGGCCCGGTCGATGGCGTCGCGGAGGCGGTCGCGATCGGCGCCCTCGGCCGACCACCACGGGGCCGCCGCGAACGGTTCGCCGACGACCTCGTCACGGTCGACGCCCGCGAACTCCAGAGCGGCCCGGTTGGCCTCCAGCAGCGTCCCGTCCGGCTCCAGCAGCCCCGTGAACTGGTGGGTCTGGTCCAGGATGGCCCCTGCGCGGCGCTCGCGCTCGCGCCGCTCGGAGATGTTCCGGACGACGAGGTGGAGGTACTCCTGTCCGTCGAGGTGGACCGTATCGGCACTGATGGCGACGGGACGGCGCGTGCCGTCGCGGTCCAGCGCGTAGATCGGTGAGCCGTCCGGCAGGCGCTCGCGGGGCCCGTCGGCCCCCGTCAACAGGTCGTCGTTCGCGTCGTAGTGGTGGCGTTGCTCCGGGGGGACGAGGTCGAGGTACGACATCCCCAGCAGCTCCGACTCGGAGTACCCGGTCATCTCGCTCACCCGGTTGTTCACCTCGTGGATCTCCCCGGTCGACGCATCGACGAGCAGGACCCCGTCCGGCGCGGTCTCGACGAGGGTCTCGTACTTCGAGCGGGTCCGTTCGATGGTGTCCGTGTACCGATCCTCGGCGATCTCCCGGCCGATGGTCTGTGCGACCAGTTCGACGAACGTGGCCTCGGTGGGCGTGAAAGTCTCCTCGGTCGGCTGGGGCGAGACGAAACAGACGGTCCCCCACGTTTCACCCTCGACGACGATATCGGTGCCGAGGTAGCAGGCCACGCCGTGGTCGACGTAGCCCGGGTTGTCCTCGTACCCCTCGACCCTCGGGTCCTGGACGGCCAGGGCCGCCGGCTGGTCGACGGCGGTTCGGCAGTAGCCCGCATCGTCCAGGGCGATGTCCTCCGGAATCCAGTCGGAGTCCGGGTCCGTGCTCGCCACGACCCGGTGCTTGCCGTCGGGGTCGTCCATCCGCTTGAGGTGCCCGTTCTCCACGCCGAGGTAGCGACAGCCGACCGCCAGCGCCTCGCGCTGGCGCTCCCGGAGCGGGCCGTCGGTCTCCACCAGCACGTCGTACAGTGCCGTCCGGGCCGCCTCGATGTCTAGTTCTCGGTGGCGGTCCGTCGGTTCGTACTCAGTCACGTTCGCCGTCCTCCCTCCTTTCCGGGCAGAAGTTTCCCGACACTACGACTCCTGAATAATAACGCCTTCGTCCACGGTCCGAACACTGGGCGGGCGCGACCCCGTCGCTCACAGATTCCCCCGCTCGGCGAGGGCCCGGACCTCGGCCGCGCGCTCGCGGATGGCCGCCCGCTCCTCGTCGTCCTTGTCGTCCCAGTGGGAGTAGACCAGGCCCATGCGGTGGTTCGAGCGGAGCCGCTCCTCGTTGCGGCCGAGGAACTCCCAGTAGAGCGCGTTGAACGGGCAGGCGTTCTCGCCAGTCGTCTTCGTCTTCGCGTACGAGCACTCCGAGCAGTAGTCGCTCATCCGGTCGACGTAGTTCGCCGACGACGCGTACGGCTTGGTGGCGAAGACGCCGTGCCCGAACGAGCCCATCTCGAC
This sequence comes from Haloglomus litoreum, assembly GCF_029338515.1. Lineage (GTDB taxonomy): Archaea > Halobacteriota > Halobacteria > Halobacteriales > Haloarculaceae > Haloglomus > Haloglomus litoreum. The sequence continues at coordinate 2,515,266 of NZ_CP119988.1, read as the reverse complement.
GACGTTCGGCGTCGTCACCCAGTGGTAGGCGTCGACGTACGCCGCGTGGAACCACTCGTTGAGCTGTCGGGGCTCGACGCCGTAGATGAGCGCGAAGTTGGCGAGGATCATCAGGCGCTCGATGTGGTGGCTGTACCCCCGCTCACGGACGCCGTCGACGACATCGGAGAGGCAGGCCATGTCGGTCTCGCCGGTCCAGTACGCCTCCGGGAGGTCCTCGTGGGCGTCGAGCTGGTTGGCGCTCGCCAGGTCCGGCATCGCCTCGCGGTAGGTGTGGCGCATGAACTCCCGCCAGCCGACGACCTGCCGGACGAACCCCTCGAGCGAGTGCAGCGGCACCGAGACGGCGTCGTCGTGGCGGTACGTCTCGATGGCGCGCTCGACCACCTCCGCCGGGTGGAGCAGCCCCAGGTTCATCGCGGCCGACAGCAGCGCGTGGTTCATCGCCCACTCGTCGTCCAGCATCGCGTCCTGGTAGGGGCCGAACGCCGGGAGCCGCTCGGTGCAGAACCGCTCCAGCGCGTCGAGTGCGTCGGCGCGCGTGACCGGCCAGCCGAACGCGCCGGGGTCGGCCCACCCGCCACCCCTCGGGTCGGTGTCGTAGGAGCCGTCGAACTCGTCGGTGACCCAGTCCAGCACCTCACGCGTGGTCCCGTCGGGCTCGTACCGGGGCGGGTCCGGCGGGTCGTAGTCGCTGCCCGGGAAGTCCCGGTTCTCGTCGTCGTAGTTCCACGCCCCGCCCAGCGGTTCCTCGCCGTCCATCAGGTAGCCCGTCTCGCGGCGGACGTTGCGGTAGAAGGTCTCCTGCCGGTACGGGGGGTCGCCCATCCAGGCGTCCCACTGGTCGGGCGTGGTGAGGAACAGGTCGTTCCCGACCACGTGGAGGTCCCCGCCACGCTCCTCGACCAGGGACCGGAGCCGGTCGGCGGCGCCGTGGGAAGGTGGGGCCATCGTCACGAGACCGTCGCCCGGATGGTCGTCGAAGTGCGCGTCGAGCCCCTCGGCGAACGTCTCGGCGGTGCGGTAGTCGACCGTGAAGCCGGCCTCGCGCAACTCGTCCCGGAAGTGCCGCATCGCCGAGAACACCAGCGCGAGTTTGTGTGGGTGGTAGGCGTGGCGTCGAGCGAACGCCCGTGCCTCGATGAGGAGGACCCGCTCGTCATCGATATCGGCCCGCGCCAGTGGGCCGTGCTCGCGGGTCAACTGGTCGCCGAGAACCCAGACCGTCATACGCGCTCGTAGGGGCCTCACGGGTATGAAGCCCCGCGCAGGCGGTCGGTTTGCCGGGACTCACCGGGGGACGGGGGCGTGGGGATCACAGGTGGTCTCCGAGCCGTGAGAACGTCGGATCAGCGCCCGAGATGGTCGTTTGGACGGGTCTGTCAGAACCCCTTTTGAGGTATGATGGGGAGTGTCGGGCAAGCCATGTCAGGGACGGACGAGTCGGAGCTGTCGGACGCGACGCGGCGTGCCGTGCTGAAGGGTACCGCCGGCGCGCTCGGTGTCGGCGCGATGGGGTCCGCGAGCGCCCACGACTGGGGCAGTTCGAGCACGAGCACCGCGGGCAGCGAGGTCGAGCAGAACCGCCGGCCCGGGACTGTCGGCGAGCACCGGAACGCCGGCTACGTCGGCTACCACAGCCTCGGTGGCCGTGGGCCCTCGTCGGGCGCCGGCGGGCAGCCCGAGAACGCCCACGAGGGCGCAGTCACCGAGATCCGCGCCGAGGGTGACTTCGCCTACGTCGGTCTCTTCTCCTCGCGCGGCGACAGCGCGGGTCGCGGGATGGCCGTGGTCGACATCGCGGACTACAACAACGCCGAGACCCGGACGGAGCTGGCGTCCGCGGAGATGCGGGTCGTCTCCTTCCTCCAGAACAACAACGCCGCGACGGCGTTCATGGACCTGAAGCTCTCCGACGACGGTGACTACGTCTTCGTCGGGACCCAGCCCATCACGGCGCTGTTCAACGAGACCCAGAAGGACCCGGACGTCACCCTCGCCGAGAGCAGCACCTCCGGCGTCAACAGCGGCGGCGTGCTCGCGGTCGACGTCTCCGATCCGTACAACCCCTCGCTGGTCGACGCCCAGGAGACCTTCTCGACGGGCATCCACAACCTCTTCCACCACCGCATCGACGGGACGGATTACGTCTTCGCCTGCAAGGACATCGAGTCGGACAACACGGCCGGCGTCTACGTCTTCGAGTTCGACCGGACGACCGGCCAGCTCCTGCTCGTGAACCGCTGGACCGCGACCGGCGGCAACAACGCGGCCGGCGAGGCGACACCGACCGGCGGGATGGACTTCTACTGCCACGACATCGAGGTGCAGGACGACCCCGTCACCGGGCGGCCGACCGTGTACGTCGCCTACTGGAACGCCGGCGTCCGGGTGCTGGACGCGACGGACCCCACTGCGATGGAGGAGATCGGCCACTTCCCGATGCGCCAGGGCCACTTCACGACGCCCGCGCCGGACCTCGTCGACGACAAGCGCGTCCTCATCGCCAGCCACGAGGAGCCCGCGAACACCACCGACGGCTCCGCCGCCGAGAGCCAGGAGCAGGAGGGTGGCACCCTCCCGACGGAGAGCGCGGTCGAGGACGCCCCCGTCGAGGGGAAGCGCAATCCGCACAGCACGGGCTCGGTGCTACTGGTCGACGCCGACGGCATCTACGACCACATCGGCCCCGACGGCGAGAAGCGGTCCGCGCCCTCCGTGACGACCCTGTCGCTGCTGGACGACTGGACCTGGCAGGACGCCGACGACATCCCGGGGAAGCAGGACATCCGGTTCGACAACTTCGAGCTCTCGCCACACAACTCCGACATCGCGAAGCACGTCGACCCGGATACCGGCGAGGAGACCTTCTGGGTCCACCAGGCCCACTACCACGGCGGCATCCGCTACCTGAAGGTCGAACCGGGGCAGGAGTACGCCCTGACCGAGAAGGGGTACTCCCGCCCGAAGCAGGAGGGCGTCCCCGACAGCTCGAAGATGCAGGGCCTCAGCGGCGTCACGCCCAACGTCTGGGGCTGTATCGAGTCCAACGGTGTCACCTTCGCCGCCGACATCAACCAGGGCGTCCACGCCGTCATCCACGACGACATCCCGGTCGGCGGCGCGGACCCGGTCGTCGGGACGCAACGCGAGATGGACGGGTCGGCCTTCCGGAGCGGCGACACGAACCAGGTCGACCTCGAACTGGCGTTCGCCGACAGCGAGGTCCTGGTCCGCGACCGGGTTCCGAACGGCTGGACGGTCGACGGCGCCAACGAGCCGTACGAGGTCGTCACCGTCGGCGAGGACGAGTTCGTCCGGTTCGAGGGGACCGCCGCGGAGGGCGACTCGTTCCGCTACTTCGCCAGTGCCGGTGGCTCGGGCTCCGGGACGTTCGGCCCGGTGCAGGTGAGCGCCGACGGCGGTGATACCTGGGTGACCGTCGACGGGAGCGCCGCGGGCGTCTACACCATCGGCCCCGGCGGGCTCACGCTCGGGACCGCCGCCGGTGCGGCGGGGGCGCTCACCCACCAGCGCGACCGGCTCGCCGAGCGGCTCCGACGACTTCTCGGCGAGGAGTGAGGCGGCTGTCGAACGCGGCAAGCCCGACCCCCTGTCTCCCCTTTTTCAGCCGTCGTCACCAACTTGGATGTATGGAACGACGAACCCGGCGGCGCGTCCTGGCGACGACAGGTGCAGCGCTCGCGGCCGGCCTCGCCGGCTGTACCGGCGACGGCGGTGACGGTGGCGGGGACGGCGGCAGCGACGGGGGCGATGGCGGCGGTGGCGGTGGCGGCACCTCCCTCGATGTGTCCAGTGACGCACGGACCCGGGTCGACGACTTCCTCACCGCCGAGCCGGCGACGAGCAACTACGACGGCACCATCGCCGGGGGCAGCACGGTCGACGTCGGCGTCGAGGGCAACCAGGGCAACTACGCGTTCGGGCCCGCAGCCATCGCCGTGGAGACGGGGACGACCGTCAACTGGGAGTGGACCGGCATGGGCAACCAGCACAACGTCGTCGCGACCGGGGACTCGGACTTCGAACTCGACAGCGGCGACCCGCAGACGGAGGACAGCTACGAGTTCACGTTCGAGGAGGCCGGCGTCGCCCTCTACGAGTGCGTCCCGCACAAGTCGCTCGGCATGAAGGGTGCTGTCGTCGCGGTCGCATCCGGCGGCTGACTCTGCCCTTCTCGCGCTAGTATCCGGTTCCGATTCGTAATCCAGGTACTGTCCTGATAGTGGCACAGTTCCCTGGACCTCCTCTCTATTGGTCGACAGTTCCTCCGCCCCCCGGTGACGGGGAAGGGGCAATCGGTGGCCCTCGGCTGTGGTTTTATCTCTCGGGGCCGAGTCCTCGGAGGTACACGATGGACGGCAGCGACGGCGCAGGTGTCGACGGTGAGGACGAGGGCGGCGGGCAGTCGGGCCCGGCCGCCGTAGCGACGGGCGGCGATTCGCTCGCGGGGTTGTTCGACCCGGAGCGCGTCGCGGTGATCGGCGCGACCGAGCGCGAAGGTAGCGTCGGCCGAGCGGTGACGGCGAACCTCCAGGCGTCGTTCGACGGCGAGATCCTCCCGGTCAACCCCTCGACCGACGAGGTGCTGGGTCTGCCGACGGTCGACAGCGTCGCGGAGACCGACGCCGACCTCGCGGTCGTGGTCGTCCCGCCCGATATCGCGGTCGATGTGGTCGAGGAGGCCGGCGAGGCCGGCATCGACGACGTGGTCGTCATCACCGCCGGGTTCGGCGAGGGGGGTCCGGAGGGGGTCGCCCGCGAGCGCGAACTCGTGGCCGTCGCCGAGGCGTACGACCTGAACCTGGTGGGGCCGAACTGCCTGGGCATCATCGCGACGCCCGTCGGCCTGAACGCGACGTTCGCCCCGCGGAACGCGCTCCCGGGGGACGTCTCGTTCATGAGCCAGTCCGGCGCGTTCGTGACGGCCGTCCTCGACTGGGCCGCCGAGCGGGACCTCGGCTTCAACGAGGTGGTCTCGCTCGGCAACAAGGCCGTACTCGACGAGTCGGACTTCGTCGCGCACTGGGGCGCCGACCCCGGGACGGACGTGGTACTCGGGTATCTTGAGGGGATCAACGACGGGGCGGGCTTCGTCGAGACGGCCCGGGAGGTGACGAAGGAGACGCCCGTGGTGCTGGTGAAGTCCGGGCGCACCGAGGCCGGCGCGCACGCCGCCGCCTCCCATACGGGCGCCATCGCCGGCAGCGAGGCCGCCTACGAGGCCGGCCTCGACCAGGCGGGCGTCCTCCGTGCCGAGAGCGTCCAGGAGCTGTTCGACGCGGCCGCCGCGCTCGCCGGCCAGCCGGTCCCCGAGACGGACGGGGTGGCCGTGGTCACCAACGCGGGCGGGCCGGGGGTGATGGCGACGGACGCCGTCGGCGACTCGGGGCTGGACCTCGCCTCCTTCACCGACGAGACCCACGAGGCGCTGTCCGAGCGCCTGCCCGCGAACGCGAACGTCTACAACCCCGTCGACGTCATCGGTGACGCGCCGGTCGAGCGCATCGCCGACACGCTCGAGGTCGTCCTCGCGGACCGGAACGTGGGCGCCTGCGTGGTCATCGTCTGCCCGACGGCGACGCTGTCGTTCGACGACTTCGCGGACGTGGTGGTGGCGGCCAGCGAGGCGGAGGTGCCGCTGGCGGCCTGCATCATGGGCGGCGCCTCGGCCGCTGACGCGAACGCGCGGCTCGCCCGGGCCGGCATCCCGACGTACTTCGACCCCGCGCGGGCGGTGCGGTCCCTGGACGCGCTCCGGCGCTATCGCGAGGTCCGCGAGCGCGAGTACGACCCGCCGACCGAGTTCGAGGTGGACCGGGCACACGTACAGGAACGCCTCGCTGGGGCAGCACGGCACGGCGAGACCCGACTGGGCGTCGAGGCGATGGACCTGCTGGACGCCTACGGCATCCCCACGCCGGCCGGCGAGGTGGTCGACTCCCCGGACGAGGCTGAACGGGTCGCGCGGGATATCCTCGGGAGCGAGGGGGCGGGTGGCGACGGCGATGCGGGCGTCGTGATGAAGATCGTCAGCCCGGACATCCTCCACAAGAGCGACATCGGCGGCGTGAAGGTGGGCGTCCCGCCGGACGAGGTCGCCGACGCCTTCGAGGACCTCGTCTCGCGGGCGCGGCGCTACCAGCCCGACGCGACGGTCCTCGGCGTCCAGGTGCAGGAGCTGCTGGACACCGACGACGGCGTCGAGACCATCGTCGGGACGAACCGGGACCCGCAGTTCGGGCCGCTCGTCCTGTTCGGCCTCGGCGGCGTCTTCGTCGAGGTGCTGGAGGACACCACCGTCCGGGTGGCCCCGGTCTCGGAGCGGGAGGCCCGCGGGATGCTCGACGACATCGACTCCGCGCCGCTCCTGCGGGGCGCCCGGGGCCGGGAACCGGTCGACGAGGAGGCCATCGTCGAGACCATCGGTCGCCTCTCGCAGCTCGTGACCGACTTCCCGGCCATCCTCGAACTGGACGTGAACCCCCTGGTCGTCACCCCCGAGGGCGCGACGGCCGTCGACGTCCGGCTCACCATCGACCCGGACGCGGTCGAGGGCGTGGACCCTGACGCGGTGGACGGGGTGGACCCGGACCAGGGGGAAGCGGACCCGGACGATGACGGCACCGGCGGGGCGACGACGGACGACGGACGGGACCGGACGACGACCGACACCGCGGACACCACGGAGACGGACCGATGAGCGAACACGACGACACATCAGACGACAGTATCGAGACCGGGACCGACGACGGACGCGGGGGCGACGACTCCGGCGCGGACGCGCTGCTGGTCACCTCCACCGCCGACGCCACCGGGAAGACGGCCGTGGCGCTGGCGCTGGCGCTGGCCGCCCGGGACGCCGGGCGGTCGGTCGGCTACATGAAGCCGAAGGGGACGCGCCTGGAGAGCAACGTCGGCAAGACGCTCGACGCCGACCCGATGCTGGCCCGCGAGGTACTCGGCCTCGACGACCCGATGCACGAGCTGGAGCCGGTGGTCTACTCGCCGACGTTCGTCCGGGAGGCGGTCCGGGGCCGCGAGGACCCAGATGCTCTCCGCGAGACCGTCCGGGAGGCGTTCGAGGCCCTCCGCACCGACCGCGACCTGCTGGTCGTCGAGGGCGGCGGACTGAACGCCGGCGCGACCGTGGGCCTCACGGACCCCGCCATCGCCGACCTGCTCGACGCGCGGGTCCTGCTGGTCGCGCCCTACGGCGGGCCGGAGGACGTGGACGACGTGCTCGTGGCGAGCGAGCGCTTCGGCGACCGGCTCTCGGGTGTGCTGTTCAACGCGGTCGGTGACGCGGCGTTCGACGACCTCGCCAGCGACGTGGTGCCGTTCCTCTCCGGGCGTGGCGTCCGCACCTTCGGGACGCTCCCGCGGGTCCAGGAGCTGGCCGGTGTTGCCGTCGCGGACCTGGGGCGGGAGCTCGGCGCCCGAACGCTCACGAGCGAGGCGCCGACCGACACCATCGTCGAGCGGTTCGTCGTCGGCGCGATGAGCGCCAGCGAGGCCCTGCCGGCCCTGCGGCGGACCCGCTCAGCGGTCCTCGTGTGTGGCGGTGACCGGCCGGAGATCGTCACGGCCGCGCTCGACGCCTCGGGGGTGGAGGCCGTCCTCCTGACGGGCGGGTTCCAGCCCCCGGCGGCGGTGCTGGGCCGCGCCGAGGAGGCCGACGTCCCGGTGTTGCTGGTCCAGTCCGACACCACGACCGCCGTCGAGCGCCTGGAGGGAGTCATCCGGTCGGGCCGGGCGCGGGACGCCCGGACGGTCGAGCGGATGCGCGAGCTGCTCGCGGAGTACGCCGACGTGGATGCGATGCTGCTGGAGCATCCGGGGCGCGTGCCCGACGACGGGGACGAGACCGCGCCGCCGAGGGACGGCGGCCGCGACGGTGAGGACGGGCGGGACGGTTCTCGTTCCTGAGGGACGGTAGCAAGCCTCAATACTTCGCGTCCTCAACTGGCGGCCATGGTGGCTGCAGGGCGCGAACGCCGGAGGGGAACGAGACACCGCAGGACTGGTGAGCGGTCCCCGAAGGGGGCCGAGGGGACCGGGGGGCCGCGATGACGGCCTCGTCGGACACCAGCGGGGAGCCGCCGGGGATGACGAACGACGACCTGTTCCTGGCGCTCGGGAACCAGGTGCGCCGCATCGTGCTGTTCCACCTCCGCCAGCAGGGGGCGGCGACCCTCTCGGACCTCGTCGACGTGACCCGGGAGTACGCCGACCCACACGCCGAGGTCGGTGCGGACGACCCGGGCCGCGTGGCGGCCAGTCTCGCCGAACACCACCTCCCGCTGCTGGAGCGGCTGGGGCTGGTGGTCTACGACCGGCTGCACGACACCGTGGAGCTCGGCAGCGTCCCGGACGACTTCGGCGACTGGATCGACCTCGCCACCCGGCGGGAACTCCGCTGGGGCGAGGAGCGGCAGGTCTCGGCGGGCCTCGGCGAGACGGCCGCCGAATCCCCCGCCCCGGTCTCGGTCCTCGTCGTCGACGACGAACCCGGGATGGTGGACGTCATCAGCAAGTTCCTGGAGCGTCGCCACGACCTGAACACCCGGACGGCGACCAGTGCGCCCGACGCGTTCGCCATCCTCGAGGCGGCGCCCATCAGCTGCATCGTGAGCGACTACCGGATGCCGGCCATCAACGGGGTGGAGTTCCTCGCCGCGGTGCGAGAGGACTACCCCGACATCCCGTTTATCCTGTTCACCAACAAGGGAAGCGAGGAGGTCGCCAGCGAGGCCATCACCCACGACGTCACCGCCTACGTGCCGAAGGGGTCGGGAACCGAGCAGTACGACCGCCTCGCACAGCAGATCCGGCACGCGGTCGGGGGAGCCGGCAGCCAGGGCTGAGCGACGTCCGGCGCCGGCAGCACCAGCCGACGACCGCTCTCACGGAGCGTCGGCGCCGTCGTCCGCGCTCTCCGCCGCCTTCGGCTCCGAGAGCACCATCACCGGGATATCCGTGTTCGCAGCGACACGCCCGGTCGTGCTCCCGAGGACGCCGGCCGGGCCGTGCCGACCGGTCGACCCCATCACGATGAGTTCGATGCCCACGTCCTCGGCGTAGTCGATGATACCTCGATACACTCCCATCCCGCGTGTGACCGCGGTCTCGACGGGCACGCCGGCCGCGTCGTCGGCCAGCTCGGCGAGGAACGCCTCGGCCTCCGTGCGGAGCCGTTCGAACCGGCGTCCCATCGACTCCGAGGAGAACAGCAACGCGGTGGCCGACTCGTCCAGCACGAACAGCAGGTGGACCGTCGCGCCGGACTCGCGGGCGATGTCGAACGCCTCCTCTACGGCCCGGGCGGCCGCGTCGCTCCCGTCGACCGGAACGAGGATCGGGTCGTACATGTCCGGAGGTCGGACTCCCCGTGACATGAGCCTTCGGTCCGGTGTGCCCCGGCCGTGCCGTCGCCCCGTGAATTTATGCCAGATTCGGCGCAACGAGGGGATGGAGCCAGTCGGCTCCGTAGTGTCACACGCGGGGCACACACCCCCGCGTTGCGACCACGCTCGACCTCTTCACCCGTTCTGGACTCGACGAAGGCACGAGCCCCGCCTCAGTCGATATCGACGTACCGCGGCAGGTCCGCGACGAGCCCGACGGCGGCGCTCGGGTCCGAGAGGTCGGTCGGCGGCAGCGTGGCCACCGTGTGGCCGGTCAGCTCCTCCAGCGCCGCCGGGTTCGTCCGCTCGGCCACCGTGGCGCCCTCGTACTCGTTGAGGACGATGCCGCGGACCGGGATGTCGCGACGCTCGAGCGCCTCGACAGTCAGCGCGGTGTGGTTCAGCGTACCCAGTCCGGACCGGGAGACGACGACCGCCGGCACCGCCAGGTCGGCGACGAGGTCGACGACCTCCCGGCCGTCGGCCAGTGGGACCCGGAGGCCGCCGATGCCCTCCAGCACGCCGACCTCGGCAGCGTCCAGTTCGGTCGCGCAGAACGACCGCACCTCCTCGTAGGAGAGGGCCGCGTCCGCCTCGTCGGCCGCCACCGCGGGGGCGAGCGCCGGGCCCAGGTAGCGCCCGCAGACCCCGGCCGACTCGTCGCCGCAGGCCTCGCGGACGAAGCCCGCGTCGTCGTCCGGTGGATGGCCGGTCTGGCAGGGTTTCACGCCGACCGCGTCGATGCCCTCCGACCGGAGGCGGCCGACGAGGCCCGCGGTGACGACCGTCTTCCCGATGCCCGTGTCCGTCCCGACGATGGCGATGTTCGACACGCCCGTCACAGGAGTCCCACCTCCGAACCGGCGGCCTCGAACGCCGCGAGACAGCGGTCCACGTCGTCGGCCGTGTGCGCCGCGGTCGGGGCGAGGCGGATGCGGCTGGTCCCCTCGGGCACGGTCGGCGGGCGGATGGCCGGTGCGACGATCCCGGCCTCGTGGAGGCGGTCGGCCAGCGCCACCGCGTCGGCGCGGTCGCCGACGAGCACCGGAAGGATCTGTGTCTCGCCGAGCACCTGGTATCCCATCGCTTCGAGTCCCGCTCTGGTCCGCCCGACCACGTTCCAGAGTCGCTCGGGGCGGTCGCCCTCGCGGGCGATGCGGAGCGACTCGCGCGCTGCGCCGGCGGCAGGCGGTGCCAGCCCGGTCGAGAAGACGAACGCGCGCGCCGTGTTCAGCAGGTGCTCGACGAGCGTCTCGTCCCCGGCGACGTAGCCGCCCTGCGTGCCCAGCGCCTTGGAGAGCGTGCCGAGCTGGACGTCGACGCGGTCGCTCAGCCCCTCGCGCTGGACGATGCCGCCGCCGTCGGCGTACAGACCGGTCGCGTGGGCCTCGTCCACCATCACCCATGCGCCGAACGATTCGGCGGCGTCACAGAGGTCAGCGAGCGGCGCCACGTCGCCGTCCATCGAGAACACGCTGTCCGTGACGACGAGCCAGGACTCGTCGGTCGCGTCCACGTCCCGGGCGCGCTCGCGCATCGCCGCGCGGAGCGCGGCCGGGGAGCAGTGGTCGTATATCTCCGC